>NZ_CDRVLZ010000022.1:0-39080 GCF_977072305.1 Adlercreutzia sp. CNCM I-6207
CGACGAGGGAGGGCGCAAGGTGTACGATACGATAGCCGGCCGCAGGAGGCGGCTGGGGCTGGCCGCCTAGGCCGTCCGGAAAAACGTCCGCACCCCCCGAGTCCAAAATAGCACATTTTCCAAGATATCTGATTAAAACCGATTGCTCCATAAATGAAGTATGAAAATTAGCAAGCGTTTGAACTGGTAAAACTCTATTTCCGCATTCCACACCCCCTTACTTCTCGTCTCACACAAGTTGGAAAATGTGCTTTTTTGTTTTACTCGATCGCAGCTTCGAAGATCCCCGCCAGCTGCAAGCAGCAGACCGCCGTCGCCGAGGCCCTCGCCGACTGCAAGCAGCAGGCCGGCCTCTAGAACGCAAAAGAACCCCGGTTCGTTCTCACCGGGGTTCTTTTCACGTGACCCACAGGTCGTTCGTAACGTCAGCGCGCGGCTCTTCCTACACGATGCCCTGGGCCATCATGGCGTTGGCGACCTTCTCGAAGCCGGCGATGTTGGCGCCCATGACGTAGTTGCCCTCATGGCCGTAGCGCTTGGCGGCGTCGTCGATGGCGTGGAAGATGCTCACCATGATGCCCTTGAGCTTCGCGTCCACTTCCTCGAAGGTCCAGGAGAGGCGCTCGGAGTTCTGGGACATCTCCAGACCGGAGGTGGCCACGCCGCCGGCGTTGGCCGCCTTGCCCGGGAAGAACACAATGCCGTGCTCCTGCACGTACTCGGTAGCCTCGAGGGTGGTGGGCATGTTGGCGCCCTCGGCGAGGATCTTGCAGCCGTTCTTCACGAGATTCTCCACGTCCTCCATGTGCACCTCGTTCTGGGTGGCGCAGGGCAGCGCGATGTCGCAGGGGGTAACCCACACGCCGCGGCCCTCGTGGTACTCGACGCCCTCGCGGCGGGCGGCATACTCGGTGAGGCGGCCGCGCTCCACTTCCTTGACCTGCTTGAGCAGCGCGACATCGATGCCCGCCGGATCGTACACCCAACCGGTGGAGTCGGACACGGTGACCACCTTGGCGCCGAGCTGCTGGGCCTTCTGCGTGGCGTAGATGGCCACGTTGCCGGAGCCGGAGATGCAGACCGTCTTGCCGTCGAAGGAGTCGCCGTTGCACTTCAGGTACTCCTCCACGAGGTACACCAGGCCGTAGCCGGTGGCCTCAGTGCGGGCGAGCGAGCCGCCGAAGGAAAGGCCCTTGCCGGTTAGCACGCCCTCGAAGACGTTCTTGATCTTCTTGTACTGGCCGAACATGTAGCCGATCTCGCGGGCGCCCGTGCCGATGTCGCCGGCCGGCACGTCGGTATCGGCGCCGATGTGGCGGAACAGCTCGGTCATGAAGGCCTGGCAGAAGCGCATGACCTCCATATCGGACTTGCCCTTCGGGTCGAAGTCGCAGCCGCCCTTGCCGCCGCCCATGGGCAGCGTGGTGAGGCTGTTCTTGAAGATCTGCTCGAAGCCGAGGAACTTGATGATGCCGAGGTTCACGGAAGGATGCAGGCGCAGGCCACCCTTGTAGGGGCCGATGGCGCTGTTGAACTGCACGCGGAAGCCGCGGTTGACCTGAACCTTGCCGTTATCGTCGACCCACGGCACGCGGAACATGATGACGCGTTCGGGCTCGACGATGCGCTCGAGGAGGGCTGCCTCCTCGTATTCCGGATGGGCCTCGATGACCGGCTCCAAGGACTGCAGGACCTCGGTGACGGCCTGGATGAACTCGGGCTGCTCGGCGTTCTTCGCCTTCACCTGTTCGATGACGTTGTCGACGTAGCTCAAAGGAACCTCCTTTATGCGGAAAGGGCTCGCGGCGGTGCCACGATGCACCTCCGCCTTCGCGCCGCATTATAGAACGGGGAATTTCCAAACGATGACTAATTAACTGAGCCGAAACAAAGCCCGCGAATTTGCGCACGCGGGAGCGGCGAACGGGCTAGAGCGAGGCGTACACCTTCGAGGAGGGGACGTTCAGGGACGTGAGCAGCACGACGCCCACCTGCCCGCGCTCCGGGGCGTAGACGATGTGCGCGTTTCCCTCGCCCTCGCCGCGGCCGGGCTCGGCCTGGTCGTCGTCGGTGACGATGACCACGTTGAAGTCGTCGGTGCTCGCAAGGCAGCTCAGACGCGGCACGAGGCAGACGAAGGACTCGGCGCCGGCGGACGCGAGCTCGTCGTGCAGCTTTTCCAGCTGACGAGCCGAGGCGTAGTAGTCCACGGCCACGACGCCGATCTTGCGGTCGCCGGCCATGAGGATGCGCGGCTTCTCGTAGCGGGCGAGATCGTCCAGGTTCAGCGTGAGGACGCCGGCGCCCTTCTCCTCGTAGAACGAGCGCACATCCGAGGCGTAGACGGGCCGCTCGCGCATGGACAGCGGCAACCGCGCCAGCTCGGCGGCCACCATCTCGCCCAGCGTCTCGGGACGCTCGTCGGCGTCCCCGTCCACCGAGGGGAGCTTCGTGGGGCGCAGCGCGTCCAGGACGTCGTAGGTGCCGTCGAAGACGATGGCCGTATATCCGGACATCTGCCCGAAGGCGTCGTCCACGGCGGTGGCGGCCATGTTGAAGGAGCGGCCCGTCTCGAAGTAGCGCAGAAGCACGCTGCCGCCGAGCACGACGAGCAGCGCGAACACGAGCAGGGCGACTTTTTCGCGGGTACGCTTCTTCATGGGGAAAATTATACCGAAGCCCCGCCGCGAAGGCGCGACGGGGCACGAGGTTCCATATTCCCTCACCGGGGGGCGACCTTGGTCGCCGGTTGATCTCCGTAGGGGGCGACCCTAATCGCCGGAGGATTTCCGTAGGGGGCGACCTTGGTCGCCCCTCCCGAGCGAGGTTATTCCACTCGAAAGGGCAGACCAAGGTCTGCCCCTACGGGATAGGGCCGGACGCTTAACGGGAGGCCAGTTGGCGGTCGGCCTCCAGCATGCGCTTGACAAAGTGCCCGGTGTAGGAGCCCTCCACCTCGGCCACCTCCTCAGGCGTGCCCTGGGCGACGATGGTGCCGCCGCGGTCGCCGCCCTCGGGGCCCAAGTCCACGATATGGTCGGCGCACTTGATGACGTCGAGGTTGTGCTCGATGACGAGCACGGTGTTACCGGCGTCCACGAGGCGCTGCAGCACCTCCAGAAGCTGGCGCACGTCCTCGAAGTGCAGGCCCGTGGTGGGCTCGTCCAGAATGTAGAACGTTTTGCCGGACTGGCGCTTCTGCAGCTCGCTGGCGAGCTTCACGCGCTGGGCCTCGCCGCCGGAGAGCGTGGTCGCCGGCTGGCCCAGGCGGATGTAGCCGAGGCCCACGTCGAAGAGCGTCTGCAGCTTGCGCTTGATGCCCGGGATGTTCTCGAAGAAGTGCAGGGCGTCCTCGACGGTCATGTCGAGCACCTCGGAGATGTTCTTGCCGCGGTAGGTCACCTGCAGCGTCTCGCGGTTGTAGCGCTCGCCGTTGCAGACCTCGCAGGGCACGTAGACGTCGGGGAGGAAGTGCATCTCGATCTTGATCTGGCCGTCGCCCTTGCAGGCCTCGCAGCGGCCGCCGCTCACGTTGAAGGAGAAGCGCCCCGGCGCGTAGCCGCGGGCCTTGGCCTCGGCCGTGCTGGCGAACAGCGCGCGGATGTCGTCCCACAGTCCGATGTAGGTGGCCGGGTTCGAGCGCGGGGTGCGCCCGATGGGGCTCTGGTCGATGTTGATGACCTTGTCCAGCTTCTCTAGGCCCGTGATCTTGCGGTAGGGCCCGGTGCGGCGATGGGCGTGGTTCAGCCGGTTGGCGAGCGCCGGCGCCAGCGTGTCGGTGATAAGGGAGCTCTTGCCGGAGCCGGAGACGCCCGTGACCACGGTGAGCGTGCCGATGGGCACCTCCAGCGTGACGTTTTGCAGGTTGTTCTCCTTGGCGCCGGTCATCTTCAGCGTGCCGCGGCCCGGCTTGCGGCGAGCCTCCGGTACCGCGATGCGGCGGCGCCCCGACAGATAGTCGGCCGTGACGGAGCCCTCCGTGGCCATGACCTCCGCCGGCGTCCCCGCCGCGATGACGTGGCCTCCGTGCTCGCCGGCGCCCGGGCCCATGTCCACCACGAAGTCGGCCGCCCGGATGGTGTCCTCGTCGTGCTCCACGACCACCACGGTGTTGCCCAAGTCTCGCAGGCGCTCCAACGTGGCGATGAGCCGCTCGTTGTCGCGCTGGTGAAGCCCGATGGAGGGCTCGTCCAGAATGTAGAGCACGCCCATGAGCCCGGCGCCGATCTGGGTGGCGAGCCGGATGCGCTGGGCCTCGCCGCCGGAGAGCGTGGCCGTGGCCCGCTCCAGCGTGAGGTAGTCCAGGCCCACGTCCACGAGGAAGCGCAGCCGCTCGCGGATCTCCTTCACGATGGGCAGGGCGATGACCGCCGCCTGGCCCGTGAAGTGCAGCCCCTCGAAGAACGCCAGCGACTCGGCCGCCGACATCTCCGTGACGTCGTGGATGGACTTGTCGTTCACCGTGACCGCGAGGACCTCCGGCTTCAGGCGCTTGCCGCCGCAGGTCTCGCAGGGCACCGTGGCGAAATAGGCCGACAGCTTCTCGCGCTGGGCGTCGGACTGGGCCTCGGTATAGCGGCGCTTCACCGCGGCGAGCACGCCCTCCCACTCGATGTACCAGTAGGTGTCGCGGCCGTCCACGGTGCGGTAGTCAACGCGCACCTTCTCGTTGCCGAGGCCATGCAAGAGCGCCTTCTGGGCCTTCTTCGGCATGTCCTCCCACGGGGTGTCGGCGTCGGTGCCCACATGCTGGGCCACGGCGCGCAGCACCTGGGGGTAGTAGTTGCCGCTCTTGAACGGCGCGATGACGCCCTCGTTCAGCGTGAGGGACGGATCCGGTACCACGAGCGAGGGATCCACCTCGTCGCGGCTGCCGATGCCGAGGCAGTCGGGGCAGGCGCCGTAGGGGGCGTTGAAGGAGAAGTCGCGGGGCTGCAGCTCGTCCATGGAGTGGCCGTGCTCGGGGCACGCGAGGGCCAGCGAGAACAAATGCTCTCCCTCCCCGAGGCCGCCCGTGGCGCCCGAGGAGGTGCCCCCGGCCTCGCCGAGCGGTTTCCCGTCCGGCCCGAGCACCTGCACGAGCACGCGGCCCTGCGCCAGCTTGCAGGCCAGCTCCACGGCCTCGGCGATGCGGCTTTGGGCGGATTCCTTCAGCGTGACGCGGTCGACCACCACGTCGATGAAGTGCTTGATCTTCTTGTTCAGGGTGACGGGCTCACCGGAAAGCTTCACGATCTCGCCGTCGATGCGCACGCGGGAGAAGCCCTCCTTCTGCAGATCGGCGAAGAGCTTCGTGAACTCGCCCTTGCGGCCGGCCACCACCGGGGCCATGAGGATGGCCTTCGTCGACTCGCCCTGGGCGTCGTCGCCGAGGCGCAGGATATCGTCGGTCACCTGGTCGGTGGTCTGCTTCTTGATCTCGCGGCCGCACTCGGGGCAGTGGGGCACGCCCACGCGCGCGAACAGAAGGCGCAGGTAGTCGTAGATCTCGGTGGTAGTGCCCACGGTGGAGCGGGGGTTTTTCGACGTGGTCTTCTGATCGATGGACACCGCCGGCGACAGGCCGTCGATGGAGTCCACGTCGGGCTTGGACATCTGGCCCAGGAACATGCGGGCATAGCTGGAGAGGCTCTCCACATAGCGGCGCTGCCCCTCGGCGTACATGGTGTCGAAGGCGAGGCTGGACTTGCCGGAGCCGGAAAGGCCCGTGATGACGACCAGCTCGTCGCGGGGAATAGTCAGGTCGACGTCCTTCAAGTTGTGCTCGCGGGCGCCTTTGATGACGATCTCGTTGGCCATTGGCTGGATTTCCTTCGCAGACGTGAAGCAACGGGCGCCGCGCGGGCCGCCCGTTGCCGAATTCTCTTGTTTCGCCTGCGTATTCTACCGATTCGCGCGGCCGCTGGCTAGCAATTTAGGGAACTTTTGTTCGGGTTCACGGATTTTGCATAGATGAGCGCTCAGGTTATATGAGCGCGGGGGCAGCGACGGAGGCATCCTCGGGAACGGCCTCCCCCGTCGCGGGCTCGGGCGCCGAGGACTCCCCCATGCCCTTCATCTTCCGGAAACGGGACAGCGTGAGGCGGCCGTCCTTCTTCTTCTCGCTGGGCGCTCGCAGGCAGATCGCCACGAACAGGCTGGCGGCGACGAGCACGGCGGCCATGGCGGCGAACACGAAGGCGAAGGAGGTCGCCTCCAGAAGGATGCCGCAGACCACGCCGGTGATCGCCGAGCCGGCGTAGGCCACGAGGTTCACCGAGGCGAGGATGGCCGAGACGCGCAGCACGCTCACGCGCAGAAGCAGAAGGCGCAGCGACACGGACACCGCCACGCCCATGGCGAAGCTGAACAGGGCGCAGTCGCCCATGAACAGAAGCTCGGCGCCCATGAGGACGCATAGCGCCATCAGCGCCGTGGTGGCCGTCACGACCGCCATGGAGACGACGAGGGTGCGCTTGGGCTCGAAGCGCTGCACGAGCGGGCCGCCGAGAAGCGACGGCGCCATGATGAGGGCCAGAATGACCGACCCGGCCAGAGGCGAGGTCTCGCCGAAACACTGCTGGGCGATGGGCGCCGAGAACGACTGGTAGAAGCAGGAGACGAGCCAGGTGGCCAGGTAGCACACGGCCACCACGGCGAACAGACGCCGGTTGTCGGTGGGGATGTAGACGCGCACCCTCATGACGGCGCGCAGCGAGAGCGTCTGGTCGAGGGGCTCGTGCACCACGGGCATGAGGAACAGGCACACGGCCAGGATGACGATCATGATGCCGTAGAGCACGGCGATGCTCGGCACGATGTCGTAGAGGATGCCCACGGCCACCGACCCGATCATGATGCCCACCATGGCACCGCAGCTGGCAACGGTAGACCCCCAGCCGAGGTGTCTCTCCCCCACGCAGTCGATGACGAGGGCGGACACGGCGCTCATGCCGAAGCCGGCCGAGAGGCCCTGGACGAAGCGGGCGGCGAGCACGGCCGCGCCGCTGTCGGCCATCATGAACATGATGCAGCCGACGATGGCGAGCATGAGGGTGAGGCTGGTCACGGGAGTGCGCCCGAAGGCGTCGGAGATGCGCCCGGCGAGCAAGAGCGTCAAGGCCACGCCGGTGAGGTAGGTGAACATCGTGTTGGAGATATCCGCCGTGGTGAGCCCGATGGTGGCCTGGTAGTCGGCATAGAGGGGAATCGGGATCGCCGTGGCGGCGAAAATGGCCAGAAACGCGATGGTGGCGAGCGCGAACCCGCGCAGGGACTGCCCGTCGGTGAGCTCCTCTTTGTGCATCCTTTCCTCCGTTTGAACGAGATGTGCCAGCCTGCCTCGCGGGAACGGATATCCCGAAAGGGTGGGTGAAGTATGAACCTCGCTTCAGGGGAATTCAAGGGATTGCGCTGAGTTTTCCACTCAGCGATGAAACGGCCCCGCAAGCCGCGCGAGGGTTCGGAGTCCCGTGCCGCCCGCCGCCGCCTTAAAGCCGCCGACGGCGGGCGCCGCGAGCAGCTGGCCAAGCGCTCCCCGCAACCGACAGCGAGCGCAAAAGGAGCCCTCTCCCCCGAGGGCTCCTGTGTGGGTTTCCGCTGTGGCGTATCCGGAAGCTACATGACGGCGTGGCTGGCGGACTGCATGAGGTAGGGAATGTAGGCGAGCACGACGAGCGCCGCCCAAAACAGCATCTTCGCCTTCTTGCGACTCATGGCTCCTCCCTTCCGCGCAATCCGTCCGATCGACGATCCATCTGGATCGTCACCGTGATTCTTGCACAAAACACAGGAGGGGAAGACCCGAAAAAGCCACTAGTCACGATGGCGCAACCGCCCCGATGACCCCGCGCAACGCCCCTGTTCGCCGTTTGTAAATTACGCGCATATCGGCCGCAGTGCGCCCAACCGTAGGAGGCGACTTACGCGCGCGGATGGGCGAGGCCGTGGATCTCCTTCAGGCGCTCCGGGGTCACATGGGTGTAGATCTGCGTGGTGGTGAGGCTCGCGTGCCCCAGCATGTCCTGGACGCTGCGCAGATCGGCGCCGCCCTCCAGAAGGTCGGTGGCGAAGGAGTGGCGCAGGGCATGGGGCGAGAGCGACTCGTCCAGCCCCGCAGCGGCCAGAGCGCGCTTGAACATCTTGCGGATGCCGTCGGGCTTCATCTGGTTGCCCCGGTTGCTGACGAAGAAGTAGTCGCTCTGCCTGTCGCCGAGCAGCTCCGGCCGCGCCTTCTCGAGATAGCGGGCCATGGCCTCGGCGCCCCGGCGGCTCAAGGGCACGATGCGCTCCTTGGCGCGCTTGCCGAACACCTTCACCTCGCGCTCGGGGAAGTTCACCCAGGAAAGGAGGAGCCCGGAGGCCTCGGAGACGCGGGCGCCGCAGGAGAACAGGAATTCCAGGAGCGCCGCGTCGCGCATCTGCGCCGCCGTCTGCTCGCGGGGCGCGCCGTCGGCGTCGGCCGGGCCGTAGACGGCCAGCAGGCGCTCCACGTCGCCGTCGGACACGACCTTCGGGAGCCGGCGGTCGACCTTGGGGGCCGACAGCACGCTGGCGGGATCGGCCGGGGCGAGACCGGTCACGCACGCCCAGCGGAAGAACGTACGCAGAGACGACAGGTGCCGCTTGATGGTGGTGCGGGCGTAGCGCGCCTGGTCGAGCTCGGCGAGGTAGCGCCTCAGCTGGCGGTAGGTGGGAGCGAGCGGATCGACGCCCGCCCGCTGCGCCCAGCGCAGGTAGGCCTCCATGTCCTCGCGATAGGCGCGCACCGTATGGGTCGAGGCGCCCATCTCGGAGGCGAGGTGATCGCCGAACCGCGCCACCGCCTCTTCGCCGGGCAGCGGCGCCCCGTCGGCGGCGTTTCCGCCGCCAGCGCCTTTGCGCCCCGTCACGGCAGCAGCCCCGCCTCGGCCAGGGCCTCCTTGTAGCCCGCAAGCGCCTCGTTGGCGCGGTCGGCGTAGGCCTGGTAGCGGGCGCGCTTGTTGCGCACCGGGGACGAGAGCGGAGCCATGAGCCCGAAGTTCACGTGCATGGGCTGGTAGTCCTTCGTCGCCGGATCCGTGGCGTAGGCCAGAAGCGCCCCGAACACCGTCTCCGTCGGCAGCTCCGGCAGCGCGATCCCCGCAAGGTCGGCGGTCACGGCCAGCGCGACGTGCAGCCCGCTGCGGATGGCCTCGCAGTAGCCCTCGGTGCCGGCAAGCTGCCCCGCCACGTAGACGGGGACGCCGAGGACGTCCGCTTGCGGCGTGACGAGCCGGTTACGACGGTCGAGCAGCCGCGGCGCGTCGATGAAGGTGTTGCGGTGCATGACGCCGTAGCGCGCGAACTCCGCCTCTTCCAGGCCGGGGATCATGCGAAACACGCGGCGCTGCTCGGGGAAGGTGAGGTTGGTCTGGAACCCGACGAGGTTGTAGCTGGCGCCGTGGGCGTCCTCGGCGCGCAGCTGCAAAGCCGCCCAAGGGCGGCGCCCCGTGCGCGGATCGGTGAGCCCCACCGGCTTCAGGGTGCCGAAGCGCGGGGCGTCGCGGCCGGCCCGGGCTATCTCCTCGATGGGCTGGCAGGCCTGGAACAGCTCGCGGGTCTCGAAGTCCTTCGCGATGACGCGCTCGGCCGAAAGCAGCTGCTCGATGAAGGCGTCGTACTCCTCCCGGGTGAACGGGGCGTTCAGGTAGTCCCCGCCGGCACCGGCGTCCTCGTAGCGGCTTTGGCGAAACACCTTCCCGAAGTCGATGGAATCCGCCATCACCACCGGCGCCGCGGCGTCGTAGAAGGCCAGGGCGTCTCGCCCCGTCAGGGCCATAAGCGACGACGAGAGCGCATCGGAGGTGAGCGGGCCGCTCGCCAAGACGATCGCGTCCGAGCCGGCGGCAAGGGAGGGGATGTCCGTCGCCTCGCGGCGCTCCACCGCAATGAGGGGATGCTCCTCCACCTGGCGCGTCACGTCCCGGGAGAACAGCACCCGATCCACCGCCAACGCGCCGCCCGCGGCCACCGCATGGCGTCTCGCCGCCGCGATCAGCGGCGATCCCAGAGTCGCGAGCTCCGCCTTCAAGAGCCCCGCTGCGCTGTCGGGCTTGGTGCTCTTGAGCGAGTTGGAGCAGACGAGCTCGGCCGCGTCCCCCGTATGGTGCACGGCGGTCGGATGCGCGGGGCGCATCTCGACAAGGCGCACGGAGATTCCGCGCGAGGCGAGGCTCAGGGCCGCCTCGCTGCCCGCCAGTCCTGCGCCTACTATGGTTACCGTATTGCTCATGGGGCAAAAGGATACCAAACAACGGTGCCGCAAGGCCCGTCAATTCCGCTTGGGCGCCCCAGCTTCTCCCTATTGACACAGCCATGGCCTACACCGCCGTCCGCAGGGCCGGATGCGGGCCGTAGCGCCCGTCGGGGTACTGGGCGATGAGCCCGTCGCGCTGGGCCTCGGCGAGCCAAATCATGAGCCAGGTGAACGTGTCGCCAGCCGGAGCATGGTCCTCGGCCAGCTGGCGCAGGGCCTCCATGCCCAAGGGCTCGGCCTGGAGCGCCGAGAGCAGGGCTTCTTCCCCGCGATAGGGCTGGCTCGCCTTGCCGCGATCGTCCGCAGCCTCGGCCCGCTGCTCCTTCAGACAACCGAAGGTTGAGAAGAGCGCGTCGGCGAAGGCATCGTCGTCGACGATAGGAAGCGCCCCCTGGTACAGCAGGCGGTTCGCCCCCTTCGACGCCGCAGAGGTGATGGCCCCGGGCACCACCCATACCTCCCGGCCCGCGAGCAGCGCCTCGTCGGCCGTGGAGAACGTGCCCGAGGGCAGCCCCGCCTCCACGATGAGCGTGGCCCGGGAGAGCCCCGCAATGAGCCGGTTGCGGGCGCGGAAGGTGTGGGGCTGGGGCGGGAAGTCCCACTCGTGCTCGGAGACCACCGCGCCGCCGGCCGCCACGATGCGCTGGAAGAGCCCCGCGTTCTCCGCCGGGTACAGCTGGTTGCAGCCGCCACCGAGGAAGGCCACCGTGGGCGCGCCCGCGGCCAGGGCCGCCTCGTGGGCCACGGCGTCGCAGCCCCGCGCGCCCCCGGAGATGATGGCGACGCCGCGCTCGGCGGCAGCCGCGGCAAAGCGCTTGGCGCAGCCGCGCCCGTAGGGCGTCGCGCGCCGCGCACCCACGACGGCCAGTCCCTCGGCCAGCGCGCCGGGGCGGCCCACACCGTACAGGCGCGCCGGCGGGTGGGGTATGCTCTTCAGCGCCTTCGGGAACAGCGAATCCTCCAAGGCAAGCTCGAAGCGCTCCCCTTCCAATCTCATTACCTTCACCGGCATCGGTCACTTTCCTCCTATTCCATCGCGCACGCGGAAGTTCACGGCCTCCGCGATGTGCGCGCTCTCGATTTCCTGGGATTCCGCCAGGTCGGCGATGGTGCGGGCCACCGCGAGCGTGCGCGTGATGGCCCTGCCGCTCATGGCGTGCAGCTCCGCCTGGGCGATCATGAAGCGGCGCGGCCCGTCGGCCAAGGCCTCTATGGAGCCATCAGACCCCTTCTCGGCCATCTGCGATGCGCGCCACGAGGCGAAGTCCCGGGCCGCCATCACCCCCTCCCGCAGCTGCGCGGAGCTCGTCCCCCGCCTCCGTTCCAAAATCTCCGCCGGACGAATGCGGCGGACATCCAGATGCAGGTCGATGCGATCGATGAGCGGTCCGCCTATGCGGTTCTGGTAGCCCCGGATCTGGGGCACCGTGCAGGTACACTCCCGCTCCTCGTCGCCGAAGTACCCGCAGGGACACGGGTTGCTGGCCGCCACGAGCACGAACCGCGCCGGGAAGGTCACGTTGCCGTCGGCCCGGGTGAGCATCACCGATCCGCTCTCCATGGGCTGGCGTATACCCTGCAAAACCGAGCTTTTGAACTCCGCCAGCTCGTCCAAGAAGAGCACCCCGTGGTGGGCCAGGGACACCTCGCCCGGCCGCAGGGGGCTGCCGCCTCCCACGAGCCCGGCCAAGGTGGCGCTGTGATGCGGATGGCGGAAGGGGCGCTGGCCCGCGATGATGGCATCGATGGGCTCGGCGGCCACGGAATGGACCACGGCCGCCTCCAGCATCTCGTCGGGACAGAGCGGCGGCATGATGGTGGGCACTCGGGAGGCGAGCATGGTCTTGCCCGACCCGGGCGGTCCCATCATGAGCAGCCCGTGACCGCCGGCCGCGGCGATCTGGAAGGCCCGCTTGGCCGTCTCGTGGCCCGCGACCTCCGCGAAGTCGAGCGCCTCGACGGCCGCCGGGGCCGCCCGTCCCCCGTGGGCCGGCAGCACCGCCGCCGCGCCTCCCTCACGGGCCGCCTGGGCCAGCGACGTCATAGCGAGCAGCCGCACGTCGTCTAAGGGCACCGGATCGCTGTCGGCGGCGCAGACGAAGTCCAGCCCGAGGCGCCGGGCGCAGATGGCGCAGGCGAGCGTGCCCGCCACCGGCCGCACCCGCCCATCCAGCGAGAGCTCGCCCACGTAGAGCGCGTCCCGCGCCCAAGCCGGATCGATCTGCCCCGTGGCCGCCAGAATGCCCAAGGCTATGGGAAGGTCGAACCCCGAACCCGTCTTGCGCAGATGGCTCGGCGCCAGGTTCACGACGATCTTCTCCCCCGGCATGGAGAACCCCGCTGCCCGCAGCGCGGCGCGCACCCGCTCCCGCGCCTCCTGGATGGCCGCATCCGGCATGCCCACGATGGCCATGCCCGGCAGGCCGCCGGAAACGACCACCTCGACCCGCACCGGCACCACTTCCACGCCGCGAACCGTCGCCCCCATGACGGCGCATTGACCCCGCGCCACGGCTCAACCCACCGAATAGGCGCCCAGATGGTGCCGGATGAAGGCGCGGTCGTCGGAGAGCACGATAATGGCCACCACATCGAAGCGCACCACGGCCTCGCCGAAGAAATGGTCTTGGATGTAGGCGAGGGCGATGCGCTCGTACTTCTCGCGCTTGGCCCGGGTGACCGCCTCGCTGGGCAGCCCCTTGTCGGCGTTGCGGCGCGTCTTCACCTCGACGAACACGAGCGCCTCGTCGTTGACGGCGATGATATCGGCCTCCCCGGCGAAACAGGTCCAGTTGCGCTCGAGGATGGTGTAGCCGTTGCGCTGGAGGAACCGCGCGGCCGCCTCCTCGCCCCGCGCCCCCAGCGCCTGGTTGCGGCGTCCCTGGGCGTTCGGGTCGGCAGGCCGCCGCTTCCTCGATCCCTCCCTCGCCTTGCGTTTGGGCGCCGGCGCGGACTTGGGCTTCTTCTCCTTAATCGCGGGACGCTCCAACACGCCCGCCTCACTGCTCGCAGCCATAAGGTGCGCTCCTTTCCTCTCGATGGAGCACACCTTAGTCGAGCACGACCGTAAAAATGACGCGGGAATGTCTCGTTTCGTTCCTCGCGCCAACCGCACTGGTGTCGCAACAGCGTCGCATCGACGTCGCAAAATCCCTAGAACAGGCTCTCCTGGGCGGCGAAGGAGCAGAAGCTGCGCCGGTGGATGGGACAAAGCCCCCGCTCACGGATGGCCGCCATATGGCCCTCGGAGCCGTATCCCTTGTTCGATTCGAAGCCGTAGCCGGGGTACTGCTCGGCATAGGCCTCCATCACATGATCGCGCGCCACCTTGGCCACGAGCGACGCGGCGGCGATGGAGGCACACTTCCCGTCCCCCTTCACGACGTTCACCTCCCGCGGATCAAGATGCAGCGGGTTGCCGTCCAGAAGCACGACATCCACCGCGACGCCCTGGGCCTCCACCTCGGCAATGGCGGCGGCAAAGGCCCGGCGCAGGGCCGCCGTCATGCCCACCCGGTCGATGTCGGCCGGCTCCACGTACTGCACCGTCCACGCCCGGGCGCGCCGGCGCACTTCGCCTGCGATGGCCTCGCGGTCCTCCGGCCTCACCTGCTTGGAGTCGTTGAGCCCGGCGATGGGGTCGTCCGCATCCAGCACCACGCCCCCCACGGCCAAAGGCCCCGCCAAGGGCCCGCGCCCCACCTCATCGAGCCCGATGACCACCGACCCTCCCCGCTCGGCGGCGAGCTCCCGCTCGAAAGCGTACATCCCCGCGAGCCGCGCCTCCTCTGCGGCCTCGGCCTCAAGACGGCGGCGCGCCACCTCCACGGCGGCCCGCACGCCCTTGCGCGTGTCGGCCACAAGCGACCGCTCCAGCACGGCGAAGGCGGCCGCATCGGCCTCCTGCAGCTTCCGTCGGATCTCGGGGACGGTCAGATCAATCACCTCGGGCTCCTTCCCACCGGCGAGGAATACGAAAAAGGGCCCCCGAAGGAGCCCTCGCGAACACAAAAGATAAGGCCTAGCGGAACGCCTTCTCCTTGATCTTGGCGGCCTTGCCCACCTTGTTGCGCAGGTAGTACAGCTTGGCACGGCGCACATCGCCCTTGCGGGTGACCTCGATCTTCTCGATCTTCGGGGAATGCACGGGGAAGGTGCGCTCCACGCCGATGGAGAAGCTGATCTTGCGCACGGTGAAGGTCTCGCGGACCGACTCGCCCTGACGGCGGATGACGTCGCCCTGGAACACCTGGATACGCTCGCGGTTGCCCTCGGTGATGCGATAGTGAACCTTCACGTTGTCGCCCACGTGGAACTCGGGGAGGTCCTGCTTGATCTGCTGCTGCTCAATAGCGCGAATGATATCCATTGCCTTTTCCTACTCTATACTTCTAAATGGTCTTGCATCGTTTCTCGTTTGGACGCGATTTGACAGTATATCGCCCCTATACCCTCGGCGCAAGGGAAATTATCGCGCCTTTCTGGGAAAGTCCACGAACGGCACACGGAAGCTCGAAGCGGCGCGACAAAGGAGCTACTTCTCCTCTTCCTCCACGATGACGAACTCGTCGGCGCCTTCCGTCTCCTGGGCCACGAGCATCTGCTCGAACATGGAGGCCGTCGCCGTGAAGTCGCTCGGCAGCACCACGGTGGACTGGCGGCCGTTGCGGGCGAACTCGCTCATCATGTCGGTCCACTGGGTGAAGATGAACAGCTGGTTGGCCTCGGCCGCCGACACGCCGGAGCTCTTGATGACCGCAAGCGACTCCGAGATGCCGTCGGCGATGGCCTTGCGCTGGGCGGCAATGCCCCGGCCCGCCTGCTCCATGGCCTCGGCGCGAGCCCGTGCCTCGGTGACCACTTTGATGCGCTCTGCCTCGGCCAGCGACTGGGCGGCCTCCTTCTCGCGCTGTGCGGAGTTGATGCGGTTCATGGACTGCTCCACGTCGGCGGGCAAATCGATGGAGGTGATGAGCGTGCTCACCACGTCGTAGCCGTAGGCCACCATGAGGCCGGAAACGGTCTGGTTCACGTCCGACGCGATGGCGTCCTTTTTGTCGAAGACCTCGTCAAGCGTGTACTGCGGCACGCTGGAGCGCAGGGCGTCGATGAGGTAGGAGCGCATCTGAGCCGTGGGGTTGGCCAGCATGTAGTAGCTGCGCCACACGCCCGAGGGCTGACCGTTCGCCGCCGGCTGGGCGCTCACGCGGTACTGGGCGGCGATGGCCATGGTCACCGTCACGTTGTCGCGGGTCTTCGCGTCGATGCCGAACTGCTCCTGGCGCGTGCGCATGTCCACCTTGGCGGCAATGGTCTCGAAGAACGGGATCTTAATGTTCAGGCCCGCGCCCACGGTGCGGTTGAACTTGCCCAGCCGCTCGATGATGTAGACGTTCTGCTGCGGAACAATAAACAGCGCCTGGGGCAGAAGCAGCACCAAAAGAACGATGATGATAGCAAGTCCGATCATAGGAAACTCCCTTTCTGAGTTGCGTAATGCCTATAATGGTGGCAGTATACCATTGGAATTTGGCTTGCAACCAATCGTCGACCGGAGGGACGGGGCGGGGCGCCCCGTCCCTCCCCTGCGCTCAACCTTGCGGAATCCGGACTTCATCACATAGAAAGAGGAGCCTCCCATGATAGAACCAGCCCGCGCCGCCTTCCTGCTCATCGATATGCAAATGGGCTTCATCGATCCGACCTCTCCTTTGTGCGTCGCCGGCGCGGCGGCCACCGTTCCCGCCTGCGCTCGCGCCCTGGAAGCGGCCCGTTCCGGGCAGGCGGGCGCCATCTACCACGTGAGGCGCGTCTACCAGCCTGACGGCTCCGACGTGGAAGCCGTGCGCTACCGCGCCTGGGCGGAAGGAGGGCGCCCCCTTTCCATCGCAAACCACGACAGCCTGGAGGCACCTCCGGAATTGGCGGCGGCCGGCGAGGCCATCCTCATCAAGCCGAGCTTTTCTGCCTTCTTCCGCACCGATCTAGACGCATGGCTGCAAGACATCGGCGTGACCACGGTGGTTCTGGCCGGCACCACCACGCCGAATTGCATACGCTCCACCGCTTACGACGCCTTGGAACTCGGCTACAACGTGGTAGTGGTGGAAGATGCCACCTCGTCGCGCTCGCCCGAAGCGCAGGCCGCCAATCTCGAGGACATGGCCGCCGTGGGCATCCAGATCGTCACCAGCGAGCAGTACGCAGCGGGCGCATTGGCGAGCCTGCCCGATATCGAAGCCGAGGTCGCCGCCACTCGAGAGGAGAGCCGGGCCGCAAGCACTTTCGCTCGCGACGATACCATGCCTCCGACCTCCGCACTCGACCAGAGCCTTCTGGTGGCACCTGACACACCTGCGCCCCGCCTCGACTCCATCGAGACCATCTCCACAGGCTGGATCAACAAGTACCGGCTTTCCTACACCATGCCCGATGGTCGCCCCCATACCTACGAGAGCGTCTCGCGCAAAGACCCGAAGCGCTACGCCCGGGCACTCAAACGCTTGGGTGACGGCGGAAAACCCGAGCCCGACGCCGTGTGCATCGTGCCCATCCTGCGAGACAAAGTTCTCCTCATTCGCGAGTTCCGCTATCCGCTGAACTCCTGGTGCATCTCATTTCCTGCGGGCCTGATCGAACCGGGAGAGCGCCTTGAGGAAGCCGTAGGACGCGAATTGGCCGAAGAGACGGGCTTTTGCCTGCGCACCGACATTGACCGGGCGCTACTCGTGCTCCCCCAGCCGGGCTTCTCCTCCACAGGCCTTGCCGAGGAAAGCGTGCAGGTGGTCCTCGCCCAGGTGGAGCCAGCGGGCAATGCGAGCCCCGAGCCCTCGGAGCTCATCGAGACGTTCATATTGGAGCGCACCCAGATCGGCACGTTCCTCGACCTCAACACCGTCCCCATCGGCACCCGCTGCCAACTGATCCTGGAAATGCTGGCGAACCTTTAACGCGATTGGCGAGACTTTCGAGCCTTCCTCGATGCCGATACCATCCCCATCGGCACCCGCTGCCAGCTCATCCTGGAGTTGCTCGCGATCTAGCATCGCCGGAACCCCACATCCTCCTCTCTCGGTAAGTACCGAGCGGCGCCACAAAATGGCGGCCGACCCTTCGTGAGCCATGGAAGGCAACGAAAAAGGCGACGACCTCCGTCGGTCGCCGCCTTCCGTTTGCCTCGCATCGCGTCGCGCTCGCGCGATCTCTCGGGGCTCCTCGTTCTGTGCTCGGCGCTACTCGCCCAGAAGCTCCGCGAGGTCGGCCTCCGGGGTGGTGATGGGGGCGATGCCGTAGTTCTCGACGAGGACGTCGAGAACGCCGGGGCTCACGAAGGCCGGCAGCGTGGGGCCGAGCTTGATATTCCGAATGCCCAGGTACAGCAGCGTGAGCAGGATGCAGACGGCCTTCTGCTCGTACCAGGACAGCACCATGGACAGCGGCAGGTCGTTCACGCCGCAGTCGAAGGCCTCGGCCAGGGCTACGGCCACCTGGATGGCGCTGTAGGCATCGTTGCACTGGCCCATGTCCATGAGGCGCGGCAGGCCGCCGATCTCGCCCAGATCGAGGTCGTTGAAGCGGTACTTGCCGCAGGCCAGGGTGAGCACCACCGTGTCGTCGGGGGTGGCCTTCACGAACTCGGTGTAGTAGTTGCGGCCCGGGCGCGCGCCGTCGCAGCCGGCGACGAGGAAGAAGTGCTTGATGGCGCCGCTCTTCACCGCGTCCACCACCGTGTCGGCCACGGAGAGCACCGTGCCCTGGGCGAAGCCCGTGGTCATCGTCGTGCCGCCGTTGATGCCGGGAATCGTGTGGGGCTCGTCGTAGCCGCCCAGCTCCAGCGCCTTCTGGATAACCGGGCCGAAGTCCTTGTCGGGGCCGATATGCGTGCAGCCGGGGAAGGCGACGACTTCCGTGGTGAACACGTTGTCGGCGTAGCTCTCCTTGGGAGGCATGAGGCAGTTGGTAGTGAACAGGAAGGCCGCGGGCACGCCGTCGAACTCCTTCTTCTGGTTCTGCCATGCGGTGCCGAAGTTGCCCTTGAGCTGCGGGTACTTCTTCAGCTCCGGATAGGCGTGGGCCGGCAGCATCTCGCCGTGGGTGTAGACGCTCACGCCTGTGCCCTCGGTCTGCTCCAGCAGAAGCTTCAGGTCGTGCAAGTCGTGGCCGGAGATGACGATGAACGGGCCCGGCTGCACCTCCATGGCGACGGTGGTGGGCTCCGGCGTGCCGTAAGTGCCCGTGTTGGCCTCATCGAGCAGCCTCATGCAGCCGAGGTTCACCTCGCCCACCTTCAGCGCCAGGGGCAGAAGCGCGTCCACCGAGCCCGGCTCGGCCAGCTGCGCCAGGG
This sequence comes from Adlercreutzia sp. CNCM I-6207, assembly GCF_977072305.1. NCBI lineage: Bacteria > Bacillati > Actinomycetota > Coriobacteriia > Eggerthellales > Eggerthellaceae > Adlercreutzia > Adlercreutzia sp. CNCM I-6207. The sequence continues at coordinate 18,600 of NZ_CDRVLZ010000022.1, forward strand.
CGTCGGCGAAGAACTCGTCGACAGTCGCGTCGCGGTAGCCCAGCACCCGGGCGTGGTAGGCGTAGGCCGCCGTACCGCGCAGGCCGAACAGCACGAGGGACTTGAGTGAGCGGATGTCCTCGTCGTCGCCCCAGATCTGGTCGACGTCGTAGTCGGAGACCGGCTCGTTGCCGGCCGCGGCGGCCACGGCGGCCGTCTCGGCGCGCACCGCGTCCTTAAGCGCGGTCACGGCCTGCCCGTCGAAGTTCACGTTGGTCATGCAGGTGAACAGGCCGTCCACGATGAGATCGCAGATACGGTCGTTCTTGACGCCGGCCTCCCGGGCCGTGCGGGCCAAAGCGATCATCGCCCCGGTCAGCGCGTCCTGGGCATCGGCCACATCGGCCGGCTTGCCGCACACGCCGGCGCTGCCGGTGCAGGCCTCGCACTTTGCCACCTGCTCGCATTGGAAGCAAAACATTTGCTCTGTCGCCATAGACACTCCCTTTCGGGTCGCGGCCCTTGCGGCCGTGTTCCAGTAGATAGACGGCACCGTTGCGCCGCTGTTGTGAAGGTACTGGCACGGCAGGGCATTGTATGTTGTAATCACAACAAACGAAGCTTCCTTCAATGAAAAGGTTGACCCATGGAACGAAACGCCTTCCTGGCTGGAACGCCGCTGTTTTCAGGCGTGGCATCGCAGGAGGTCGGCGCGATGCTCGATTGCCTCGATGCCCATGAGCGCCGCTATGCCCAGGGCGAGCGCATCCATCATATGGGGGATTCGGTGTCCACTGCCGGCATCGTACTCACGGGGCGCGTCCGCATTGAGCACGTCGACCCCTGGGGCAACGTGAGCGTCGTGGGCATGCGCGGGCCCGGTGCCATGTTCGGAGAGGCCTACGCCGCCGCCGGCGAGCCGCTGCTCGTGGACGTCGTCGCCGACCAGGACTGCACCGTCCTCTTCCTGAATCTCGCGAAGGTGGTCGGCCCCTGCTCGTGCCGCTGCGACCACCACGCCCTCGTGGCCCGCAACATGATCGCCGCCATCGCTCGGCAGAGCCTCGCCCTCTCGCGCCGCATCTTTCACGTAGCGCCCAAGTCCATCCGCGGCAAGGTGCTCGCCTACCTCTCCAATGAGGCCGAGCGCACCGGCACCCGCGAGTTCGACATCCCCTTCAACCGCCAGCAGCTCGCCGACTACCTGGGGGTGGATCGCAGCGCGCTATCGGCGGAGCTGTCCCGCATGCAGAAGGCGGGGCTCATCCGATGCCGCCGCAACCACTTCGCGCTGCCTCACTCCCCCTCGAACAGCACCGTGGAGAAGTAGCGCTCGCCGGTGTCGGGGGCCAGCGTTACCACGGTCTTGTCCGGGCCGAGCTTGCGGGCCAACCGCAGAGCTGCCGCCACGTTGGTGCCCGAGGAGATGCCGCAGAACAGCCCCTCTTCCCGGGCGAGGCGCCGCGCGCATGCCAGAGCTTCCTCATCGGTCACCACGACGATCTCGTCGATGAGTGAGGTATCCATGATGGCGGGCAGGATGCCATCGCCGATGCCCATCTGCACATGGGTGCCGATGGCGCCGCCGGACAGCAGCGCTGCGTGCTCGGGCTCGGCCGCCCAGATCTGCATGGCGGGGAAGACCGCGCGCAGCTCAGCGCCGACGCCGGTGATGGTGCCACCCGTGCCAAACCCGGAGCAGAAGCCGTCGATGGCGATGCCGGCCGCGCGCACATCGGCGAGGATCTCCGCGGCCGTGCCGTCCACGTGGGCCGCCAGGTTGTCGCGGTTCACGAACTGCTGGGGCACGAACACGCGCGGATCTTCCGCGGCCATCTTCTGGGCAAGCGCGATGCACTCCTCAATGCACGCGCCGATGTCGCCCTCGTCGTGGACGCAGATCACCTCGGCCCCGTAATGCTCCATGATGCGCCGGCGTTCTACCGAGCAGGAGTCCGGCATGATGATGCGGGCCGCGTAGCCCTTCACGGCCGCCACAAGGGCGAGCCCCACGCCCTGGTTGCCGCTCGTGGGCTCCACAATAACGGAATCAGGCGTCAGCTCGCCCCGCTCCTCGGCGCGCTCGACCATCTTCAGCGCCGTGCGCGTCTTCACCGAGCCGCCCACGTTCACCGCCTCGAACTTCACGAGCACCTGGGCATCGTCGGGTCCGGTCATGCGTCGCAGGCGCACGAGCGGCGTGCCTCCCACAGCTTCCAGAACGTTATCGCAGATCATAGATTCCCCTTACTTTCGGGGTCATCGTTTTCCACGGCAAATTCTAACATCGCCCCGCACCCTCTTCGAGCGCTCCTCCCCGAAACGCCGAAACCCCGCCCCGAGGGGCGCAGCGCGTCTCCGCACGCACTGCCGAAGCCGTCAAAAAACAAGTAACTGTGCTGCCATGCGTCTTGTCAAAGCGTCCGAGCGGTGAGCATCTCACTCAAGTCGGGCGCTTTCCTTGTTTGATGCCAAGGCACGACAACGATTAAGCTCATTTACCTTTGCTCTTTAATATGCCTCCCAGTTGTTCTCATGATTCCATTAACAATTAATGTTATAACTTGCATAGGCCGAAGCTTCCTGATATACTCATTATATTGTTAGCAGCTAATGGCTTTTTGGAGGAGACATGAAGCTCGAAGATGTAACTATGCAAGACCTAATCAGCAAACCACTCTTCTGGGAGGACTTCGAAGAAGATCGCGCAGATTCCAATACCATGAAAGCAGCTATTGAAGCGGATCCAAAGTCCATAGAAAAGATCCGTTTTCTCGACCAAGTGGAAGAAGGAACGCTTCTCGATCGTCGCACCTTCCATAAGCTCGATTTCTACGAAGTGGAATTCACCGAGTACGCTCGCCTCTACCTTGCAGAAGGCGAGTACATGGAGGATGGCATTCACAGGGGCAACGAGGTCGACTATCTCAAAGACTATAGCGGTCTTCGACTTCTGATCCAGGATGTCTCGGATCCTCTGGGCGAGTGCGGATTGTTCGCGCTGTACCTCAAAGATTACGAGTTCGGGCTCATCAACCCGCTCGGACTTTGCGTTTATCCTTTTGACTTCGATGATGATTCATGGTCGCTATATAAAGAAGATCCCGAGAAATTCATCCTCGAACACGTCCTATTGCATTTCGAAGCTGAGTTCTGGGATGACGATTTCGATCTCAAGCAAGAACTCTTTGACTATTATCACAACATGCCTGACGTACACAGCCCTCTTTTAAAGAACAAGACTGACCTCGATGGGCTCATTACAGCCAAAGAGGCCGCGAAGCTCCTCGGGGTCAGCATTCCCCGTATCATCAAGATGATCGAGGAAAGGTCAATCGACGGATACAAGTTCGCCGGAAAACTGCTGATAACGCGATCTTCCGTGGACAATCGGCTTGATTACATCAAAGAGCACGGAAAGCCTACGCGCGGCAAAGCGCCTGAAGGCAAGCGCAAGAAGAAGAAATAAGGGTCAGTCTAGGCCGCAAGTCTACGATAGAAAGGTTGATCATGTCAGTATTCAAAATGCCAGTTCCTGTAACGATAATGGGGCGCAGTTCGAGCATTACCAATTCTTTCGTGAACGGAATCATTCCATGCATAGAACCAAGCGATCGAGAGTTAGATGAGGCGCTATCAGTCCTCAATATGAACAGAGAGAACGTCTGCTGCGCGTATTGCGGCGACGGCCATACTGAATGGGATCATCTAAATCCGTTGATAATTAACAAAGAGCCAACAGGCTACATTAGCGAAATACACAATCTAGTACCAGCCTGTAGCAAGTGCAATCAGTCCAAAGGCAACCGCAACTGGAAGGAATGGATGCTTAGTGATTCCAAGCTCTCGCCAAAATCAAGGGGAATCACCGATCTCGATCGCAGGATCTCGCTATTAGAGACCTACGAAAAAGTTTTTCCTCCAGCCAAGATCGACTTTATTGAACTGGTTGGAGATAAAGCCTGGGAAGAATACTGGTTCAACTACGACCGCGTCATTGACGCAATGCGACAGGCGCAGACTTCAGCAAACGAGATTAGGAGCAAACTCCGTCGCGAGCTTGGAATGAAAGCTCAAGCTAAATCACAAACCAGAAGAACAGCCCGCATGTCCGACGGAAGAGAGAATAATCCACTGCCCATTACGCTCGTCCCCGCCGAACAATACGAGCTTGAGAAGTTGCTACTGAGACACAGAAAAGCGACCATCGAAATCCACTACTCCGATGGTCGCATCACAAGAAAACCCTGGAATGCTTATAAATTCTCGGAATCATCAGATGTTTACAACAATCTCAGATCACGCAGCGAATTCAGATCAGGGGTTTGGCAAGCAAGCGGCATAGACCACATAATCGTCCGAGTAGAAACAAAGGTCTAAAGTGAGTTTAGCAAGAATCCAAGCGGACACACTTTTTGAAACATAGCCCCCGAAATTGAACCCAAAGCGTGATTCGAGAGCCTGAAAAACGTATGAGGTCGGGAGCGAAAGCTCCTGACCTCATACTTCGAATGGCAGGATGTACGAGACTCGAACTCGAGACCTCCGACGTGACAGGCCGGCGCTCTAGCCAACTGAGCTAACACCCCGAATGGTGTTGCGCTGAAATGGCGGGATGTACGAGACTTTCAAATAACGCAAAATCTAACACGGAAGTCCGCAACAAACGCGCGCTGCGCGCGTATAATATCCGTCATGTCGAAAAACCAAGGGAACATAACAGCACCATCACATCTCAACATACAGCCACATGAGATGGCCACCGCACGCGCCATTGCTGATTTCGGCATGAATGTGGAGTTCAGGGCGCGCATCAAAGGCAACGGAGTTAAGACGCCAGACTTCTTGGCTGGAGGCGTCTTTTGGGAAGTCAAGTCTCCAACATCTGACAAGTTGAAAGTCATAGAGAAGCGCCTGCGAGAAGCCGTTCATCAATCCCGTGATATCATTTTCGATTCCAGGCGCATGAGAAAACTATCCGACAAGCAAATTCATGACGAAGTCGTGAAATGGGCTCACAACCTCCATCACGTTAGAAGACTGTTATATATAAATCGGTTCGGAGAGGTTATCAAAATCAAGTAGCCGTGCTACAATATATTTTGATAAAGCGTCCGAGCGGTGAGCATTTCACTCAAGTCGGGCGCTTTCGTATTTCCGGATCCCCAGTACGGCATCAAAAAAAGGAGCCCGTAGGCTCCTGAACTAGCTAAATGGCGGGATGTACGAGACTCGAACTCGCGACCTCCGACGTGACAGGCCGGCGCTCTAACCAACTGAGCTAACACCCCGAATGGTGTCGTGCTGAAAAATGGCGGGATGTACGAGACTCGAACTCGCGACCTCCGACGTGACAGGCCGGCGCTCTAACCAACTGAGCTAACACCCCGTGTTTCAGCAGCCCGTATAGTTTAACAGAATCGCTCTTCCGCACAAGCCCCTTTTTCGAGAATTTTCGAACTGTCGGACGGGCGGTTGCTGCAACGGCTTCCCGCAACGGCTACTGTGCCTCGCGATAGGAGCCCTCGAAGGTGAAGCGGCCCATCTTGGTGCCGCCGAGCACGTGAATGTGCAGGTGATTCACCGTGGCCGCCGAGTCGGGGCCCGTGTTCACCACAGTGCGATAGCCGGACTCGCCGACACCCTTCAAACGCGCCACCTCGGGCACGACGCTCATCATATGCCCGATGACCTCGGCCGGCACGCCGGCGGCCAAGTTGTCGTAGTGGGTCTTCGGCACGATGAGGGTGTGCACCGGCGCCTCGGGCTCGATGTCATCGAAGGCGTAGCACACATCGTCCTCGTACACCTTGGCCGACGGGATCTCGCCGGACACGATCTTGCAGAACAGGCAATCGTCCATGGGTCTTCCTTTCATCTCCTGACTTCTACATCATACCCGAAATCGGCCGCTACTGCCCGTCGGCTGCGCGCTGGTCGACGCGCAGGAAGGTGATCGGCCGCAGATCCTCCGAAGCGTGGCCTGCGGCGACGGTCTCGCGGACGAGCTCGCGGGCGAAGGCGTCGGCGCGCAAGGATCCCGTGGGCTTGGCCTCCAGAGAAAAGCGCACCGTGGCTCCGTCCAGAGACACCGGCCCTACAAGAAAGTCGGACGGCACGAGCGTCTTCTCCTTCTTCTTGCGCACGACGATGATTGCCTCGGGAACCACGACGGCACGCGGGGCCTCGGAGAGCACGACTTCGTAGGTGCTCACCGGCAGCGCCACACTGGCGGCGGCATCCCGCGCCTCGATGTAGCGTGCCTCCGTGGGGTACAAATCGGCGGGGCTCGCCTCCTGCAACGCCGTAAGGGCACGGGGCGCCGGCACGTAGTCGGTGAGGAACAGATCGAATATCTCGGCGGTGCCTCCCACCCCCACGGGCAGAGCCGCCCCGAAGGCGATGCGCATGTGCGGCGAAAAGCCCTGGCTCACCGCGAAGGGCAGCTGCGCCCGGCGCACGGCGCGCTCGAGGGCGCGGGCCAGCTCCAGATGCGACAGCATGGCCAAACGTCCAGTCTCATGGAAGGTGACGCGCAGGCGGAACAAACGGGGATCGGCCATTATCGGATCGCCTCCTCTTCGGTAGATCCTTCAGCTTGCCGCGCTTGATCGGGATGGCATGGGGGCTCGGCCTCTCTGGGATGCACGACCTTGCGGTACGGATTGGCCGCCGGGGCCGCTTCCTTGCCTTCGCGCTCCTGCTGCAGCTCGATGTCGACGCCTAGCGTGGGGCAGGCGCCGCAGGCGGAGCAGTTCTCGAAGGTGCAGTCCGGCGTCGTGATGCCGGCAGCGGCGCGCTCCCTCTCCCGCGCGAGGAACTTCGGCGAGACCGCGGCGGTGATGTGCGCCCAGGGCAGCACGTAGTCGGTCGGGAACTCGGCCTGGGCGATCGCGGCGGGATCAAGCCCCAGCTCCTCGGCGGCGCCCGTCCACGCCTCTTCGTTGAAGAGCTCCGTCCAAGCGTCGAAGCGGGCGCCGCGGCGCCACGCCGCTTCAACCCAATCGGCCACCTCGCGGCCGCCTCGGCTCATGACCGCCTCGACGAACGACGTCGCGGGGTCGTGGTAGTGCACGTCCACCGCCTTGTACTTCACCGAGCGCTTGAGCAGGCCCACACGCCGCAGCGTCTCCTCCGGGGAGATCTGGCCGTCCCACTGGAAGGGAGTCTGGGCCTTGGGCACGAACACCGCGCAGGACACGCTCATGCGCACGCTGCCGCGCTGGTCGGCCGGCACGGCGGCCTTGGCGCGGTCGTAGGCGCGCTGGGCCAGACTCGCGATGCCCTTGATGTCGTCATCGGTCTCGGTGGGCAGTCCCACCATGAAGTACAGCTTGCAGCGGCGCCAGCCGGCGGCGAAGGCGGCGTCGATGGCCGAGAACAAGTCGTCCTCGGTGACGTTCTTGTTGATGACATCGCGCAGCCGCTGGGTGCCCGCCTCGGGCGCGAAGGTGAGGCCGCCTTTCTTCTGGCCGGCCACGAGCTCGGCCATCTCCACCCCGAAGGCGTCCAGGCGCTGGGAGGGCACGCTCACGCGCACGCCGGCCCCGGCGCAGTCGGCGTTCACCCGCGTTAATATCTCGGCGATCTGGGAGTGATCCGTTGAAGAGAGCGAGGTCAGGCTCACCTCGTCGTAGCCGGTTTCGGCGAGGCCCCGCGCCACGGCGTCCACGATGTTGTCGGCCGAGCGCTCGCGCACCGGACGGTACATCATGCCCGCTTGGCAAAAGCGGCAGCCGCGAGCACAGCCGCGCAGAATCTCGACGTTCAGCCGGTCGTGCACCACTTCCGTATAGGGCACAATCATAGGCTCGAGCGCCGGGCTGTCGGCGAAACCCTCGAAAACGCGCTTGTGCACCACACGCGGCACGTCGTCGAACAGGGGCTCCGCCCAGCTGCCGGCAGCCTGGGCCTCGTCCTCGCTGCGCCAGCGGTACAGGCTCGGCACGTAGGCGCCCCCCACGCGCCGCGCCACCTCGCGCAGGATTTCGGCCCGGGGCGTGCCGGACGCGCGCAGCTCGCGGATGAGCTCCAGCGTCTCGGGCAGCTGCTCCTCGCCCTCGCCCACCAAGATGACGTCGAAGAACGGTGCGTAGGGCTCCGGGTTGTAGGCACACGGGCCGCCGGCCAGCACGATGGGATCGCCCTCGGCGCGGTCAGCGGTGCGCAGCGGGATGCCGGCGAGATCGAGCGTCTCCAGCACGTTGGTGGCAGCCAGCTCGTGGGGCAGCGTGATGCCCACCACGTCGAAGTCGACCACAGGGCGGCAGCTCTCCAGGGAGAACAGCGGCACTCCCTTCTCGCGCATGAGGTCGGCCATATCCACTGCGGGCAAAAAGGCCCGCTCGGCCCCCATGCCGTCCACGGCATTCACAGCGTTCACGAGGATGCGCACGGCCTGGTTGGCCTGGCCCAGCTCGTAGGTATCAGGGTAAATCATGCAGAAGGCGAAGTCGTCCTCAGCCACAGGCGCGGCGCAGCCCCACTCGTGGTTCAGGTAGCGGGCCGGTCGCTCCACGCGCGAGAGCAGCGGCTCGACCTCGGGCCACAGATCGCGCCTAGCCACGGGCACCTCCCTTGCCAGCGCCCTTCCCCTTGCCGCGCAGAGCGCGGAAGGCCGAGGCCCCGGCCCCGCGGGCGGCCTCGATCACCTTGCCGCCGGCAGGCGTGGCCGCTGCCTTCGACGCGGCCTCCACCGCCTCGTCGCGGGCCTTCTGCACCACCGATGCCACGCCGACGATGTCGCCGCCGGCCTCGAAGTACTCGATGGCCGCGTGCCCCATGGCCTCGGTGCCCGCGAACCCGACGGCCCCCTTGATGGCCCAGCCGAGCACCGGCACCACGCCGACGGCCGTGCGCGCGATGTTGCGGAACAGAAACGCCCCGCCGACGACCGCCGCCAGCTCCTTGATGCGCTCGGCCGACAGCGGCTGGCCGTAGGCGGCGGCGATCTGCAGCAGCATCTTCGCCTGGTTGAGCGTCATGATGGGCATGTCGGCCCCGGGGATGAACACCACCACGCCCACGCCGGCGTTCTGCACCGAGGTGGCCCGCACCGCGTCCAGGGACAGCGGGCGGCGCACGAAGGGGAAGGCCAGCGCGAAGGCGAGGCGCTTGTCCTTGCAGGCGGCGATGATCCACTCCCCCATGCGGCGGTCCAGCGTGGCCGCGCCCTCGGCGTCCAGCGGAATGGGCTCGGCATCGGCGGGCTCGGTCTCCACAGGCAGGGCGTGCTCGATGTCCTCGATGGCCGCCTCGGCCGCGCTCGCCGCCTCGGCCGCCGCGGCATTCGGCGCCTCGTTGGCGGTGCTGCCAGCAGTGATGCGGCGCGCCAGCGCCCGGGCCGCGTCCCCGAAGGGCGTGGGGTTGGTCATGTTCGGCGCGACGATGTCCCCCTCGGGCACGGGCCAGCCGGCCGCCTCGGCAGCTGCGGCCACGGCACGGGGCGCTGTGGTGGCCACCATGACCGGAATGCCGGCGCCGCGGATGTGCGCCGCCTGCTCGCCGATGCGCGGCGAATCCCCGGCGACGATGACCGCCATGTCGTCGGCCCCGTAGGGCTCGGCGAGCAGGTTGTCGTCCAAATAGCCGATGGTCACCCGGGTCTTGGCCCCCGCGCTCGCAAAGGCGCTGCGCACGTGACCCACCACATCACCGGGGGCCGTCTCGTCGATGTAGACCGACACCGCCAGAGGCGTGTTGCGCGCCTCGTCGATATCGGTGGCCGCCTTCAGGAGGGCGGGGATATCCAGGGGAAGATTCATGAGGCCTTCCTTCCGTGAGAGGGAGTCCGGGCAAAGCCGGACTGGGTGGACGTATGGGAGTACACCGAGCCGATGAGCCCGATGAGCGCGAAGTTCACGACCATGAACGAGGAGCCGTAGCTGACGAAGGGCAGCGGAATGCCCGTGATAGGCATAAGGCCGCAGTCCATGCCGATGTTCTCCAAAATCTGGAAGAGCCACATGCCGATGACCCCCATGACGATGAGCATGCCGAAGAGGTTGTCGGCGCGGCGGGCGATGGAGAGGCACGCCACGATGAGCAGGGCGTACAGGCCGATGAGCGCCATGACGCCCACGAACCCGAACTCCTCGGCCAGAACGCAGAAGATGAAGTCCGTGGGGGCCTCGGGCAGAAAGCCGTGGGTCGACTGCGTGGCGTTGCCGATGCCCTTGCCGAACAGGCCACCGCTGCCGATGGCAATCTTGGCCTGGGCGAGGTTGTAACCGTCGCCGGAGAGGTCCCCCTCGGGGTTCAGGAACACGAGTAGGCGGCTGCGCTGGTAGTTCTTCAAGAGGCGGTACTCCCACGTGCCGTCGGACTGCTGGTACTTCAGCAGCTCGTCGACGGCGAACACGGCCGCGATGGCCGCGATGCCGGCGATAAGCGTGATGAGCAGGTAGCGCCCCTTGGCGCCTCCCATGACGAGCACCACCGCCGAGATGGCCAGGTACACCAGACCCGTGCCCAAGTCCGGCTGGGTCATGATGGCCGCGAACGGAACGAGCAGCATCCCGAGCACCTTGCAGTACTCTCGCCAATCGTCCAGCGTGCCCTGGTAGCGGGCCAGAAGACTCGCGGCGAAGAGCACCACCGTGACCTTCGCGAACTCGCCGGGCTGCACCTGCATGCCGATCTTGATCCAGGACTTGGCCCCCATGCCCGCGTCGGTGCCGAGGCCCGGGATGTGGGGCAGAAGGATGAGCACCACGTTGATGACGAGCAGCGCCGTGGTGAGGTTCGAAAGGCGCCGGTAGTCGAAGGCCCACAGGGCCACCATGGCGACCAGGCCCACGGCCACGCCCTGCAGCTGGCGGCTGAAGTTGTAGTCGGCGTCCCCCTGCACCGCCGACCAGCAGACCACGAGACCGTAGGCGACGAGCACCGCGATGACGGCGAGGAAGCCCCAGGGCACGCGCGCAAGCAGCGAGGGCGCAGCCGGGCGCGCCGAGCCGTGGGCCGGTCGGCGCTGGCTGGAGTGAACCGAGTGGATTTGGGGAAGCTGCTGGGCCATGCTAGTCCTCACGGCCGCCGGAGTCGTTGGCGATGGCGACGGACTCGCCGGGCGAGCCGGAGATGCGCTCCGGCTTCACCGAGGACGTGCCGGCGGCGCAGTCCATGAGCGCGCCCATGACCTCGGCCACCACCGGCGCCGCGGTGTCCGATCCGCCGCCGCCCTGCTCCACCACGCAGGCCACGACGTACTTCGGATCGTTGTAGGGGGCGTAGGCCACGAACCATGCCGTGTCGTTCTGATCCTGCTTCTCGCCGGTGCCGGACTTGCCGGCCGCATCGATTCCCAGCTCCTCGAACAAGGGCGCCACGGAGTGGGACTCCTGCACCATGCCGTGCAGCGCGTCGCGCACGTAGGCCAGATGGGCCTCGGTCACCTCGGGCGTACGCTCGACGACCGGCTCGTAGGTGACGACCGTCTCGCCCTCGCTGTTGCGCACCTCCTTCAGAAGGTGCGGCCGCATGATGCGGCCCGTGGCCACGCCGGCGTAGGCGCAGGCCACCTGCAAGGGCGTCACGAGCACATCGCCCTGGCCGATGATCATGTTGGTGTAGTCGCCGCCGCGGAAGGTGGCTTCGGAGGGCACGTTCTGCCAGCGCTCGGCCTTCCAGGCCGGGGTGGGAATGACGCCCACAGCCTCGCCGCCCAAATCGATGTCGGTCTTCTCGCCGAAGCCGAACTGCCCCAGGTAGTCCTGGAGCGCCGTCTCCGATATCTCGCCGGTGCCGGCGGGCCCATGGTCGTAGAAAGCCTTGCCGATCTCGTAGAAGACCGTGTCACAGGAGTTCACGATGCCCCCGTGCAGATCGAGCGTCCCATGGCCGTCGTGCTTCCAGCAGCGCTGCACGTCCCCAGTGCCGAAGCCGTCCCACTTGCCCGTGCAGTTCCACGAGCTGCTCTCCGTGGCGAAGCCGTACTCCAGGCCAGCTAAGGAGGTGAAGGCCTTGAAGGTGGAGGCGGCCATGAACTGGCCGGACACCACGTTGTTGTTCAGCGGCGCGTAGGCCTCCTCGGAGTTGTACCTATCCATGAGTTCCTGGGAGAAGGCACCGGTGAAATTCGTCGGGTCGAAGGTGGGGAAGCTTGACATAACGAGCACCGACCCGTCGGTCACATCAAGTGCCACAACGGCGCCCTTGGAGCCCTTGCCCGTGCCGATGACGCCGCCCGATGGCGCGATGAGCTTGGCCAGGGCCGCGTCGGCCACGTACTGAGCCCTGGCGTCGATGGTGAGGTAGAGGTCGTTGCCCTTGGTGTCCTTGATGTCGCTCATGACCGAGATGCGCCGGCCGTTGGCGTCCACCATGACCTGGCTCTCGCCGTGCTCGCCGGACAAGTACGCGTCGTAGGTGGCCTCCACCCCAGCGTTGCCCACCACGTCGATGGCGAGGATGTCGCGGCCCTCGATCTTCTCCTCAAGCCGGGCAGCCGAGGGCGAGCCGGTGTAGCCGAGCACATGGGCCGCCAGCGCCCCGTAGGGATACTCGCGCTGGGAGCGCTCCTCCACGGTGATGCCGGGGAAAGCGTCGGCATGCTCGGCGATGAAGGCCACGTCGCGCAGGCGCACGTCCTCCCCCACCACGCGCAGGCTCTGAGCGCCGGCGGCGGCATCGTTGATGCGCTGGAGCACCACGTTGGCGGGAAGCCCCAGCACCGTGGAGAGCCGGCGCACGACATCGCGGTTGTCGGCCACCTCAGGGTCGGCCACGACGGTCTGGCTCGGGCGGTTCACCACCAAAGCCTCGCCGTTGGTGTCGTAGATGCAGCCGCGGGGGGCGGGCGTCTTCACCGTGGTGTACAGGTTCTCCTCCGCCGCCTGGGCGTAGGCCTCAGATCCCGCGATCTGCATGGACCACAGCTTCGCCGACAGGGCGCCAAAGATAGCCACGGCCGCCGCCGCCAGACCCGCAAAGCGGCGTCCCAGCTCGTCAGAGGGCTTCTTCGACGCGGCCCCGGGCTCGGAGCTGGACACGGTCACATCGCCCTCGCGGGCGGCCTGGGCCTTGGAGCGGCGCTCGAAGGGCGAGCTTCCCACGCCCACGGTGGAAAGCTCCGAGACTCCCTTGGCGCGGCCGACCGAGGGCGTCTCCCTGCGGGCGCGCAGCGCGAGCGCCGCTGCCACGGCTACAATGACGATGACCGCCGCCAGGACGGCGACGATGATAGCTACGAGCACGGCTCCCCCTTCCTAACGAAGGACCGGCGTCCCGGGTTGGACGCGCGGGCGATCGACCATCAACCGCGCGGCGATCGGATACAGCAAAAGGCCGATGACGCAGTCGTAGAGCATGCAGGGCAGCGTGCGGTAGAGGAAGGCCTCCCCCAAGGGCACGTCGGCGCCGCAGACCACGACGATGAGCCCGTACATCACCTCGACGAGCATGATGCACGCCAGCATGATGGCCACCGGCATGAACAGGGTATCGTTGTTGAGCGCCATGAACAGCCGCGAGGCCAGAAACGTTACCAGCACGAGCACAAAGGCCATCCCTCCCACAGGACCGCCGCCCATGAGGTCGAAGAGAAGGCCCAAAACCAGCGGCATGACCGACCCGGACGCGGCCGGCGTGGCCACGGCGCGCACGATGCAAAAGGCCACGATGAAGTTGGGCACGGCCTCGAACAGCGTGATGGCCGGCGCCACGGTTATCTGCAGAAGCACGGCGATGACGGCGCCGATGACGCCCGCCACCGTCTCGCGGGAAAGTTCCATCATGCGGCCTCCCCTCCTTCGGTGCCGTCAGAGCGGCCCGCATCGTCGCCGGAGCCGTCGCCGCTGGCACTGTCGTCACCGCTGCCGGTATCGTTGCCGTCGCCGGAATCGCCCGAGCCGGAACTGGACGCTCCCTCGCCGCCGTCGGCGCTCGTGGGCGCCGTCACGGTGCGGTCGGCGGCGTCGTCGGCCGCGGAGAACACCACGAGCGCCTCCTCCATGAGGCTCACGGTGTCGTTGGGGGCCACGACGATCTTGCGGGTGTCGCTGCCGGCGCTGCCCTCGACGCGCACCACGGTGCCGATGATGAGGCCCCGGGTGTAGCTCCCGCCCAGGCCGCTCGTGAGAACCACGTCACCCACCTGCACGTTCACGTCCGCGCCGATGTTCTCCAGATAGAGCAGGCCGTCCATGGAGCCGCGCACGATGCCCTCGGCCCGGCTCGACTGCACCATGGCGGCCGCCCCGGACTGCGGATCGGTGAGCAGGCGCACCCGGCACGAGCCGCCGTCCACGGAGATGACCTGGCCCACGACGCCCGTGGGACCGAGCACGGTGAGCCCCGTTTCCACGCCGGAGCTCGATCCGACGTCCAGGGTCACCGTCTGGTTCCACGCGTCGGTGGTCCGCCCGATGACGCGGCCGGACACGCCGGTGATCTCGTAGGTGTCGCGCAGGTTCAGAAGGCCGCGCAGCCGCTCGTTCTCGAGACGCTGCTCCTCGGCGGCGGCCAGCTGCTGCACGAGCTGCTCGTTCTGCTGGCGCAACGTCGCGTAGGTCTCCTCGGTAACGCCACCCTCGGCCGCCGCGGCCCCGGCGTCGTCCACGGCCTCGGTGAGAGGCGCGCTCGCCCGCTGCAGGGGCACCATGGCGCCCTCCACGGCGGACTGCAGGGAATGCAGGGGGCCTGTAGCGCCCTCGGCCTGGTACAGGCCGACGCACACCAGCGAGACCGCCAGCGCGATAATGAGCGAGAGCCGGCCCGCGGAGGCCGGTTCGTGTTGCTGAAAGTTGAGAGCCATAGGAAGCGAAAGACCTACTTCGAGCGCATGAGCGTCTGCTTGAGGGCCGTCGGCGTCTCGAGCACCTTCAGGCAGCCCGACACCACGTTGGTCAGCGCCGTCTCGGACACCCACACGGGAATCTCAAGCTTGTCGGTGAGGTAGCGGTCGAGGCCCGAGAGCAGGCCGCCGCCGCCCGTGAGCAGGATGCCGTTCTGGATGATGTCGCTGGCCAGGTCGGGGTTGGTCTTCTTGAAGGTGTCCTTGATGTGCAGCACCATCTCCTCGATGGGGGCCTGAAGCGCCGCGCGCACGTCCTCGGACTGGATGGTGACCTCCTTGGGCTGCTCGGTGTAGACGTCCTGGCCGGAGATGATCATGTCGCGCTCGCGGCCGTCCTCGAAGGGAAGGATGGAGCCGATCTTAATCTTGATGACCTCGGCCGTACGCTCGCCGATCTTGATGCCGAGCAAATCGCGCAGGTGCATGGCGATGGCCTCGTCGAGCCGGTTGCCGGCCAAACGAAGCGAGCTGGACGTCACAATGCCGCCGAGCGAGATGACGGCCACCTCCGTGGTGCCGCCGCCGATATCGACCACCATGGAACCGGTCGGCTCGGTCACGGGCAGATCGGCGCCCATAGCGGCGGCCATGGGCTCCTCGATGAGGTAGGCCTGGCGGGCGCCCGCCTGGATGGTGGCCTCGAACACGGCGCGTTTCTCAACCGAAGTGGCGCCGCAGGGGATGCACACGACGATGCGGGGCTTGGGCTGCCAAGGGTACTTGCGCTCGGCCGCCTTGTTGATGAAGGCCGAGATCATGGCCTCGGTCACATCGTAGTCGGCGATGACGCCGTCTTTGAGCGGGTGCTCGGCGGAGAACGCGTCCGGCGTGTGGTTGATCATGTTCTTGGCCTCATGGCCGACGGCCAGCACGCGCTGAGTGGACTTTTCTATGGCGACAACGGAGGGCTCGTTGATGACGATGCCCTCCCCCGTAATAGCAACAAGGGTATTGGCAGTGCCCAGATCGATGGCCATGTCCGCGGACATCTGGCCGGTCAGGCCCGAAAACCAATCAAGGAATGACATACAGGCAAACCCTTCGGATACGTATAGGTTACAGTCAGCCTTAGATTTTATCACACGGGGCCTAGGGGCTTAGAAACTCCATAGGTGTAAGGGATTGTCCGGGCTCGGAGCCGCCGGGGTGCCCCGTGCTCAAGCAATGGCTCGCTCGGCGGAACAGTCCACTGGACTGTTCCGTTCGCTGCGCAACCTGCGCGCGGGCCACCCCGGCGGCTCCGAGCCCTACATTGCCAAAACTTAGTGCACGCTGCAGGAGAGGCAGGGGTCGTAGGCGCGGACGAGCTTCTCCACTTCCAGGGTGATGAGGTCGGCGTCGTAGCCGCCGGCGACCATCTTGCCGGCGAGCTGGCGCATGTCCGCTTCCAGGTTCGCGATGTTCTGGGCCGTGGGCGTCATGATGGAGGCGCGCTCGATGCGGCCGTCGCCGTCAATGTCCAGGATATGGAACAGCGCCCCGCGCGGGGCCTCGGTGAAGCCCACGCCGCGACCGGCACACACTTCGAAGGGAACCGGCGCGCTTAAGCCCTCGAACTCGTCGGCGGCCAGGCGGCGGCAGAGCGCGGCGCAGCGGTCGAGCACGTCCACCAGCTCCACCGCCTGGGCGATGTTGTTGGCGAAGGGGTTGTACTCCGGGGGCCGCAGTCCCGCCTTGGCGGCGGCGTAGCGGGCGTCCTTGGAAAGCGCGTCCCAGCTGGCATTCACGCGGGCGAGCGCCGCCGTCATGTAGGGGCGCCCCGTGCGACGGGCCCGAGCGAGGAAGGCGGCGGAATGCCCCACCGGGTACTCCTCGATCTCCTCTTCCACGTCCTGGGCGTTGAAGTCGTAGCCGGCGCGGACGAAGCGCAGGGTGTCTGAGGTGCACACCGGGTAGGTTCCCGGCGCGACCATGGCGAGCAGGTCGCCTTCGGTCTGCACGTCCACCGTGTCGAAGTCGCGGAACAAGTCCACACTGGCCAGGGCGAATTCCCTCGTGTCGTCCATGGCCTCGGCCAGACGGAGGTACTCGTCGGCGGAGATCTCGTGGGTGAAGCCGCCCACGACCGCCGTGATGGGGTGAATGGACCGGCCGCCCACCAGCGTGCACAGCTCGTTGCCCAGCGCCTTCAGCCCCAGCGCGCGCTCGAACAGCTCCGGGTTGCCCTCGGCCAGCGGGAACACCGACTTGTGACCCAAGAAGTCCGGGGCGGCGAACACGAACAGGTGCGTGCCGTGGTTCTGCAGGTAGGAGCCGTAGAGCAGAAGCTCGCGCAAAGCCTCGGTGCGGTCGGTCACTTCCACGCCGAAGACCTGCTCGATGGCGCGCAGGTCGGTGACGACGTGGCTCGACGAGCAGATGCCGCAGACGCGGGAGGCGATGTAGGGAACCTCCTCGAAGGAGCGCCCGCGCACCATGGACTCAAACAGGCGCGCCGGCTCCACCACGGCCATCTCGCAGGTCGTGACCTGGCCGTCCTCGATGACGAGGCGGATGTCGCCGTGGCCCTCGACGCGGGCGATGTGGTCGACGGAAATCTCGGTAGCGGCCATGAGGCTACTCCTCCCCTTGCGCGGCGCTTATCGCCACGGCGTTGAACATCTCCAGGGCGTCGTCGAAGCGCGCGACCTCAAGGCCGCGCTTTCCCACGACGTAGCGGGCCGCCTCCACGTTGGAATCGGGAGAGAGCCCCGCGCAGCCGTTGCAGGGACGGCCCAGCGCCGGGCACTTCGCCCCGCAGCCGGCCCGGGTCACGAGCCCCAGGCACATGATGCCCTGCTTGTAGAAGCACCCCTTCTCGTTGCGGGAGCACTCGCCGCACAGAGCCGAGGTGGCCGGCAGCCGGTTGCTCCCGTAGAGGGCGGCGTCCAGCACCCGCACGAACTCCATAGGGTCGATGGGGCAGCAGCGCACCTCGAAATCGACGTCGATCACGTCCGACACGGGCCGCGGCGCCACCAGGTCGCCGCAGGCATCGGGCGCCACATCGCCGTAGACGGCTTCCACATGACCCGCCAGATCGCCCGAGGCCATGCCGGGGATGCCGCCGGTGACGGCGCACGATCCGATGGCGATCACGCTCCCCGCGCGCTCGCGGGCGCGGCGTACCATCTCGGCCGCCTCCTCGGTGGTGACAGCGCCCTCAATGACGGCAACGTCGAACTCATCGGGCATCGGCACCGAGCTTGTCAGCTGCCAGTATCCCAAATCGATCTGGCCGAGCACGTCCATAAGGTGGCGCTCGATGTTCGTGATGTTGATCTGGCAGCCGAAGCAGCTGGCCAAACCGATTACGACCACGCGGGGAGCACGGCGCTCGGCGGTCGGTGACAGGTTCTCGCTCATTTACATCGACCCCTGAATGTTCTTGGCTTCCCAATAGTTGAATACGGGCCCGTCGATACAGCAGTACTGATGGCCCACCTGGCAGTGCCCGCACTTGCCCACGCCGCACTTCATGTGGCGCTCGAAGCTCATGTAGATGCGATCGTAGGGGATATCCTTCTTGCGCATCTCCTGCACGACGAACCGGTACATCACCGGCGGCCCACACAGGGCCCCGAAGGTGTTCGACGGATCGATCTCCAAATGCTCGAAGGGCTTGGTGACAAGTCCTACTTCCCCGTCCCACCCCTCATCGGCGTTGTCCACGGTCAGGTGCAGCTCGAAGTCGCGGCGGTGCTTCCACATCTCGAACTGGTTGCGGAACATGACCTCGGAAGGGTTTTTGGAACCGTAGATGATGGTGACCTTCCCGAACTCGCTGCGCTCGTCGTGGATGTTGTTGATGAGCGAGCGCAAAGGCGCGATGCCGAGGCCGCCGGCCACCAAAAGCACGTCGTGGCCGCGCATCTTATCGATGGGGAAGCCGCGGCCGAAGGGCCCGCGGATGCCGACGATCTCGCCGCACTGCATCTGGTGCAGCCGCTCGGTGAAGCGCCCCGTGCGCCGGACGCACAGCTCGATGAAGCCGCTTTTTGTGGGCGACGAGGAGATGGAGATGGGCGCCTCCCCCACGCCGAAGATGGACAGCTCCACGAACTGGCCCGGCTCCTGGCGGAAGGCCTCGCGGATGCGCTCGTCCACGAAGCGGAACTCGAAGAGCTTCTCGGTGGGCGTAAGCTCGGTGATGGAGGTGATGCGCGCCGGCCACGGGCGGTAGGGGTTCGCGTGCATGAGCTCGGCGCCGGTGGCCTCGCGTCCGGCGTCGTGGAAGGGATGCACGGCCACGATGTTGTCGTTCGCCATGGCGCCTTACGCCCCCTTTCGGTCGAAGAACTTCAGCACCTCGATGGGGCTGATGTCCACTTTGCAGGCGGAAACGCAGCGGCCGCAGCCCACGCAGAGGTTGCGGTCGTGCTTGGCCAGAAAGCCGTTGAGCTTGTGGTACATGCGGTGCCGCACGCGCGATGCCGGCGTGGGCCTGAAGTTGTGGCCGCCGGCCACCATGGCGAACTGCGGCGAGGTGCAGGCGTCCCACACCCGCTCGCGGCGGCCCGTGGCCGCGCCCGGATCCAGCGTGTCGCGGATATCGAAGCAGTAGCAGGTGGGGCAGACATTCGCGCAGGCGTTGCAGGAAAGGCAGCGGCCGCCCAGCTCTTCCCAGAAGGCGTCCTCGTGGAAGGCGTCCATGAGCATGGGAATCTCCTGGATGTCGGGGATGTCCCGGTTGAAGGCCTCCTGGCGGGCGCGGGTGGCGGCGCGAAACGCGATGCGGTCCTCGTCGGTGGCTTCGCGGACATCGCAGGCCGCCTCTAAGATGTTCGCCGCCACGACGCTGCCGATGGAGACGAGGTAGCGGCCGCCGATGTTCGTCAGGAACAGATCGTAGGCGGCTCGCGCCTCCTCGGCGTCCATGAGGTTGCAGAAGCAGTTCGCCGACGGCATGCAGGCGACGCCGACGATGAGGGTTGCCGCCTCGTGGGCCGCGTAGTAGGGATCCGGATAGCGCGGGTCGTTGAAGACGCTGCTCAAGTTCGCGAGGCCGTTGATGTCGCAGGCGTGCACGCCGAAGAGCACCCGGGGGCGCACCTCATCGGCGTAGTCGGTCACCTCGTTTCGCTCGGCATCGAACTCGAAGAGGGTCTCTTTGGCCGGCAGGAGGTACTTCTTGGGAGAGGCGATGGTCGTGGGATAGTCCAGCGCGATGTCGTCGAAGGAATCAACGGCCGAGAACACGTACTTGTTCCCCCGCTTGACCGGCGCCACCACCTCGTAGCGCTCCATGAAGGCGGCGACGAGCGCCGGCATCTCCGTCTCGTCAATGACGCGATACAGCATAGGCGATTTTGTTCCTTACGTCCTGCGCGCAACGGTTCGCGCAACGGTTCCGTCTCCCCTCCATAGTAACGGCTCTTCCGCCGCCCCGCTCCCTCGCTCAGGCCGATGGCCCAGAAAAACCAGACGGAAACGCAAAAAGCCCCTCTCAGGGCTTTCCGATAGAGCCATTGCCAACTCACATTGTTGGCAAGGTCAGCGAGAAGCCCCAAGGTGCCGATAGTTGGCGCGTCTCACGGCCGAGCGTACTAAGGTACGTGAGGGCAAGCGAGAAAGCGCCAAATATCGGTGCATTGGGGCTTCGCAGTGTCGGCTTAATCTTTTTTAATTAATCCGACAGTCAACCAGTGTAGGGATGAGGGCGTGCTCATCTAGCCGCCGCGGCAGGGTGGTACAATCACGCTGCCAAACGTAGATTTGCGCGGGTGCCC
>NZ_CDRVLZ010000023.1:0-35225 GCF_977072305.1 Adlercreutzia sp. CNCM I-6207
TCCTCTCCGGTGCTTTCTCGACAATCGCATCGTAGCGGGAGGCCCCTTTCCGCGTGTACCGAAAGTGGGTCTATGTCAATGGTGGTTTAACAGCGGGCCGGCTCTCGGACGCTGATAAACGCCGATTTGCCTACAGGATTGGCTGGTTGAACCGTTCTGCGAGCTTGCGTGCCTGTAGCTACGGATTTCAGTGCGCAATCGATCGCTTCCTGCACGAACGGTCTGCATTTCTGCTACGATAGAAGCATCGTAATTTTGCGCGTGCGCACAAGAAAAGGGGAGCGCTATGGAGACTGCAGAGAAGTTGGCGCCGCTCGGGTTCGGATTCATGAGGCTGCCGTTGACCAATCCGGATGATCCGACGTCCATCGACATCGACAAGTGCTGCGAGCTGGTTGACATCTTCATGGAAGGTGGCTTCACCTACTTTGACTCCGCCCGTGGCTACCATGGCTGCAAGTCTGAGTGGGCGCTCAAGAAGGCGCTGGTGGAGCGCTATCCGCGTGAGTCGTTTACCATCGCCACGAAGCTGCCGGCTTGGCTTGCCAAGAACGCCGAGGAGGCTCGGGCCATGTTCGACATCTCCCTTCAGGAGTGCGGCGTCGATTACTTCGACTACTATCTGCTGCACAACCTGGGGGAGAGCCTCACGCCCGGTTTCGAGGAGTACGGTCTGTGGGAGTTCTGCGCCCAGAAGAAGGCCGAGGGCAAAATTAAGAAGTTCGGCTTCTCCATTCACGACAACGCCGAGGAACTGGAGAAGGTGCTCGATGCGCACCCCGAGGTTGATTTCGTGCAGCTGCAGATCAACTACGTCGACTGGGAGAGCGACATCATCCAGTCGCGTAAGTGCTACGAGGTGTGCCAGGAGCGCGGGCTTCCCGTGGTCATCATGGAGCCGGTGAAGGGCGGCACGCTGGTGAAGCTGCCCGAGGCCGTGGCTGATGTGCTGCGTGAGACCGAGCCCGGCGCGTCCATTGCCTCGTGGGCTTTGCGCTTTGCCGGGTCGCTGCCGAACGTGATCGCGGTGCTCTCGGGCATGAACACGCCGGAGATGGTGGCCGAAAACGTCGCCATTATGCGCGATGGCGTGCCGTTGACGGAAGGGGAGCACGCGGTCATCGAGCGCGCTCGCGAAACGCTGGCCGCCCTGCCCGGCGTGCCCTGCACCGACTGCCGCTACTGCATGAAGGGCTGCCCCGAGGGCGTGCACATCAACACCATTATGCAGTCGCTCAACATCTACGACCAGATGGGCGACGCCTACCGCGCCCAGGAGAACTACAACTGGAACACCGGCGCCGGCAAGGCGAGCGTCTGCATCCAGTGCGGCGCCTGTGAGAGCGTCTGCCCCCAGCATATTGAGATCGTGAGCCAGCTTGAGCGCGCAGTGAAGCTGTTCGAGTAGTTCTAGTTGAGGAGAGCGACTGAGCGCGCCCCGCATCCTCGCCCCCAGCGCCTAGCGCTGGAAACATGGGGCGTTCAGGTTGATTTCACGTTATAATCACACAGTTTCAACGGGCGGCTGCACCGTGCGCGATGCAGCCGCCCGTTCCTTCAAGCTAGGCGAGGGCGCGCAGGCGCCTTGGAAATGGGAAAGGAAAGCTATGGCAGGAGAGATGAAGAAGCAGCGCGCTTCCTGGTCGGGGAAGTGGGCGTTTATTTTGGCCGCGGCCGCCTCGGCGGTGGGCCTGGGGAACATGTGGCGCTTCCCCTATTTGGCGGCGAAGTACGGCGGGGGCACCTTCCTGCTCACCTATGTGGTGCTGGTGTTCACGTTCGGCGTTTCGCTTTTGCTGCTGGAGACGGCGCTCGGCCGCAAGACGGGGCAGTCCGCTATCGGTGCCTTCAAGGCCTTCGGTAAGAAGTACGCCTTCATCGGCATTTTGGCCTCGGCGGTGCCCTTCATCATCACGCCCTACTACTGTATCATCGGCGGCTGGGTGACGAAGTACACGGCGGCCTACCTGGTGAACGGACCGGAGGCCTTGGCCGACGGCGGCGACTTCTTCACCGGCTTCATCACCTCCAACGCCGAGAGCTACATCTGGATGCTCGTGTTCATGGCCATCGTGTTCGTCATCGTGGGCCTGGGCGTGAAGGGCGGTATCGAGAAGGCGAACCTGTTCATGATGCCGGCGCTCATCATCATGGCCGTCGCCATCGCCATTTACACGCTCACCATGCCGGGTGCTGTGGAGGGCGCGCTGTACTACCTCACGCCGGACTTCAGCAAGTTCTCGCCGGAGCTCGTGATCGGCGCGTTGGGGCAGATGTTCTACAGCCTGTCGCTGGCCATGGGCATCATGATCACCTACGGCTCCTATATGCGCAAGCAGGACAGCCTCACCTCCTCGGTCGTGCGCATCGGCGGCTTCGATCTGGGCGTGTCCTTCATCGCCGGCCTGCTCATCGTGTCCGCGGCCTTCGTGGCCATGGGCTCCGGCGACGCGGTGGCCGCCAAGGCGGGCCCCTCGCTCATGTTCGTGACGCTGCCGACGGTGTTCGTCGACATGGGCGGCATGGCCACCTTCATCGGCTTCTTGTTCTTCCTGCTGGTGCTGTTCGCCGCGCTGACGAGCGCCATCTCGCTCGTGGAGACGCTCGTCTCCATCGTGCACGACGGCCTTCAGTGCACGCGCGCCAAGGCCCTCGGCATCGTTATCGCCTTCGTGGTCATCGCCGGCGCCATCATCAACGCGGGCTACAACGGGCTGTCGTTCATCGAGCCGCTCGGGGCCGGTTCCTCGATCCTCGATTTCGCGGACTTCATCTCCAACTCGGTGCTCATGCCCATCGTGGCGCTGCTCACCTGCGTGTTCGTGGGCTGGATCGTGAAGCCCAAGACCATCATCGACGAGGTGCGCATCTCCTCGAAGTTCTCGGCCGCCGGTGCTTGGACGATCATGATCAAGTACATCGCCCCGGTGTTGGTGATTATCATTCTGGTCGCCTACGTCGCGGCTCAGTTCGGCTTCTTTTCCATGTGAGTTAGAAAGCTTCGGCTTTCTAACTCACCTCGACGCTGCGGGTCCGACAGGCACCTGCACTTGACCCTTGTTTTGGGCGCGGCGTTGGCGAAAGCCAACTTGGCCCAAAGGCGGGCCGATTGCAGGCACCTGTCGGGCCCTCGCTGTCTTCCTTGGGCGAACCTGTGAATTGCAAAATAAAGTTCTATAATGGTTTAGCTTTGAAACGCTCTTTCTAGTAAGGAATTTGAATGGCTCTCTCAATCGGTATCGTGGGGCTTCCGAATGTCGGCAAGTCCACGCTGTTCACGGCGATGACCAACAAGGGCGGTCTGGCCGCCAACTACCCGTTCGCCACCATCGAGCCCAACGTGGGCATCGTGCCGGTGCCCGACGACCGCCTGCAGGCGCTGGCCGAAATCGACCATCCGGCGAAGATCGTGCCCGCCACGGTGGAGTTCGTGGACATCGCCGGTTTGGTGGCCGGAGCGAGCCAGGGGGAGGGCCTGGGCAACCAGTTCCTCGCGAACATCCGCGAGACCGATGCCATCGCCGAGGTGGTGCGCTTCTTCGGCGATCCGGACGTGACTCACGTGGCCGGCAAGGTGGATCCGCGGTCGGACGTGGACACTATCAAGACCGAGCTCATCTTGGCCGATATCGCCACGGTTGAGAAGGCCATCCCGCGTCTGGAAAAGGAGGCCAAGCGCGATAAGTCTGGCGCGGCGAAGCTGGAGGCGGCACGCAAGGTGCTCGCCGGCCTGAACGAGGGCCATCGCGCCCGCACGCTGGGGCTGACCGAGGACGAGGTCGCGGCCATCTACGAGCTGCACCTGCTCACCATGAAGCCGATGCTCTACATCGCGAACGTGGACGAGGACGCCGTGGACGCCGAGCTGCCCGAGATCGACGGCTGCACCCCGGTGCCGATTTCGGCGAAGGTGGAGGCCGACATCGCCGAGCTGGCCGAGATGGATCCGGACGAGGCCAAGGAGTACATGGAAGCGCTGGGGCTCACCGACAGCGGCCTGGCGCGCCTCATCCGCGAGGCCTATCACCTGCTCGGCCTGCAGAGCTACTTCACGAGCGGCGAGACCGAGACTCGCGCCTGGACCATCCCGGTGGGCGCGAAGGCCCCCCAGGCCGCCGGCGTCATCCACAGCGATTTCGAGCGCGGCTTCATCAAGGCCGAGACGGCCTCCTTCGAGGACTACGTGGCCTTGGGCGGCGAGAAGGGCTGCCGCGACGCGGGCAAGCTCCGCCAGGAAGGCAAGGACTACGTCGTCCAAGACGGCGACGTCATGCATTTCAAGTTCAACGTGTAGGTCGGGAGAACCTCGCTGACTTCCTTGGGCGAACAGGTGACGTAGAGGAGATTAATGGCTGATTTGCTTGAAGAATACTGTCGCCAGCGCCGCTTGAAGCTTGAGGGAAACATCTACCACAAGACTCAGGTGGAGTTGGCTTACAACTCGAACCATATCGAAGGATCACGCCTGACCGAGGAGCAGACCCGGCAGATATTCGAGATGCGGACCGTCGATGGTCACGCCCGCCTTGCGGATATCCAGGACGCAACGAACCACTTCCGTCTGTTCGATGCCATGCTGGACACGGCGCAGGAACCGCTTTCCCCGGAATTGCTCCTGTCCTTTCACGAGGTGCTGAAGCAGGGCACCGAGCAAGCGGCCTCCGATCCCATTTTTGCCCCTGGCGTCTTCAAGGCGCTGCCCAATGAGGTGGGCGGCCTTGTGACGACGCTTCCTGAGGAGGTTCCCGGACAGGTGGCGTCGCTCATCGGGCGCTACGAAGGCGGCCCGCGCGCCTTTGAGGATATAGCGGATTTCCATTACCGTTTCGAACGCATTCATCCGTTCCAGGACGGCAACGGCCGCATCGGTCGCATGGTGCTGTTCAAGGAATGCCTCCGCAATGGTGTGTTGCCGTTCATCGTTTCCGACGATAGGAAGCATTTTTACTATCGCGGCCTAGCGAACTACGAAGACGAGCCCGGTTGGCTGCTTGACACCTGCCGCGCCTTCCAAGACGACTTCGCCGCCCGCTTCCTGCCCTTGGTGCCGCATCTGGTCTAGCGAGGTTTCTGCTGAGTCGAACTGTTTTGCGACTTGCGCTTGCTGCTGGAGCGCTGCTGCTCCAGGTTGCCCTGGTGACAAAAAGAACCCCTCCGATGCACAAAAATCGACTTATATAGCATCTCGGGGATGCGGGCATACGGATTTCGGGACTTATATAGCCAAAAATCGCCCCTCTGGTTCCCTCTGGATCTTTCGGTTGGCTATATAAGTCCGATTTTGTGCATTCGAAGGCCGTTCCGTGTCACCAGGTTGGCCAATGCGCGGAGATCGCGCTATGGTGTGGGGATATCAACGACAGTTCGGGGGCGGGAAGGTGCGATGACCAAGACGCGCGAGAATACGATGGCCGATGGTCGCGAGAATGCGATGGCGGAAGAGAAGAAGGGCAACGTGGAAGCGGAGATGCGCGATTCCATCTGGAGCGTGCCTTTCGTCGTTCTTATGGCGGTGAACTTCTTCCAGTCGATGGCGGCGTTCATGGCCAATGCCACGTTGCCGGTGTTCGCCGACTCGCTGGGGGCGACGGCCTCGATGGTGGGCGTCGTCGTGAGCTCGTTCACGTTGTCGGCGCTGCTCGTGCGCCCCTTCGCCGGCCCTGCCTTCGACAGCTTCTCGCGCAAGCGGCTCCTGCTTATCGCCCAGGGCATCATCTGCCTTTCGTTTTTCGCCTACGGGTTCGTCGATTCGCTGGGCGTGCTCATCGCCATCCGGCTCTTCCACGGCGTGGGCATCGGGTGCAGCGGGCCTTTGGCGATGTCGCTCGTGTCCGAGTACCTGCCGGCGGCGAAGTTCGCCAGCGGCATCAGCATTTACGCGCTGGCGCAGTCCTTCGCCCAGGTCATCGGGCCGGCTACGGGACTCTACCTGGTGGATGCTGTAGGATTCTCGGCAGCGTACTTCCTGGCTGCGGCGCTTCTGGTGGTGGCCATGGGCGGCATCTTCGCCATCCGCGAGCCTTATCGCGAGCGCCTGCCCTACCAGCTGAAGCTCTCCCGCATGTTCGCGCGCGAGGCCGTGGGCAAGGCGGCCGCCCTCATGCTCATCGCCGTGTCGTTCTCGTGCATGGGATCCTATGTGGTGCTCTACGGCTACGGACGCGGCGTGGCGGATATGGGGCTGTTCTTCGTGGTGTACGCGCTGTGCCTGGTGGTGACGCGGCCGGCTTTGGGCGGCCTTGCCGACAGGGTGGGAACGCCCCGGGTGCTCGTCTTCGGGACGATCTGCTTCGCTGCCTCCTATGTAGCGCTCTTCTACGCGCAGGGCTTGCCCGGCTTTCTGCTCGCCGCCGTCATCGGCTCGGCGGGGTTCGGCTGCTGCGCGCCGCTTCTTCAGTCCATGGGGCTCGCCTCGGTGGGCATCGACCGGCGCGGGGCGGCCAGCAACACCATGTTCACGGGCCTCGATTTGGGAATGCTTGTGGGGCCGGTGACCGGGGGCGCGGTAGCCGAGGCTCTGGCGCCTGCGGCCGGCGGCATCACGGGCGGCTACGGGCTCATGTGGCTCGTCATGATCGTGCCCGCCCTGGGCACGCTGGCCATCGCTCTGGGATGGAGCCTGCGGGGGAGAGTCCAGCGCCGCTAAAAGATGCGCGAGACACGGAATTGCATTATCATGGCGAGCGGATCATTTGAATGGAAGGAGAGCGGTATGGCGGAGTTCAACGAGCACGATGGGCGTGGCGGTCGCGAACGAGGGCGCGGCGGTCGCGATATGCGTCGTCCGAATCGGGACGAGCAGCGGGAGGAGCGGCGGCGCGAGGCGGCGCGGCATACGGGCCTCATGAAGGCCGCCTTCGGGCGCGAGACGGACGAGGCCATCGAGAACGCGCGCATCTACGAGGAAGGGGAGGGCCGCGCGCTACTGTGGGGCGCCGAGGCGGCCGCAGCGGCTCGGGTGGCGAAGGCCGCTGCCGAGATGGCCGAGGCGGATGCCGAGGGGGCGCAGGCCGGCAATGAGGAGGCCTGCGAGGCTGCCGAGATCGCCGAAGAGGCAGCAGAGGCTGCCGAGGAAGCAGCTGAATCTGACGCAGCTGCACCGACCGCCACGGAGACGACCGTCAAGGTCGTGACCTCCTTCGCTCCCGAGGCGCTCTACCGTGACGCCACGGGCAAGACGATGATCGTGGATCCCGGCGCCTTCACCCGCCCCGGCGGCGCCTATGAGGACGGAGCCTTTGGCCCGGAGCAGATCCTGTGCTCCGAGAGCAACCTGTACCCGATCCTTGTAGCCCACAAGCGCGACTTCTACGACAAGAACCGTGACTACCGCCGAGGCTCGCTGTTCACCGACCGGGCTCTGTACGTGCCCGAGGTGCTGTTCTCCCGCGGGGGCGATGTGCGCCGCGCCGACGTGCTGGTCATCGCCGAACCCGTCCGTGCCTTCGCCCTGGAGAACCACCGTTCCGAACGCGAGTGCGACAAAGCGCTCGCCGACCGCATCGAGGCCATCTTCCGCATCGCCGCCGCCAACGGCACCGAGACGCTCATCGTGGGCGCCTTCGGCTGCGGTCGCAACGGCTACCCCGTCGAGCAGGTGATCGAGCTCATCCAGAACTGGATCGCGGAACACCCCGGCGCCGTGCCGAACGTGGTGTTCGCCGCGCCGCGCATGTACGCCGATGCCTTCCGCGAGGCCTTCGGCGCCCCGGAGCCCGAGCGCCCCGCGCCGGTGGTCGTCGCCGAGGACGAGGGCGACCGCGAAGGCGATGACGAGGACTGGCGCAACGTGGAATTGCCCGAGGGCATCACGCTGCGCTAAGGATGGCTGCTCCTTGAGGGGCAGAGCATAGAGGAAAGAGAATCGGGCGGTGCGCGGCGTCGGCGCGTCGCCCGATGTAGTACAGAAGGCGAGTATGGAAGTAACGAAAATCGCAGAGATCGAGGAAAAGAGCACGGAAGCGGCGGTGGATTTCGAAAGCGTTGTCGCCGAGGACACCGAGGACGTGGGGCCCGGTCAGCACCTGTTCGGCGAGCCTTTGGAGATGTACCTTCTGCGCGAGCCCAAGTTGGCCGTGGCCTTCTCGGGCGGCTGCGACTCGGCGCTGCTTCTGGCCGCGGCAAAGCTGGCGGGGTGCGAGGTGCATGCCTACCTGGTGAAGACCGCCTTCCAACCCGACTTCGAGCTTGATGACGCCCGAACTGTGGCGGCGGCGCTGGAAGTGCCCCTCACGGTGGTGGAAGCGGACGTGCTCGCCCAGGCCGACATCTGCGCGAACCCCGCCGATCGCTGCTACCTCTGCAAGCGCTTCCTCTTCGACGAGGTGCGTCGGACGGCGGCGGCCGACGGGTTCACGGTCGTTGTGGACGGCACCAACGCCTCCGACGACCCGGAGCGCCGCCCCGGTTTCAAGGCGCTGGCCGAGGCGGGGGTGGTGTCGCCTTTGCGCCGTGCCGGCATGACCAAGGCCAACGTGCGCCACGTGCTCGCCAGCCTGGAGGAGCGCTTCGACCTGGCCCCGGGCGCGCTCATGTCCGCCAAGCCGAGCTTTCCCTGCCTGGCCGTTTACGTGCCCCAAGGCGAGTCGATCACTGAAGCGTCTTTGCGGGATGCTGCCCGATCGCGCGGACTGTGAGTCGCCCGCTCTGTTAAATCTTCGCGCTCGGTGGGCGCGGGGCGCGCTGGTGGCGCGCCTTTTGCTATCATGGAGCGGTTGACTTAACGAACCGGGGAGTGCCGATCGCCACGGCGCGGCCGCTCCCAGAGAAGGAGCGCGATTCATGACGCAGCATCTTTCCGAGGCCGATGTGCGGGGCATCGCGGAATACACCCGCATTGGCCTTGACGCGGAGGAGGTCGTCGCCATGACGGCCGACCTGAACGCCATCATCGACAGCCTGGCGCCCATCACCGAGTTCGACCTCGACGGGGTCGAGCCGACGTTCCATCCCATCGGCGACTTGTCCAACGTCATGCGCGATGACAAGGTGCGCGGGAGCTTCACCCAGGAAGTGGCGCTGGAAAACGCGCCCAAGCAGGAAGACGGCAGCTTCCTCATCCCGTCCATCCTGGGGGAAGGGGGCGATCGCTAATGGCGCGCACCTTCGGAGAAATGGGCATTCGCGAGATTCAAACCGGTCTCGCCGCCAAGGAGTTCTCGGCCGCCGAGGTGGCCCGCGGCACCTTCGAGCGCATCGGCGAGGCCGACGGGGCGGTGCATGCCTTCCTGGAAACCACCGAGGAACTCGCGCTCGACGCGGCGGCTCGCATCGACGCCGCCGTCGCCGAGGGGCGCCTCGCCGAGATGGGCCCGCTCGCGGGCGTTCCCGTGGGCTACAAGGACAACCTGAACCTTACGGGCACGCACACGACGTGCTCCTCGAACATGCTGCGCGACTACGTGTCCCCCTACACGGCGACCTGCGTGGAAAAGACGCTGCGCGCCGGCGCCCTTCCCATCGGCAAGCTGAACATGGACGAGTTCGCCTTCGGCGGCTCCACCGAGACCTCCGCCTTCGGCCCCACCTTCAACCCGTGGGATGTCGAGCGCGTGCCCGGCGGCAGCTCGGGCGGAAGCGCCGCGGCCGTGGCGGCGGGCTTTGTGCCGGTGTCGCTCGGGTCGGATACGGGCGGCTCCATCCGCCAGCCGGGCTCGTTCTGCGGTCTGGTGGCCGTGAAGCCCACCTACGGCGTGGTGTCGCGCTACGGCGTGGTGGCCTTCGGCAGCTCGCTCGACCAAGTGGGCCCCTTCGCCCGTTCGGTGGAGGACGCGGCGCTCGCGCTGAACGCGCTTTCCGGCCGCGACGAGCTGGACTGCACGAGCCAGCCGTGCGACGTGGACTTCACGGCCAACCTCGCTGAGGGCGCGCGCGGCATGAAGATCGGCATCGTTCCCGCGTTCATGGAGGCGGCCGGTCTTGCGTCCGAGGTGCGGGCGAAGGTGGAAGAGGCCGCGGCTGTTCTTCAGGATATGGGCGCGGAACTGGTGGAAGTGGAGCTTCCGCACGCCCAGGCCGCCATGAGCGCCTACTACGTGCTCGGCCCCTGCGAGGCCTTCAGCAACCTCGCCCGCTTCGACTCGGTGCGCTACGGCTACTGCGACCCGGGCCACAAGGATCTGGCCAGCCAGTACGAGGCGAGCCGCGCGAAGGGCTTCGGCCCCGAGGCGCGCCGCCGCATCATGCTCGGCAGCTACCTTCTGTCGGCCGGTGTCTACGACAAGTACTACTATCCGGCCCAGCAGGTGCGCACCCTCATCACGCGCGACTACGCGGCGGCTTTCGAGAAGGTGGACGTCATCCTCTCGCCGGTGGCGCCGACCACGGCGTTCAAGATCGGCGAGATCTGCGACCCCACCGAGATGTACCTCGCGGACATGTTCACCATCTCCATCAACATCGCCGGCAACGGCGGCCTGTCGTTCCCGATCGGCCTCGGCGCCGACACGGGCCTTCCGGTGGGCGTGCAGATCATCGCGCCTCCCTTCAAGGACAAGAACATGTTCCGGGCGGCGGCGGCCTTGGAGCAGCACTACGGTCCGGCTCCGGTCGCCCCCGATTTTGCCGACGGAAAGGTGGGTGCGTAAATGAAGACCCTCGAAGAGGTATTCGAGACCTGGGAGGCCGTCATCGGTCTGGAGATCCACGCGGAGCTGACCACGCTGGAAACCAAGATGTTCTGCGGCTGCAAGTTGGAGTTCGGCGCGGCCCCCAACACCCACACCTGCCCGGTGTGCCTGGGGTTGCCCGGGGCGCTTCCCGTGCCCAACCGCGCGGCCATCGAGTCCATCGTGCTGGCCGGTCTTGCCACCAACTGCGACATCGAGAAGCACTCGATGTTCTACCGTAAGAACTACATGTACCCCGACATGGCCAAGAACTTCCAGACCACCCAGGGCCCCATCGCGTTCTGCATGCGGGGCCACCTCGACCTGGACGTGGACGGCCGGGGCGCGACCGAGCGCTACCGCCTGGACGCGCTCGCCCCCGGCGAGAGCGACGGCAACATCACCCGCACCGAGGACGGCTACGTGGCCCACGTGGGCATCACCCGCATCCACATGGAGGAGGACGCCGGCAAGATGGTGCACCTCGGCGGCGGTGAGGGCCGCATCGCCGGGGCCACCCAGTCGCTCGTGGACTACAACCGCGCCGGCACGCCGCTCATCGAGCTGGTGACCGAGCCGGATCTGCGCACGCCGGAGGAGGCGCGCCTGTTCATGCAGAAGCTGCGCCAGATTTACCTGGCTCTGGGCATATCCGACTGCTCCATGGAGGAAGGTTCCCTGCGCTGCGACGGCAACGTGTCGCTGCGCCGCCGCGGCACCGAGGCCTTCGGCACCAAGACCGAGCTGAAGAACATGAACTCCTTCAAGAACCTGCACGACGGGCTGGCCTACGAGATCTGCCGCCAGGCCGAGGTGCTCGAGGAGGGCGGCGTCATCTACCAGGAGACGCGCCATTGGGATCCCTCTGCTAAGCGCAC
Source organism: Adlercreutzia sp. CNCM I-6207 (assembly GCF_977072305.1). Classification (NCBI taxonomy): domain Bacteria; kingdom Bacillati; phylum Actinomycetota; class Coriobacteriia; order Eggerthellales; family Eggerthellaceae; genus Adlercreutzia; species Adlercreutzia sp. CNCM I-6207. The sequence continues at coordinate 11,486 of NZ_CDRVLZ010000023.1, forward strand.
CATCGTCATGCGCGTGAAGGAGACGGCCGACGACTACCGCCTGTTCCCCGAGCCGGACTTGGCGCCCTACGACTTGTCCGACGAGTTCATCGAGGGCGTGCGCGCCAAGCTGCCGGAGCTGCCCGACCAGAAGGCCGCGCGCTTCGCCGCCGATTTCGGGCTCACCTCCTACGATGCGCGGCATTTGGTGGACCACCGCGCCACGGCCGACTTCTTCGACGAGTGCATGGCGCTCGCGAAAGCCGAGGCGGACGGCAGCAAGTTCGCCAAACCGCTCGCGAACCTCATCATCAACGACGTGGCCGCGTGGCTGAACGCCCACGAGGGCACGCTGCTCGCCGACACGCCGCTGACGGCGGCCCGGGCGCTTTCGCTTGTGAAGATGCTTGCGGATGACACTATCTCCTCGAAGCAGGCCAAGGAGGTGTTCGCGGCCATCATGGACGAGGACAAGGATCCCGAGGCCATCGTGGAGGCCCGCGGCATGAAGCAGGTGTCGGACACCGGCGCCATCGAGGCCGTGGTGGACGAGGTCATCGCCGCCAACCCCGATGAGGTGGCCCGCTACCGTGACGGCAACACCAAGGTTATCGGCTTTTTCGTCGGCCAGTGCATGAAGGCCATGCGTGGCCAGGGCAACCCCAAGATCATCAACGAGCTTCTGGCGAAGAAGCTCGCCGAATAGGAGCAACCATGGGCATCTTCAAAGACGAGAACGGCAACAGCTACGGCGACTGGACGCATCGCGGTCAGGGCCGCACGCGCGATGCCGCCAACAGCATCGTGACAACGGGCGATGAGAAGAAGTGGTACGACCAGACCTTCTGGATCATCTTCTTCCTCGTGGTGCTGTGGCCCGTGGGCCTCGTGCTCATGTGGAGGGGCGCCTGCACCTGGCACGTGACGGTGAAGATCGTCGTGACCATCGTGCTCATAGGCGTGGTGGCGCTGTCGTATCAGATGTCCCAGGCTGTTATTGCAGCTCAAGGGACGATGGGGGCGTAACGTATTCCGCCGGAGGCGATTGCGGAACAACCCTCCGTGCTCAAGCAATGGCTCGCTCGGCGGAACAGTCCACTGGACTGTTCCGTTTGCTGCGCAACCTGCGCGCGAAGACCTGCCCGCAACCGCACCCTGCATTGTTCGAGTATGGCGGAACAGTCCATTGGGCTGTTCCGTTTGCTTTCGCGCCTGCGTGCGAATGCCCGTCCCGCAGCTGCGTCCTATTTAGCTAAACGCTGTATATGCATAAACAAGATATTCGACCTTTTTCAGATAACCAAGCTGATTACCACATAATGGCCTTTATGTATCAAGAGGTATGGTCTGCAAGGGCCATTTCGAACATTTATATGAGGGGGTAATTGAGGGTCAGCCTTGCTTCTTTGTAGAGTTTGAACCGCAGAATCCCAGGAGAAGGGGTTCGAACTATGAGTGTTCGCCAAGTGGCGAACGACGAGAAAGAAGGAGCAACGGTTATGAAGCATGAGCACTACATGGACATGAATCGTTTGAGCGATTGGAGCGTAGAGCAGATCAACGAACTGCTTGATACGTGCTTGCTGCTCAAGGAGATGGAAGAAAAGGGTGTTCGTCTTCCTCTGCTCAAGGACGTTGTCCTTGCAATGATGTTCGACCAGCAGTCTACCCGTACGCGTGTGAGCTTCGAAACAGCCATGACCCAACTTGGCGGCCATGCCATGTTCCTGGATGGCAGCTCTTTGCATGCCGGTTCTGGCCAAGAGGATATCGCTGAGACGGCTGCCATCATTTCTAGCATGGCTGATGCCATCATGATCCGCAGCCTCAGCCAGCGCGTCATCGATGAGGTTGTTGCTAACTCCACCGTACCGGTAATCAGCGGTATGAGCTGCGCCTTGTTCCAGGAGGATGGCTTCGGCAGCCAGGAGCAGCATCATCCCACGCAGGTTATCGCTGACCTCATCACGATGATCGAGCGCAAGCCGGCGGGCAAGAAGCTTTCCGACCTCACCTTTATGTGGCTGGGTGATGGCGCCGACGGGTTCGACTGCGTGTTCATGGACCATCTGTCCTTGTTCCCTCGTTTGGGCATTCGCGTTATTTGCGCAGCGCCCAAGAAGTTCTGGCCGAGCGACGAGCTGCTTGCCAAGTGCCGCGCTCAGGCTGCTGAAGATGGTAATGGCGAGATCATCTGCACTGAGGATCCGCTGGAGTACGCTGGAGAGACCGACTTCTTCTACACTGGCGTGGTTAACTACCACAACTACGGCGTGAGTGAGGAAGAGGCCTTCAAGGTCTTCTATCCGAAGTACCAGATCAATGCTGATCTGATGGCACATGCTCCTAAGAGCGCCTGGGTGCTGCATTACCTGCCCGGCAACCGCAATTGGGAGTTGACCGATGAGGTTTGGGATGGTCCGCAGTCCGCGCTGCTTCCTCTGGGCGAAAATCGTCTTTATGCCCAGCGCGGCATTCTGGTGTACATTCTGTGGCCGCTTCGCCGCAACACCAGCGAGTACTTGAAGGACTACTACCGCGGTAAAGTTGAGGACCTCCTTACCCCGCGTATTCGCAACTACGATTTCTAAGAGGATCGATTGCGTCCGTCGCTTTGCGTGAAAGCTCGCGACGGACGCTTCGCTTTCTGCGCAGAATCGTTTTGATTCTACCCACTTTTGTTCAGTCGAACTGGAGGTATTGTAATGCGTCAGATTACTGAATCCGAATCTACTCCTCAAGCAGATGGCTTCTATATGCCGGCTGAATTCGCTCCTCAGGAGCGAGTCTGGATGGGCTGGCCCAATCGTCCCGATACTTTTGCCTTTGGTGCCGTACCTGCTCAGCGTACCTATGCGGGAATTGCGAATGCAATTTCCGAGTTCACTCCGGTGGTGATGTGCTGCAACGAGGATGATTATGCCAACTGCAAGGCGGTATTTGCAGACAACGAGCGCGTAACTGTTCTCGAAATGAGCATCAATGATGCTTGGTTCCGTGATACGGGTGCAACTTTTCTCATTGATGGCAAGGGCAATAAGGCGGCTACGGATTGGCATTTCAACGCCTATGGTGGCTTGGTTGACGGCCTGTATTTCCCGTGGGAGAAGGACTCTCAGATTGCTGGGAAAATGGCCGACTACTCTGGCGTTCGCACGTATCGCCCTGATCATGTGATTCTCGAAGGTGGCTCCATTACCGTTGACGGTGAGGGAACCCTGATCGTCACCGATTCCTGTCTCCTGTCTGCTGGTCGTACTGCCTCGGTGCTTGTCGCCGATGAGCCGGATGCAGGCGATTGGCCGCAATACGCTCGCAAGTATGCGGCCTTCAGCGAGGAGCTGCGTGAGTATATGACCCAAGAGCTCGAGAAATACCTCGGTGTTGAGAAAGTTATTTGGGTCAAGGAAGGTATTGACCCTGAGGTGACCAACGGCCATATCGACGACTGCGCTACGTTTATTGCTCCTGGTGTCGTGGCATGCATTTGGACCGACGATCCGGACTATCCCTTCTATCGTCAGTGCCATGAGATTTATGAGACGCTTTCAAATGCGGTAGACGCGAAGGGTCGTAAGCTGAAGGTCTACAAGCTCCCGATGCCGGAAAAGCCGTGCTATATGTCTGAGGAAGAGGCTGCTTCGATTGACCTCGTCAATCCGCGTACGGCCCAGGATGAGCCGCAGATTGCCTCGTATATGAACTATCTCGTCACGAACAACGCCTGCATTGTTCCGCAGTACGGAGACAAGAACGATGCGCTTGCCGTTGAGACGCTTCAGAGTATCTATGACGAAGTGTGGGGCAAGGATGTTTTCAAATGTGTAGGCGTGGATTCCCGACAGGTGGTTTACGGCGGTGGAAACATCCACTGCATCACTCAGCAGGAGCCTTGCGCCTAGGGCGTAAAACGCGTTTTCCATATTGCATCTGATTTCAGGGTCCATTCGCCGTATCGACGATAAGTTGGGTCGAGTGAAGCTGCGAGAACGAAGGGCGCGGGGATGGCGAGGTTCGTGCTTCGCGCCCCTCTTCGAGCTGCGAGATGCGCAGGGAAAGTACCTGTTTGGAAAGTCGACAATGCGTAATTAAACGATACCTCCGATTGCTTTACGCAACTTCAACTCCACCAATCAAAAAGGGAGTAGTCTATGGATGATTTACAGCAAATCACTGCTGAGCTCAGCGGAAAAACGAATTTTGATGCAGAGCATGAAGGAGATCTTTTTGAGCGAATCGCGATTATCGAAAAGCAGGAAGCCGCGGGAGAGCTTATTCCGGGATTAAACAAAGTCGATCATATCTTGATTGCCGCAATGTTCATCGTGCTCGGTGTGTTGCCTGTGATCTGGTATGCGATTACGTACGCTTAAAGGAGGTGCATTATGGCTGAGGCAGATATCAATAGTGAGGCACAAAGCGAGTCCATGCCGGTCTTGAAAAGCGAGCGTATCTACGATTTCAAAGACTATACAGTGGTTATCACTGGTTTTGCGTGCGCGGCATGGTGCTTCATCACGGGAGGAACTTTAGCGCTTTACGTGGGCGTTCAGACAGCACTGGTCGCCTCGATTGCGGGCAATATCATTGCAGTGTTGCTTATGTCCCTTGCGACGCAGGTAATTTCTGGCAAGTATGGCGTCGATGCCTATACGTCTGTCAGAGGTGTGCTTGGCGGAAGGGGGACAAAGGTATTTCTAATCTTGATGTCGATTTTCGTCATCGCTTGGCTTATTATTCTCTGCATGATGGTGGCGAAAGCCGTCGGCAATATTGTGCTGGGATTTACCGGGATAGATATCACTACAGGTATCCCGATGTTCATTGTTTCAGTGCTTGCCGGTGCGGTTTGCTGGCTAGTTGCTTGGAAGGGCCCGGAGCTCCTGAAGAAGCTCAACATCTTCGTTGCGCCGGTTTTCGTCATCATCCTGATCTTCTTGTTCGCGGTGGTGTCCATGAATTACGGTTGGGACACGGTTCTATCCGCGGAGCCTCTTGCGCCGCTTGATAGCGAATGGCTGAACTTTCTCATTGCTTTCGAATTGAGCATGGGCGCCGGTTTTTCTTGGTGGCCGAACATGGGAGGCTTGGCGAAGCTGTGCAAGACAACGAGAGCGGCGTATTGGCCGAATATCATTGGCCTTGTTTTTGCTGCAACTTTGGGTACCGTGATGGGTGTGGCGGCGTCGCTGCTTGTGAACAGCTCTGATCCGACTGCTTGGATGATTCCCATGGGTGGGTTGGCGCTCGGCACCGCGGCTTTGGTTTTGGTAATTGCCGCTGACATTACGGCCTGCTCCGTCATGTTGTATAACTTGGGTATCGGCGTAAAGCAGGTAAGGAGCTTCCTGAAGCTTTCTTGGGGCAAGGTCACTGGCCTGATTACCCTTATCGCATTTATCGGAATGATTTGGGCAGAGCCGCTCTATGACAGCTTCTATATCATTCTGGGAATTTCTAGCATGAGCTGTGCTCCTATCGCCATGATGCAGCTTGTGGACTACTATGCATTTAGGAAAAAGCACATTTCGCTTCGTGATGCGTACAATAACAGCAAGAGCTCCAAGTACTATTTCTGGGGAGGCTTTAACTGGGTTGCCATTGGAGTATTCGCTGCTGCGATTGTGCTATACCTGCTTATCTTCGATCCGTTCTTGTGCGTGCCTCAGCCAGCTTTCGTGTATTGCGGAGCAACGGCCATAGTATGCGTTTTCGTTGCTGTGCTATACTACGTGCTCGGAAAGCTATTGCTGGTGAAGAGGGGAATCGGCGGCTTTTCTGAGTCTGCTGAAAAAGTGAGCACTGAGTCCGTCGGTGAAAATAACCTATGATTGACGGAGCGAAACATATGGTTATCGCACGAATAGTGCAGAAGAAAAACGATTAACGACGCGATGGGACCTTGTGTGTATTGACAATGCGATACGGGTCCCATCATTTTTGATACAGGAGGAACATCCATGCCTTACCAGAAAGGGCCCGGCAAGACCGTCGTCATCGCCCTGGGCGGCAACGCCCTCGGCAACACCCCGCAGGAGCAGCTCGAGCTCGTGCAGAACACCGCCAAGCACATCGTGGACATGATCCAGGACGGCACCAACGTCGTCGTCTCCCACGGCAACGGCCCCCAGGTCGGCATGATCAACAACGCGTTCGCCTACGCGGCTGCCAACGACGACAAGACCCCGGACATGCCCTTCCCCGAGGCCGGCGCCATGTCCCAGGGCTACATCGGCTACCAGCTGTCCCAGGCCATCCTGAACGACGTGAAGGCCCGGGAGATTCCCCGCTCCACCGCCTGCATCGTGACCCAGACCGTCGTCGACGCCGACGACCCCGCGTTCCAGAACCCCACCAAGCCCGTGGGCGCGTTCATGGACGAGGAGACCGCCAAGGCCAAGGCCGAGGCCATGAACATCACCGTGAAGGAGGACGCCGGCCGCGGCTGGCGCCAGGTGGTCGCCTCCCCGATCCCCAGGCGCATCGTCGAGTTCGACGCCGTGCGCGATTTGGTGGAGGACGGCTACGTGGTCGTGTCCACCGGCGGCGGCGGGGTGCCGGTCTTCGAGACTAAGGGCGGCTACGTGGGCACGCCCGCGGTCATCGACAAGGACCGCTCGAGCGCGCTGATGGCCTCGGAGCTTAACGCCGACATGCTCGTGATCCTCACCGCCGTGGAGAAGGTGTGCGTCAACTTCAACACGCCCGAGCAGGAGCAGATCTCCGAGATGACCGTGTCCCAGGCCCGCGAGTACATCGCCCAGGGCCAGTTCGCCCCCGGCTCCATGCTGCCCAAGGTGGAGGCCTGCATCGACTACGTCGAGAAGTACCCCGAGGGCAAGGCCCTCATCACCTCGCTGGAGTGCGCGGCCGCCGGCCTTCGCGGCGAGACGGGTACCGTCATCGTCGCCTAGTCAAAGCTTGGGTGATGTGAAAGTAGTCCATGTTGGCATCGCGTTTTCTTACTGCAGGCAAAGGCTTCATTAAGTTTGATGGAGCCTTTGCGGTATTGTAAATGGAGGATATAAGCCCTTTTCATCACCGCATTATCGTGGCAAAAGGCGCACGGTGCCCATAGCGATTGCAGAGAGTTCGCAAGGGTGTTTTCTCTGCAAAGACCGACGAACACAGGAGAATGCAATTAATACAAGAGAGTTAGCGAATCGCAAATGAGGTGTTGCACATGGATGATGACGTTCGAAGGAAGCAAAATGAAATAATCATCGGAATATATACTACTCCTGTGGAAGATTTGCTGATTAGCTGCTGCGAGGGCTTACGCGAAATTATTCCTTTTGATCATTCGTATACAGCCCTTAACGATCAATCCGATCGATTCAAGGCGGCTTTCAATTATCAAAGTATGGACACTGACGAAGAAACCACGGCTCTTTACGCGGATTACTATCACACCATTGACTATCTTTCGTGGTTTTATAATCAGGGGATACCAGCAACGGTTCGATCAACGGATTTAGTGCCTCCGGAAGTAATTGAGCAATCGCGCATTCATCAGGAATGGGAAAGCCGCATGGGCATTTTTTATACAGCGACTGCGTGCATTGCCACAGACGGTATACTTTTTGGGACGATTTCCTTAATGCGCGCAAAAGAGCAGGGAAATTTTTCCGATGAGGAGATGCGCATACTGAATGAGGTCAATGAGCATCTCTGCAATCGTTTCAGGCTCGCCTATCCCAATGGTGTGAATCGCTTTATGATGGACTGCAATGTCGATAGCATAATTGCAACTTACTCTCTTTCCCAACGCGAGTGGGAAGTGTGCAGTCTTTTAGTTAAAGGTATGTCTCGCGCGGAAATTGCCGATAGCCTAAGTATTAGCAAGAACACTCTCAAGCATCATGTCGCTAGCATTTATCGCAAGATGCATGTATCGAATGGAATGCAGTTTTTTGCAGCGTTCAACCGAGCTCTGAAAAATAATGATAATTCAAAGAGCGATAGCGATATAACATGAGGACTATCGAATTACGCAGAGCTTTCTAGTGATATTTCATTGATTTTGCGAAACAAAGGGATGTGTAGCGGCTTGGTGGCCGTTAGGAGCTTAAATCCTTCTATTAAATAGTATTTCCCCAGGTAAAGCCCGTCATCGAAATCGGCGATGGCGGGCTTTACGCTTTCCGTATGCCGATTCGGCTTGCTTCGGGAGTGGGGTTCTGGTTTCATACTGGCTTACCGAAACAACCCCCGATACCTGCGAGCAAGGAGCAGTGATGGCGAAGAAGAACATTCCCTACGACCAGAAGTACTACGATCCCGAGATCGAGTGCATGCCGCGTCCCGAGCTGGAGCAGATGCAGCTCGAGCGTTTGCAGGAGATGGTCCAGTACGCCTACGACAACACGGTGTACTACAAGCGCTCTTTCGACGAGGCCGGTGTGGCGCCCTCCGACATCAAAACCCTGAAGGACCTGGAGAAGTTCCCTTTCATCGATAAGAAAACCGAGCGCGAGACCCAGCATGTGGGAACGTTTTTCGGCGAGATGTGCTCGGTGCCCGAGGAGGACGTCATCTTCATGGCCACCTCGTCTGGCTCCACGGGCGTTCCCACGGTAAGCCCGTTCACCCAAGAGGACTTCGATTTGTGGCAGGACACCGAGGCGCGCCTGTTCTGGCAGGCCGGCATGCGCCCGACCGACCGCTACGTGCACGGTTTGAACTTCGCCCTGTACGTGGGCGGCCCCGACGTCATCGGCGCCCAGCGCCTGGGCGCGCTCGCCATCTGGGTGGGCGCGGTGCCTTCCGACCGCCTCATCTTCGTGCTGCAGCAGTACCAGCCCACGGTCATCTGGACGTCACCGTCATACGCCTGGACGCTCGGCGAGAAGATCAAGGAGAAGGGCCTCGACCCGCGTACCGACTTCTCTATCCACACCATCATCGTGGCCGGCGAGCCGGGCGGCTCCATCCAGAGCACCCGCGAGGCCATCGAGGAGCTGTGGGACGCGAAGGTGGTCGACTTCTTTGGGCTCTCCGACATCTACGGCGCCTGCGCGGCCATGTGCGAGGCGAAGGACGGTCTGCACATCGTGGAGGACCAGATCCTCGTGGAAACGGTGGATCCGGTCACCGGCGAGGTGCTCGAGCCGGGCAGCGTGGGCGAGCTCGTGTACACCACGCTCATGAAGAAGGCCCGCCCCATGATCCGCTTCCGCACGGGAGATATCGGCTACTTCTCCACCGAGAAGTGCGAGTGCGGCCGCACCTTGGGCCGCATCCACATCACCGGCCGCAAGGACGAGATGTTCATCGTGGGCGCCGTGAACGTGTTCCCCTCCGACGTGGAGTACGTGGTGCGCGCCGAGAAGGGGCTCACCGGCGAGTACCTCATCCGCGTGTACGACGAGAACTTCTCCACCCGCTACGAGGTGTCCGTGGAGCGCGCCCAGGGCTCCGACGAACCCTTCGACGCCGTGGCCGCCCGCGTGACGGCGGCGCTGAAGGCCCACACCGGCGTGAAGCCGGCCCGCGTCATCGTCTACGACGCCGGCAAGCTCGGCACGTCCTCCGAGCACAAGGCGAGCCGCTTCATCGACGAGCGCGGCAGCGCGAAGTAAGGCAACGAACGTGCAAACCGATGGCCGGGCGGGGCGTTTTCGTCCGGCCATCGGGTATCATTCCATTTGAAGAGATCCCACCGAAGAAGGGAACCTACATGACCTCTTACGACTTCGCCATTTCCGGGCAGCACTACCTGTTCGACGTGCAGTCCTTCGCCCACACCATCCTGGCGGCCGGCGGCGACGCCTTCTCCTACGCGCTTTTAGACCGCACGACCCAGGGCGTCATCGACGACGTGGCCTCCGGGGCTGCCGAGCTGGGCGTTATCATGCAGACCTCCGAGACGGAAAGCGCCCTGAACGAGGCGCTGGCCGAGGCGGGGCTTGCCTTCCACGAGCTGGCCGTCTCCGCGCCGCTCGTGGCCCTGCCGTCAAGCCACCCCTTCGTGAACGCGAAGAGCCTTACCCTGGAGCAGCTGGCCGACTTCCCCTACGTGTACTTCGACCAGGGCGAGGACGCGCCCATCGCCTTCTTTGAGGAGGCCCTCTCGCAGGTGCCGCGCGCCAAGAAGGTGGCCTGCACCGACCGCGCCTCTCTCACCGAGCTCATCATGGCCATCAACGGCTACACGGTGACGAGCGGCATCCTCGTGGGCATCACCGACGGCAGCGCGCTCACCACCATTCCGCTGGAGACCGACCTCAAGCTGCACCTGGGCTACGTGACCGCCGACAACCGCGAGCTGTCCGTCATGGGCGAGCGCTTCGTAAGCCACCTGAAGCGCAGCCTGGACTACTATGCCAACCGATAGGGAAGGTGGTGGTTCCGTTCGCCCTGACGGGACGAACGGACGAGCCGACGCTGCGGTTCCGACTGGCACCTGCCCTTGCCATTCAGCGCTTTCCCTCACGGCCCGAAGGCCGTTCGGCCGCGCTTCAAGTCAATTGCAGGCACCAGTCGAAACCTCGCTGACGTTACGAACTACCTGTGGCGTAAAATAAAAAGGAGATTGAGCGACAATGGGCGATCAAGCGGTCGCCCATTTTGTTGAAGAGGAGGTAGCGTGCTGGAATTTATTTGGCATGCCCGGGGTGGGCAGGGGGCCTTTACGGCGGCCCGGTGCCTGGGGGCGGCTGCGGCGCTGTCGGCCGGGGCCTACGCGCTGGCGTTCCCCACCTTCGGCCCCGAGCGGCGTGGCGCCCCCATGCGGGCGTTCACGAAGATCGACACCGCTCCCATCGGCGACCGCAGCGCCGTGCATCGGGCCGCGTTCGTCATCTATTTGGACGAGACGCTCGTGGAAGACGGCTGGGAGGACGAGCTCGCCCCCGGCGGCCTCATGCTGCTGAACACGAAGCGGGCCCTTGACGACCCGCGCATTCTGGGAATCGACGCCGATGGCATTTCCGCTGCCGTGCTCGGCCGCCCCATTCCCAACACGGTGTTTCTCGGGGCCATTCCCGCGCTCACGGCGGCCGTGACCATCGAGGACATCCATGCCGGCATCTGTGCCACCATGCCCGAGAAGCTGCACGCGAAGAACTTACGCATCGTGGATGCCGCCTTCGCCGAGGTGGCCTCCCGCGAGATCGCCGCCACGCGCGACCTGGTGGCCGCCGAGCAGGCGGCGACGGATGTGACCGCCGTGCTTTCCGAGAAGGACGCTATGTTCTCGCTGGCCGCCGAGATGCTCGTCGAGGGAGAGGGGAGGGATTTCGATGTCCGCGATTGCTAGTCAGAGCCGCCGCCCCTTCACGCCCACGTTGCGCGAAGGACTCGCCGCGCGTCCGAGCCAGTTCGCCCGCTCCACCTGCTTTGAGGCGGGGCACCTCACCTCGGTGAACGCTGGGTGGCGCAGCGTGCGGCCCGTCATCGATGCCGAGCAGTGCACGCTCTGCCTTAACTGCTATATGTACTGTCCCGACGGCACCATCGCGAAGGTGCGCGACGACGAGGGAGTGTGCGTGGCCGTCGTCGTCGACTACGATTTCTGCAAGGGCTGCGGCGTGTGCGCGAAGGTATGCCCCGTGCCTTGCATCGCCATGGTGGACGAGCGCGCCGGCGAGAACGAAGGGGCGGCTGAGACGGCCGAGACCCTGGATGAGACCTCGCCCTCGAGTGGCGTTGCCGGGGTTTCGGGTGTCTCGACCGAGCGAGTTCCGCAGCGACGGGAACAGGACTCAATGTCCTGTTCCCCAAAGCGAGGACTGTCTGAGCGAATCGAGATTCCCGAAACCCCCACTGGGAAGGGAGGCTTAGCATGAGGAAGTTCCTTTCCGGCAACGAGGCCTTCGCCGAGGGGGTGCGGCTCGCCCGGCCCCAGGTGATCTCCGCCTATCCCATCACGCCCCAGACCACGGTCGTGGAGGCGCTCGCCTCCATGGTCGAGGACGGCAGCCTCGCCTGCGAGTACCTGCACGTGGAAAGCGAGCACACGGCGCTCTCCGCCGCCATCGGCGCGTCCGCTACGGGTGCGCGCACGTTCACGGCCACCTCGTCCCAGGGGCTGCTCTACATGGCCGAGTGCCTCACCTACGCCTCGGGCGGCCGGTTTCCCATTGTGATGATGAACGCGAACCGGGCCCTCGCGTTGCCTTGGAACATCTACGGCGACCAGCGCGACTCGCTGTCGCTGCTCGATCATGGCTGGATCCAGGTGTATGCCGAGAACAACCAGGAGGCGCTCGATCTGGCGCTCATGGCCTATGCCGTGGCGGAGGATCCCCGGGTGAGCCTGCCGGTGATGGTGAACGTGGACGGCTTCGCGCTCACCCACACCTACGAGTCGGTGGAGGTGCCCGCCGCCGCTGAGGCCGACGCCTTCCTGCCTCCCTACCGCACGGCCAACAAGTTCGATTTCGAGAACCCCGTGAACATTGGCTACTCGGCGGGGCCTGAGTTCAATCGCTACTACCAGTACTGGCACCACCGCGACATGCTGGCCGCCGAGGCGGTGGTGGAAGAGGTGGAGGCGCGCTTTGCCGAGGTGTTCGGTCGCACCTACCCCGGCATGGTGGACGCCTACCTTTGCGAGGACGCCGATTTCGTGCTCGTCACGCTGGGCTCGGCGGCCGGCCTTGCCCGCGATGTAGCCGACGAGCTGCGGGCGCAGGGCAAGCGGGCCGGCGTGCTGCGCATCCGCTATCTGCGGCCGATGCCCGATGCCGCGCTCGCCCGAGCGCTGGCCGGCGCGGGCGCCGTGGGCGTGCTGGAGCAGGACATCTCCTTCGGCGGCACCGGCACCGTGTACGCGAATGTGCTGGCATCGCTCGCCCGTGCGGGCGTTGCGCGACCGAGCGCGAACTTCATCGGCGGCCTCGGCGGCGACGACATCAGCCGCGAGGCCATGCGCGGCGCCTTCGCGCGCCTGGAAGCGCTGGCAGCGGGGGAGGGCGCCTCGGGTGAGGTCGTCTTCCTCGGCATCGAAGAGGGAGAGGAGGAGCAGCGATGACGGTGAACGCGCGCACCATTACCGACGAGGAGTTCTTCTATGGGCACAAGGCGTGCCCCGGCTGCGGAGGCGCCCTGGCCGTGCGCCAGGCGCTCAAGGTGCTCGGCCCCCATGCGGTGGCGGCGCTGCCCGCCGGCTGCATGAGCGCCACCGGCTTCAACTTCCCGCAGCTGGCCTTCGGCAACAACGCGATGATCACGCCCTTTGCGGCCACGGCGGCGGTGCTCTCGGGCATCGAGGCGGGCCTGCGTGCCCAGGGGGCGGCGCCCGAGGACGTCATCGTAGTGGGTTTCGCCGGCGACGGCGGCACGGCGGACATCGGCCTGCAGGCGCTCTCCGGCGCTATCGACCGCAACGACGACGTGCTCTACATCTGCTACGACAACGAGGCCTACATGAACACGGGTATCCAGAAGTCGAGCCTCACCCCCTTCGGCGCCTCCACCACGACCACACCGGCCGGAAAGCGCGAGCACGGTTGTCTCACGCAGAAGAAGAGCCTGTTCGACATCGTGGCGGCCCACCGCATCCCCTACGCGGCCACGGCCTCGGTGGGGTATCTGAACGACTTCATCAAGAAAGTGGAACGAGCGCGCGATATCAAGGGCACCCGTTTCATCCACGTGATGGCACCGTGTCCCGTGGGCTGGGGCTTCCCTTCGGCCGACATGGTAGACGTGGCGAAGGAGATCGTGGATACGGGCCTGTGGTACCTCGCCGAGTATGAGGGCCCGGCGCTCACGGGGACGCCCGGCGGCACGTTCCGCCTGAACCGCGACCCCAAGCAGTTCAAACCCATCGAGCCCTACCTGCGCCGCCAGGGCCGCTTCTCCGCCGACGACGAAGCCGACCTCGCCCTCATCGAGCGCGCCCGCGACGAGCGCTGGGCCTACATGCGCGAGACGTGGGGGTAGGGAAGGGCTGCCCCTGCGAATAGCGGCGCTTTCGAACGCTGAGGGCGCGGGTTCATCTCCGAGGTTTGCCGCGCGAGAAGATGCGCTATAATGGCTTGCGACCGGGCGACCCCGGCGAACGTTAAGCGCCCATGGCTCAACGGATAGAGCAACGGACTTCTAATCCGTAGGTTGTAGGTTCGATTCCTACTGGGCGCACCAGAAAAGAAAACGGCCCCGTCGCAGTGACGGGGCCGTGGCATTTCTGGAGCGGGTGACGGGAATCGAACCCGCGTTATCAGCTTGGAAGGCTGGAGTTCTACCATTGAACTACACCCGCAGAGGCAGAGGGGATTATACCCCAATCCTCAAGGCTTTCGTCTCAAATCCGATGAATAATCCATTAAGCGGTCCACGCATGGCAATCGTGCGGCAACACCGAAGGGCGGCCTTTTCTGGAGCTGGTATCGGATCCGCGCGACTGCCTTTGGAGGATCGGGTGTCGCGAACCGGTGTCGATATCCGGAGGTTTGGAACTTGGGGCGACGAACTGCCTGAAAATGCACGAGATCGCGAGTTGTAAGCGTCCCGAGGGTGCGAATGACTCGGAACTGAAGGCATGCAAATCGGCTCCAATTCGCTGAGCAGGCATTTCTCGATAGCTTTTCGGAACGCGGGTCTTCATCGGCGGGATTGGACGCTTATAACTCGAGATCTCGTGCATTTTCGGGGTGCTTCGGCGACTGAGCGGGGCGCCAGCGTTAGCGAACCTCTGCCAAATAGGCGTTGGCGCTGCGGGGGAACTCGCGCTTGAAGGCCTCCCTCAGCAGGCGCTTGCCGGCAGCGCCCGGCGGCAGGGGAGAGCGGCTCTTCTCGAAGCCGTCCTCGACGAGGAACCAGCCCTCTCCATCGCGCTCGAGGATGAGGGAGCGGTCCTTCTTGAACGTCGCCAGAGTGAGCGACTTCAGCCCCTTGTCAGCCGGGGCGTTGAAGAACTTGGCTTGGGCCTGCTTCACGGGAACGAGCTTCATGGCGACCTCCTGTCGGGTGTACCTCAGCAGTCTGTCCGACTCTCGCCGATTTCGGACGCGCTTCCCGCGGCGATTGTACGTCGCGGCGCCTCCGCTCCAAGCGCCCCGACCCCCTCCTTGCCCAAACCGTTACGCGAGCTAGGGAAGAGAGGCGATACAATGGGCAGAAAATCACGGGAGTTGTCAAAAACGAGAGAAGAGGTGCTCATGGACATCGTTGTTGCGCAACCAGGGCACGTGGATGCCGTGGTCGCTATCACCGAGCAGGCCCGGGCTAACATGGCCGCTATGGGTATCGATCAGTGGCAGTGCGGCTATCCCGACCGGGGCACCTGGGAGGCCGACGTGGCGGCAGGTGCTGCCTACGTCGCCATGGACGAGGGACGCGTGGTGGCCGTGTTCTGCTACGCCGATGAGCCCGAGGCCGCCTATGAGACCCTGGAAGGGGAGTGGCTGACCGACGGCCCCTACGCCACGGTGCACCGCTGCGCCGTGGATCCGGTCTGTCGGGGTCGCGGCATCATTGGAAAGCTCTTCGCCTTTGCCTGCGAAAAGGCGGCTGCCGACGGCATGGTTTCCGTGCGCATCGACACCCATGCCGACAACGCTCCCATGCGCCGGGCGGTGGAGAAGTTCGGCTTCATCCCATGCGGCGACATCACGCTGACGGAAGGCCCCGAGGCCGGCGCCCCGCGCATCGCCTTCGAGAAGGTTCTAGGTTAGGTGGTCGAAAACGGGGGCCTCAACTGTATCGGGAAGGTGAAAGCGTGCGGATGACTTTGCGGGCGCTATAATGGCACCCGACCAGAGACTCGGGAGGCACCTATGACCGCAACGCGCATCTACACCTACGACTCCACCCTGCGCGATGGGGAGCAATGCGAGGGCATCACGCTCTCGCTGGCCGACAAGCTCGCCATCGTGCGGCGCCTTGACGAGTTCGGCATCGACTACATCGAGGGCGGCTTCCCTGCGTCGAACCCCAAGGACGTGGCGTTCTTCCGCGAGGTGGCGGCCATGGATTTGGAGCACGCCCAAATCGCGGCCTTCGGTTCCACCTGCAAGAAGGGCGTAGCGGCGGCCGATGACCCCGGACTGGCCGACCTCATCGCGTGCGGGGCGCCGGTGGTCACTATCGTGGGGAAGACGTGGGACGCTCAGGTGGAGCGCGCGTTGCAGACGACGCTCGAGGAGAACCTGCGCATGATCGGCGAGTCGGTGGCGCATCTGAAGGCGGCTGGCCGGCATGTGGTATTCGATGCCGAGCACTACTTCGACGGCTTCAAGGCGAACCGCGACTACGCCCTGGCCTGCGTGGGGGCGGCGGTTGATGCGGGGGCCGACTCGGTGGACCTCTGCGAGACCAACGGAGGCGCGCTGCCCTTCGAAGTGGAGCAGATCGTCGCGGCCACAGTCGCCGCCTTCCCGAACCAGGCCTTCGGCATCCACTGTCACAACGACTCCGGCTGCGCGGTGGCCAACACGCTCGCGGCCGTGCGCGCCGGCGCCACGAGCGTGCAGGGCACGGTGAACGGCATCGGCGAGCGCGTAGGCAACACCGATCTGCTCACGGTCATTGCCGATCTGGAGCTGAAAATGGACGCACGCTGTGTGGGAGGCCACAGCCTCACCCAGCTCACGTCCGTGGCCCAGTACGTGGCCGAGCTCTGCAACGTGTCGGTGCCGGCGCACCATCCCTACACCGGCTCTTCGGCCTTCGCCCACAAGGGTGGCCTGCACGCGAGCGCCATTGCGCGGTTTCCCGCCGCCTACGAGCACGTGAGCCCGGCGGCGGTGGGCAACGCGAGCCGCACGGTGGTGAGCGAGCTGGCGGGGAAGGCCTCGCTGCTCGCGAAGGCGAAAAACCTCGGGTTCGACCTGGCGGCGGCCGGTGTGGACGTGCAGGCCGTGCTCGACGACATCAAGGCGCGGGAGGCGGCCGGGTTCACCTACGAGGTGGCCGATGGCTCGTTGGGGCTTCTGCTCATGCGCCATCTGGGGCTGTACGCGCCCGCCTTCACCCTGGAGAGCTTCCGCGTCATCGTGGACGACCGCGAGGACACGGGAGCCCTGGCCAAAGACGCGCTGTCCGAGGCCACGGTGAAGATTCACGTGGGGGAGGGGCGCTTCGTGGCCACGGGCGAGAGCGCCGGCCCCGTGGGCGCGCTCGACGCCGCGCTGCGCATGGCCATCCTGGAGTCGTACCCGCAGGTGGCGGCCATGGAGCTTACGGACTACAAGGTGCGCCTGCTCGACGAGTCCCAAGGCACCGATGCCATCACGCGGGTGACCATCACCGCCACCGACGGCGTTGATACCTGGGGCACCGTGGGCGTCTCGGAAAACGTCATCGAGGCCTCCTGGAACGCGCTCGTCGATTCCCTGGAATACGGCCTTTTCCGCGCCCGTTTGAGGGGAGAGTAAAAAGGAGTCCTAAAGCGCGCGGGGCGACGCCTCCGAATCGTCCGATTCCTTCTTCAGCACCAGGTCCATTACTCCCTGACGATCGTGGACGCCGAGCTTCGCGTAGATATGGGAAATGTGGGTCTTTACGGTGCTGACGGAGAGCACCAGCTCTTCCTGAATGTAAGCGCGCGTGCGTCCTTGAGCGAGCAGGGAAAGCACCTCTTTCTCCCGATGCGTCAGATGGTAGCGCTCCGAGAGCACCTCGCATCGTTCGGCGATGGAGTCGGTGATGCTGCCGGGATCTTCGAGCTCCTCCCTGCCTCTGTCGGTATTCGGTACCTGCGGCGAGTATCCGTCTTCGTGGCGACCGCTTTCGTCGGTGCTGATCTTGGTCTCGCGGTAGGTGTACCACATGAGGGCCATAATGCCGACGTAGGCGGCCAAGGTCACCAAGGCGCCGCCCATGTCGGCGATATGACTTCCGGCGGCCACCCAGATAAGGGAGCTTCCCGCGTAAATAAGGCCGCCGATGCCGAGCACGCGGAACGGGGGTATGTCGAGCGTGTCGAGCGAGAGCGCGACGACGGTCCAGAAAAGGAGGTAGGCGCAGGCCTCATCGACGTGGATGATGATGGCCGCGGCTGTGCTCACAAGCACGTTCTGGGCGGGTTGGGCCATAGCCGCAATGAACAGGCCCGTGACCACTACCACGATGGCGGGCTGGAACCGGAAGGCCACGGGAAGGGAAGCGGTGCGCGCAAAGGCACCCCACACGAAAGCGGCGAGGCATGCCGCCATTATGGCCAGCTCCGGAAGGCCCCATAAGGGCGCAATGGAAAACGTTGAGGTCTCGCCCCATGTTCCCCAGAAGCTGAGTCGACGCACGGTGGCAAGAAGGAAGGCGCTGAGAATGAGCAGCAGTATGAAGTTGCGCTGGGCCGGAAGGGAGAGCCTTCCCGCGCGCATGGGGCGTGCGAGACTGAATACTGCGGTGACGCCAAGGGAAAGCTGGGCGATCCAAAGAAGCAACGAGCTCAAGATGGGAATGGCGCAGGCGAAGACTACCTGGGCCTCGGAATCCAGCAGATCGGTTGCAACGGGCAAAAGGAAGGTCTTCAAAAGCGCGGCGGCGACGATGGCCCAGGCAATGGCCATGATCGAGCGAGCACGGGCCATGAGGGTGAAGCAGCGCGAGGCGAACCAGAAGTAGCCGAGTCCGGAGACGGCGAGGCCGGCGAGGCCGAGGGCCAATGGCGGAACGGCCGACTGCAGGGGCGCCGTGGCGAAGGCGAGCGTTCCGGCGGCTCCGCAGAGCGGGACGATGCCCTTCAAGGTGTTTTCCCAGCGCTTCAGCCAATGGGGGACTGCGAGATAGAGCAGGGCGAGCAGACAGAAGCCCATGAGCCAGAATCCGCGAGGGTTAAGGGGGAACTGGAACTGCGCGGCTGTCTCGGCGAACCGCAGGGCGTGGCCTTCGAGGGAGCACCACATGAAGTTCAGCGCCAGTCCGATGACGCAACAGATGTCGGCTAGCCTGACGTGCGCGAGAATGCGCCGGCGTGGGCTCTCGGCCATTTCCCCTCCTTCTATTTGAACGAATACGGCCCTTCCCCGATGGGCTCGGCAAATGCGCTCTCATTGTAGCCAAAATTTCCTCGGCGAGTCTTCTGAAAAAGGCGAAGATAAGATCGCATTTGATCAAAGATCAAAGAATCACCAGCTCAGAAAAGAGTTTTTTGTCCATCGGCCATAGGGGCTGATTTTTGGAAAAGGGCCTGATTGACGCCAAATCGACCATTGGGCCGATGCGGTTTCGCCTCCTTCTCGATAGGATGTCGCCGGTTGCCGGAAGGATCCGGCGGCGTGCCCATCTGTGTCGGGATGGGTTTAAAGAGAGGAAAGGGAAGGAAAGGAGAGACAATGGCAGCAAAGAGAATGCTGGCGGTCTTGACGATCTGTCTGGTGTTCGGGCTCGGCGCGGTCGCCGGGTGCGCGCCCCAGGCGCCGACGCCCGATGCCACGGCGGATGCGGGAGCCGAAGCGTCTGGCGAGGAGTCACAGAGCGGAAAGGATCGCGAATACACCGAAGACGAGCTCGCGGTCATCGCTGGCGCGGAGGGAACGACCCACGGGGACATCGGGGAGGACGCCTTCCTCGGCAAGGACTACATCGACCAGCTCTACGATCGCTGGGATATGGTCGCCGAGGAGTATTCGCCCGAGGTCCGCACGCTGCCCGACGGCCGCATGGTGCAGCGGACGCCCACCGAGTACGGTCTGGCTTCCGGCGCGTGGCAGACGCAGGCGAATACGAATTCCTACAACACCTACTGGCTCGACTCCGACAATCGGGGCTGTGGTTCCTGCCATGCTGACTTGGGCTCGGTGCTCAAGAACATGGCGTTCGAGCACACTCAGGTTTGGAACGACGACATTAAGAGCAACCTCACGGTGCAGGAGTGCATCAACTGCCACCACTGGGCGCCGGGCTACATGGAGAAGAACATGGAATTCGGCACCCTTATGCACGCCGTCCACTTCGGTGCGCGCCATAAGGTGCAGTTCGCGGAGGAGTACGGCGGGAACTGCAACAGCTGCCACAATGCCACGGACAACGGCCAGGGCATGGAGATGTGGGACCTGGTGAAGTACGATCATCTGTGGGGCGTGAACAATATCGCAAGCGAGGATCTGGGCGACGTCGACTTCAGCTTCGAGCAGGAGACGACCCAGGACAACGCTTTCTCGTTCGAGTGGATGCACGCCTACTACGACCAGATGCGCCACGGTGCCGGTGTGCTGGGAACCAATCTGCCCCAGAGCCTGTTCGACAATTGGGAGATCACCATCGACGGTCTGGTCAAGGCCCCTTATACCGCTACCCTGAAGGAGCTGGTTGACGAGGCCGAGAAGGCTGGCGTGGTCGTCGAGAAGACTTCGAAGATCGTCTGCAGCTGGAATATGGTCGGCGGTGGCGGCATCTCGAACGTCAAGATCACGGGCATTCCCGTCAGCTGGCTTGTTGAGAAGGCCGGCGGTATCACCGACGGAGCCAACGGCGTGCGCGCTATGCGCGCCGATGGTTCTTCGAGGCGCTCGTTCTCCCTTGATAAGCTGAATGCCAACGAGGCGCTTCTCGTCTACAAGATCAACGGCGAGCCTTTGGGCGCCAAGCAGGGATATCCGTGCACGAACTGGGTTGAGGGCGTGGACGCCCAGGTGTTCTCCAAGCAGATCAACGCCTACACCGTGGCCGACGATTGCCCGCCCGATTTCGGCGACTCGAAGTACTGCGCCGAGAATTACGACGGAAGCCCCAACGGCTGGTTCGATGAGAACGGCGTCATTGTGAACCGACCGAACGCGACGATTCTCGATGTGCCGGAAGGCCTTGTGATTGAGTCGGGCAAGCCCTTCGACTTCCATGGCTACGTGGACGCTTACAACGAGCACATTTCCCAGATGGAGTTCTCCTTCGACGGAGGGGAGACGTGGACGGCCTTCGATCTGGCCGACACCGACCCGAATCGCGTGGTGTGGTGGCATCTGCAGTGGACGCCGCCCGAGCAGGGTGCCTATCGGCTGACTGTGCGCGCAACGACGGCAGAAGGCAGCGAGAGCAAGCAGACCCATACGGTGCTCGTGAATGCCAAGGACGTGCTCCCCTCCAAGGAGGACACGGTTGTGCTGGAGACGACGAGCCTCGTGCCCCCGCGCGCTGCGGCGGCAGGCGGCCAGAACTAGAAGGGGAACGATCGCGATGAAGAGATCTCAGAAAATAGCCTCGAGCGCTATGGGCGCGCTGCTGCTGGCGTCGGGGGCGGTGGCCGGTTTTTCGAACGGCATTAAGCCTGCTCCGGCACAGGCCGACGAGCCCTTGTCGCCGACAGGCGTTGTGCATCAAGAGGGCGCCTACACCATCTCGGCCGAGCTGGCCAACCTGCTGGACGACAGCTACACGCGCATTGCCAACGTTCAGGGAGCGTTCGAGTTCAATCAGAAAGGGACGACGCCGAACGACGAGCTGTTCAACGTGTTCGGTACGGCTATTCTCTCCATGTGCTCGAAGCCGGCCCAGGAGCTCGTTGATGCGGGCGAAGGCCAGGCGAATTTCTTCGTGAACGTATCGGGCGATATCCAGAAGACGTTCTCGGTGGATGTCTCCGAGCTTGATGACGAGCAGGGCGTTCTCATGGGCTGCTCCTGCATGACGGGCTCGCCGTTTGGGCAAGCCTACGTGGTTGGCGTGCCGCTGGCAAGCGTCGTGGAGATGGCCGATTTGGAAGAGGGCGTCAATACGGTAACGGCCTACGGCGCCGACGGCTTCGGTCAGCCGCTGCCGCTGCGCTACGCTTTGGAGAAGAATGCGCTGCTCGTGTACCAGGTGAACGGCCAGGAGCTGAAATCGACGGCCGATTCGTCCCTTCAGCTGTGGATGCCCGAGACGGTCGCCCACTATTTCACGCGCAATATCGTGGACATTTCGCTGACGCGCGAGGCGGTAGAGCCCGAGGTGCAGGGGGTGGAGCCCACCTACCGTAACAAGATCGAGATAGCCAACAAGGCGGAGGAGAGCACGTTCTCCGTCGGTGATCAGGTGAGCTTCGAGGGCGTTGCTGACGATCTGGGTAGCCCTATTGCCGCGATTGAGTTCTCGTTCGATGACGGAGATACCTGGACGAGCTGCCCGACCGACGGCGCCACGGCAGACAAGTGGGTCAACTGGAGCTTTACGACCAGTTTCGATCAGCCGGGCGACTACCATATGATCGCCCGTGCGCGAACGGCTGACGGGGTTGTGTCGCCGCTGTCGGCCTCGCTCGATTTCACGATGCGGTAAACGCAGTCTCTGCAACCCTCCCCAGCGCTTAGGGCTCCCGGGCATGTTCCAATGTCCGGGAGCCCTCGCTTTTTCAGGCCCTGTGCGCTCCTGCGCCCGAAGGCTCGCGTTTTTGCCGGGTCGCTGCTCGTCGCGCCGCCGGGGTGACGCGACTGCCGGAGTGTCGCAGTCGCCGGGCGCCGCAGTCGGAGTATTGCGACGCGGGCGCTACGCCGAAGGATCTTGCGCTTGTTCGGCCTCTTGCCGCGCCTCGGCCAGCAGCAGATCAACCATGCGGCCGTAGCTTCTAGTGCCATCTTGCTGCTGGTTCGCTTTCAGGTAGGCGTTGTTGGCGGCGTTCGACATTTCGGCTACAGGACCTTCGAACTGTCGCAGGTATTCCGAGCGCGCGCGACGATCCGCTTTCACCTCTTCCGACAGCTTGTCGTTTACGGTCACGGCTGTGTCACGATCCGCCTTGACGAGCGCCGAGAGCGCGTAGTCGTAGGCGAGCGAGTAGCCGCTGTAGCGTGTCAGCGGGTCACTTGCGTCCTTGCAGGCGAGGTACCCGATGAAGTTCGCTTCGTCTTCGCGCATGAAGCCGCATTGGTGGGCCATCTCGTGCCCCATGGTGGCGGGGATGGTGAAGAACGGCCCGTCGGCGTTGATGTTCGACTCCACGGTGAAGGGGAAGTACATGCCGGCGATGTCGGCGTAGCTCATCAGCTCCGAGAAGAGCACGGGCTTGGGAGGGGAGTACAACGGACGGGCGAGCGCCGGATAGCGCTCGGCCAGGGCCTCCATGTTCGCGACGGTCTCGTGGGAGTAGGTCCAGAAGCCGCCGCGGGATTCGGCGTACTCGTCGGGAATCGCGGCCGCATCGGCATCGGTTCGGGCGGTACCTTCGGCGCCCGTCGTCGCGTCGCCGCCATTCGGCTCCGATTCATTGATCGCGACAGCCGCCGCAGTTACCTCGGCGCGCGTCTCATTCAAGTTAGCGGCCAGGTTCTCGCAGAGCGCTGTCAGCTCTGCAGTGGAAGATTCCCTCAGCTCGAATCCGGCGTCCTCGGCAAAGGTGTAGCGGTAGTAGTTCAGCCCGCACATGAGGGCGAAGATGCAGTAGGCCACCGATAGCACGGCAAACATTGTGGCGACCGCGCGCCACAGCACGAAACGTCGCCGACTGCGCCCACGTACAAAGGCGACGAGGTAGAAGCCGAGCCACCCGATGCAGAACGCGAGTGTCGCCACCACGACCCACTGCGCCACCGAGAACGGCGCCAGCGACGGCAGAAACCCCCACGCCGACGACAGCCACGGGTAGACGCCCCGCGAGAACCGCGCCTCGGTCAGCGACGGGTTCGCGCTCGCCACCCAGGTCAGCACAAGCGCGGCCGCGCCGGGCAGCAAAAGCCAAAGCCGCTTCAGCCGGTATGTCTCGGATTTTTCCATAGACGCTATTATGCAGGTGTGCGGGGGCGCAAGCAAAAGGAGACTTACATGGTAATGGTTTTGTTTCCGTGTTTGAGAACCCAAAGACCCGCTGTTAAACCACCATTGACATATAGCCGTACCTCTCCCCGATGCTGACGCGGTTGGCCAGGCTCAGGAAGGGATGCGACTCCAGGTGCGTCAG
>NZ_CDRVLZ010000024.1:0-27664 GCF_977072305.1 Adlercreutzia sp. CNCM I-6207
GGGTCGAGGAGGTATCTGGACGTGTCGCTGCTGGACGAGTGATCATGCCGACGGCTGGCGGTCGCCTGCTGGAATTTGCGCAAGATTATTGACAGTACCGTGCTTCCTCCAAAGTGTCGTGTATTCTTCGCAAAAGAAGTCGGAGGGTGCCTGATAGAAAGGTATGCGTACGTTCTCGATTCCGATGGCGTAAGCGATCCCGGCTTGCTTCTGCAGGTTGCAAGAAACGTTGGTAATGAGCGCTTCTTTGGTCATGCGATTCCTTCGGTTTTGCGTTTCGAATATGAAAAAGATGCCGTCATGGGAGGCTGTCAGAATTGATGTACCATGGAGCGCTCGGTGTCGCGTACGGAAATGTATTCAAGAAAAACGGCCCCGAACGCGGGCGCTCGGGGCCGATAAAGCTCTGGCATGAGCTTTTCTTATCGACGAAATGTTATAGAACCATTGACTAAAAGTCTAGTGTTTTCGATCAGCTTGTGGATCAAAATATGTGAACGCTCTCGAACGGGGAACGGGGGCAACCCTGCCATTGTATGCTACTTGCGAAATTTTGTCGCAAATAGCGAAATGATATGTTATACTCCCAATCAAGGTCGTCACCTATGACGGGTCGGCTCCCATCCATTGGGGCGTCTCTGACGCCCGTGGGGCTTTGCCCCAGCCACTGCTTCGTGCACACCGCCCGGCGCTCCGCGCTGGGAGCGCGCGGAGCGCAGAAAGCCGGGTAGGCCGCTTCTTGTGGACCCCTCTCTTCTCTGGGAGGCCTCGCGAATAAAGTATTGTCGTGCGAGGCGGAAGGGAGCGATTCATGGGAATCTGCGGACCTACTACAGGAAGCACCGAGACGAAAGGGGAGGAACGGCAGGGCAAGCGAGTCTCGCTTCGTGCCCGAGTAGCGCGCTTTATTTTAAATAGAGCCGATCTGCTCGTTGCGATTATCAGAATCGTGGTGGCCATGAAGAACCTGTTTTCCTCGTAGAGCTTCGATTTTGGTAAAGGCCTGCCTGGCATTCGTGAACGTTCAAAGAAACGAGGACGAGATGATCGGTACTGCCTTGAGGAGAATACGTCTCATTTTCGATTACTCTGCTTCGGAGATGAGCTCTATGCTGGGTATATCCAGAAGCTATCTGTCCGAGATCGAAAACAACACGAAGCAGCCTACCATGCGAATTTTGGAGCGCTATGCCGATGTGACTGGCATCAAGTTGTCCTCTATCATGTTGCTGGCAGAGCAATACGACGGGGGTTCTGATGAGGCCAAGGCGAGGCTGCTCACCTCTAAGGTTCTGAATTCCGTGATCGAAAACATGGCGGTGAACCTCCGATGAAGAAGACGGTCAGACAATATCCTCTTCAGAGAAGCCCCATCTATCGCCTGGGAAGGAGGCGAGATCTTGAAGAGCTATTGTATATGCAAAAGGGAGATTCTCGCCGCGTCAAGTGTTTCTCAGAATACAACATTTTTGACAAAGAGAAGTCTTCAGGGGGAAGCAGAACCATCGAGGCTCCATGCAGCAAGATGAAAAAGTGGCAACGTCGAGTATGGGATTTGATGGCTCGAATCGAAAAGCCCGACTGGGTGATATCTGCGACCAAGGGAAAGTCTTACAAGGACAATGCCTCAAAGCATCGGTCTAATGGCTATGTTATGACAATGGACATCAGCTCTTTCTACCCAAGCTGCGTTCGGGAGTACGTGTACCGTCTTTTTCGCGAGAGGCTTGAATGCTCGCCAGATGTGGCGCAGTGCTTGACAGATATTTGCACGTATCAGGGAGGGATACCCACAGGGAGTCCGGCAAGTCAGGCAGTGGCGTACTTTGCCTATGCAAAAATGTTCGAGGAAATAGAGGACCTCGCTCGTACATACGGGTGCACGTTTACTCTCTATGTTGATGACATGACCTTCTCCTCACAGGACAACTTCTCCTGGAAAAAACTCGCCTATGAGGTCGATGGCGTTCTGCACAAGTATGGACACCGGGCGAAGGGATCCAAAACGAAGTATCGTCTTCCCGGTGATTTCAAGATCGTAACAGGTGTTTGCCTAGCACCTGATGGTGCATTGGTCGCGCCTAACAAGTTGAGAAGCAAGATAGTCGGTAACACGCGGAGTCTGAAAGCGAGTGGCGACTTAAGCCTGCTGTCTCGAATACAGGGGCAGATACAGGCTGCGGACTACGTAGAGGGGAGGAGAACCTTCCCGGGGATTCGAAGTGAGTTGGAGAGGATTGCCGAGGCGGCTCTGTAACGATTAGGATGCCATGGAGGGAATGAAAAAGACCTGAGAAATCGGTAGGGTCGCCAATCGGGAAGGATGGAACTCGTATGGATTCTTGTACGAGCTATAAGGCAAACGAATCAGATGACTGGATTGTGAAGTTGGTTGCTGAAGGGCGGTATTTTGGTTCGAAATATGGCCCCGTGATGAGGAAGTGGATCCTTTTATCCGGCGCTTTGACAAGTGTAGACCAGCTTTTTGACGTATATCTCTGGAACTATAGGCAACTGACTCATGGCATTTTGATGTTTGATAGCGGGATCGTTGACGGAACGACCGACAATGGTACGGGTATGGATGATAGGATTACTGTCAATGCTTATGCGATGAATTATGTTTCCAATGGCGTTAACCTCGTTGAGTTCCTAGAAGCGTTCTGCAATGCAGCCAAAAAGGATGGATACGCTGAGGCCCAAGTCTTTATCGATGATCTTCGTCGTGAATACGACGGCAATTTTAATTATGCGCTGGCTCACACTCTTCGAAATCACGCCCAGCATGGCCAGCTTATAGTTTCTCTTTGTCCAGACGATAATGATCGCCAGCATGCTGGTTTTGATTTATATCAATTGCGAAATCCGATATTTTTTACTAATAAAGAGTTGTTTGAAAAAAGAATTGATATATATCAGAAAATTATCGAAAGTGTCTGCAGTGGTTCTGTGAAACTGTCGTTTTACTGCGAAGTAACGGCGATTCACGAAAGCATCTGTCAACTGACGAGCAATTTCATTGATGCTGTCTCTCGCTACTACGAAGATTGCAGCGGGGAGATCGAAGAGACGTATAAGTTATTGCCGGAATATGTGATTCGGGATGGCGGGGGTGGCGTCTTTTCGATATTCATCGACGACCAGACCGACGACTCTGAAGCGCATTTATTGATAGGGGATCCAAAAGAGATGCTGGATTCGTTTCAGACTTTGCGAAAGCGTGTTCTCGAAGAGCTTCAACTGGCTACTCAGGAGTATGAAGAGATGCGCAAACACTTGAAGCCGTTAAATCGGTAGAATAAAGATGGTGCAAATGATCGATTGTCATCGTGGTTCGGGAGTGCGGGAATAATGGCACTCGTAAAATACGGCGGACGGCTAGCTATGCCGCGATAGTTTGCTTCGATTGGTTTTACCCATGAGTCTCTTTGATGAGCGAAGCGTCAAGAAAGCCTCGAGGGTTTGAGGCGAGTTCTTCAAAGTGGTATGAAATGGATTCGATCGACATATCGAGTTCCTTGGCTACTGTTGAAGCTTCCTCCTCTCTAGAATTCTCGGAAAGCACGATTACCGTTCCGTCAACGCCCCAATATGCGAAATAAACACATCCTTTCAGATCATGCTTCATCAGGTGCGACTGCAGCTTCTCTCCGCCCGGATGATATCTGCCGACAAGCGTCCTCGTCGCATCTTCTCCTCCCTGGCAAGCGAAGCCTCTCTGCTGGTTCAGAGGACACCATCCGTTAACTGCCAAGGAAGCCCATCGTTTTGTCGTGATGTGTGAAACTTGGACGCTCTGGGATCGGCTGATGTTGTATTGCCGGAGCACGAAAGCTTTGGCGGCATCGAAATAGCTATATACGTCCAGAAGATACGTTCCACAGTATTTTCCGTATAGGGTGCTTGACCGAATCTCTAACGCCGTGAGCATCTCTGCTAACTCGTAGATATAGCCATCTTGGAAGGAAACCAGACAGGGTGCGTGTCCTTCTTCATTCATGGGGTCAATTGTGAACTCAGGGTATGTTTCGATGAACTCATCGTAAATATCCGACACTATGTCATACGCACAAGCGATGCTCTCTTCATCTGAAAGCGGACGGTCAGACGTTGTCTGCATCAGCCCAAAGGTTCCCGGTTTCTTGAAGGGGAGAACATGGTAAGCGATTCGCTCGGCTTGTCGGATCCACGAGGGTCGATAGGTGTCCTCGATGAGCGCGAAAGTGTAGAACAAGATCAGCAGTGCCGTATCCTGCTTATATCGTTCGGGCATTGATTTTCGGCAGAGCTTGTCGATGGCAAATAGCTGCTTTTCCATCAGAGGCGATCTAGGCGAGCGGTCTTTTCGGAACATCGGACTTTCAGCCAAGATGTAAAACAGCACGGTCATGGCGAGGATGATAAACTCCAGCGAAACATCTCCGACGTCAGGAATCAGAGATCGCAAGGGGTCATTCCCGATTGCCGTAAACAGATACCAAGACAAGAGGAGCGAAACTGCGGCTTGGGCAAAGACCATTGCAAGGTTAGAGCGAACGGTTCGGCGCTTTGACACCCATGCCAAAATGCGAAGGGTCCAATAGGTTCCTCCAGAGATCAAAAGACACGAGAATTGGAAACGGAGGCCAACAAAAAAGCAAAGGGCACCAAAGAGGGTGAGGACGACGACGGGGGCAATGATGCGAAAGGCGATATTGAATACTGTGCTCTTTCCGAATTCGCCATCGAAGAGATCGTTTTGGTAGGATTGTTGAATGTGCCTTCCCCCCAAGTAGTTGATGAGGAAAAAGGCGATGATTCCGAGGACGAGGAATAGCAAAATCGACATACGAGCTCCTTTTTGCGCTTGATGCATCCATTTTATGCTTGAACATACAACTCTTGGCCGTTTGACGTAAGTTTTCACAACATTCGGCAATGTGCGACTGTCGTGGAACGGCGTTGTGGGCTTGAGGCTCAATGGTAGAATTGCAGACGTAACAAGGTCCGTGGCGTCTTGGGCGCTGCGTGTTGACTAAAGGAGCGTACATGCAGTTTGCTGCTATTCTTGCGGGAGGGTCGGGGGTTCGGATGGGGAACCCTAATAAGCCGAAGCAGTTCTTCTATCTGGGCGACAAGCCCATTCTTGTGCACACTCTCGAGAAATTCTGCGCCGCTGGATGCTTTGATGGGATCCTCGTGCTCACGCCGGCAACGTGGATCCAGCAGACGAAGGACATCATCGCCAAGCACTGCCCACAGTACGCTGGCCAGGTTGCCGTCATCGCCGGTGGCGCCGAGCGCAACGACACCATCATGAACGCCATCCGCTACTTCGAGGACGAGTGCCAGGCGGACGACGCCTCCATCATCGTCACCCACGATGCGGTGCGGCCCTTCGTCTCGCTGCGCATCATCGAGGATAACATCGCCGCCGCTCTCGCTCATGGCGCCTGCGATACCGTCGTGCCTGCCACCGACACCATCGTTGAGAGTCTCGACGGCGAGCTCATCTCTTCTATCCCGAACCGCAGCGTGCTCTACCAAGGCCAGACGCCCCAGAGCTTCAATATGCGCGAATTGCGCGAAACGTTGGAATCGCTTACTCCCGAGGAGAGCGCCATTCTCACCGACGCCTGCAAGGCCTTCGTTCTGCGCGGCAAGAAGGTGGCCCTGGTGCGCGGCGACGTGTCGAACGTCAAGATCACCTATCCGCAGGATCTGCGCGTGGCAGAAGCAATGCTGGAGGCCTAGCCGATGCTGAATACTGTCTATCGCCTCACAGCCCCCCGAACTATCGAGCCGGTTGTCGTGTCTCAGGACACCACCGGCAAGGTCATCGTTCGACCAACATATCTGTCGATCTGCAATGCCGACCAGCGTTACTATCAGGGGACGCGCAGCAAGGAGGTGCTGGACAAGAAGCTGCCCATGGCGCTCATCCACGAAGGTATCGGCCGTGTGGTCAGCGATAACACGGGTGCGTTCCAGCCCGGCGATATCGTCGTCATGCTCCCCAACGCCCCCACCGAACAGGATGAATTTATCGCTGAGAACTACCTTCGATCCAGCCGGTTCTGCGGCAGCGGTTTCGATGGGTTCATGCAGGAGAGCATGGTTCTTCCGCCGGAGCGCGTGGTGCTGCTTCCTCAGGACGTGAATTGCGAGGTGGCGGCTTTCACCGAGCTCGTGAGCGTGGCCACCCATGCTATCTCCCGCTTCGACAAAATCGCCCACGGCCGACGCGAGCGCATCGGCGTATGGGGCGACGGCAACATGGGCTACATCGTCTCGCTGCTTCTTCATACGAGATACCCTGATACGAAGATCGTCGTATTCGGTCGCAACGAATCGAAGCTGCACGATTTCACGTTCGCGGACGAGACGCATCTTGTCGACGACGTGAGCGGCGTGGAGCTCGTCGATCACGCCTTCGAATGCGCCGGCGGCGAGGGATCCGTCGCCGCTATCGAGCAGATCATCGACCGCATCAACCCCGAGGGCACCGTATCGCTGCTCGGCGTCTCCGAGAACAACGTGCCCATCAACACCCGCATGGTGCTGGAGAAGGGCTTGCGCTTGTTCGGCAGCAGCCGCAGCGGTCGCGAGGACTTCGAGGCCACGGTGCGGCTCTACCACGAGCATCCAGAGGTGCTGGACTACCTCGCCGCTCTCGTCTGCAGCGTGAACGAGGCCCGGCAAATATCGGATATTTCGGCGGCCTTCGAGGCGGACATCCGCAAACCCATGGGCAAGACGGTCATCCGCTGGAACATGTAGAGTCATCCAAGCGAGGAAGCGATGAACGAGACCAGTGAGAAGAAGCCGCTTTTGACGCGAGCGAAGGGCGCCGTGCTTCATCGGATACGCCAATGGGCAAAGGATCTGCTGCTCTTCCGCATTCTGCCGGGCGAGTACCGCCGCGCGGCCAAGCAGCCCATTCAGCCGGGGAAGGTCGTCTTTCTGGAAAACAAGGAACCGACTGTCCCTGAAAGCTTCGAAGTCCTCTACGAGCGTCTGAGTTGCGTGCCCGAACTCGACGTCGAATTCATTTCTCTCGGGGAGACCCGCGTTAGGCTGCGTCAGTATTATCGCAACTGCATCGAAGCCGTCCGTGATCTCGCCACTGCCCAGTGCGTCTTCCTGAACGACGCCTCCAACGTCGTAAGCTGCCTGCCACTGCGAGAGGAAACGACGGTGGTTCAGCTGTGGCATGGGTGCGGCGCTTTCAAGAAGTGGGGTATGAGCACCGCCGATCTCATCTTCGGCGGGTCTCGCGATGAGATTCTGCGCCATCCGTTCTACAAGAATCTCTCGCTTGTCACGGTGAGTAGCCCGGAGGTCGTATGGGCCTACGAGGAGGCTATGGTGCTGCAGGATGAACCCGGCGTTGTGCAGCCGATAGGCGTGAGTCGCACCGATGTGTTCTTCGACGAGGCATACTTGAAGAAAAGCCGCAACAAGCTGCTATCCGTAGTCCCCGAGGCGAAGGGCAAACGCGCGATCGTGTACGCCCCTACCTTTCGGGGCCGAGTGGCTCATGCGGAAGCGCCAACTGCCCTTGACATCGAGGCCATGAAACGTGCCATGGGGGAGGATGCGGTGCTCCTCATCAAGCACCATCCCTTTGTGCGCGAGTTGCCCGCCATACCAGAGTGCTGTCGCGATTTCGCCTTCGATGTCACGCACGATATCGCCATCAATGAGCTTATCTGCAGCGCAGATGCGGTGATCTCCGATTACTCCTCGCTTGTGTTCGAGTATTCGCTTTTCGGTCGTCCCATGGTGTTTTTCGCCTTCGATCAGGACGAGTACGCTGATTGGCGCGGCTTCTACTACGATTACGATGCGCTCACCCCTGGCCCCGTCTGCACCTCGACCGAAGAGGTGATTCAGGCGATTGCAGAAAGCGCCGAGAGCTTCGATTCGTCCGAGGTGGATAAGTTCCGCGACCGCTTCATGGGCGCATGCGACGGCCATGCGACGGACCGCATCATCGAGTTCGCGCTCGGTCGGGAGATCCTTGAGAAGTCGTTGAAGGGATAATCAATGACCGACCGCGAGTCATATTCAGATCGCCAGCCTGCGGCCTCCGTCGTCGTTCCCGTGTACAACAAGGCTTCGCACTTGAAAGCGTGCTTCGATTGTCTGGAGCGCCAAACAATCAGCAAGAGCGATCTCGAGGTTTTGCTTATCGACGACGGCTCTACGGATGAGTCGCTTGCGCTCTGCGAGGCCTTTGCCGCAGAGCGTCCCTGGGTACGCGTTGTCGCGCAGCCGAACGCCGGCGTCTCCGAGGCGCGCAATGCGGGCATCCGAGCCGCACGTGGCCGCTACCTCTTCTTCCTTGATCCGGACGACTCCTTAAGCCCCGAGACGCTGGAGAATGTCTCGAAGTTTTTCGAGTCGTGCCCAGATGAGGTGGAGTTGGCCACTTACCCCATCGTGTCGATTCGCGAAGGAAAGCGTCAGCGGCTGCACCACCGCTACGATGTACTGCGAGAGACGGGCATCTACGATTTGACGCTTCCGGAGAACGCCACGATTGCCCAGGCCACCATGAACGTGGCCGTGCGCAATCGCTTCGACGGGAATGTGCTCTTCGATTTCGCGCCCGCTAACGGCGTTATCGTGCACGAGGACGAGAAGTACTGCACCGACGTGCTCCAGCGCAGCATGCAGCTGGGCTTCTGCGCCGAAGCGGAATACCGGTGGATTCGCAGCGACGAGGGGGCGTCCACTGCCCTGCGCCAGCCGGAGCGCCTCTACGACAACAACATCGCGCTGTTCGAGGACTTCTTCGGCCGCTACGGCAACGAAGTGCCTTCCTATATCCAGGGACTGCTTGTGAACGATCTCTCGTGGAAGCTGAAGGCGGGCATCGCGCTGCCCGCGCATTTGGAAGGCGCAGCCTACGGTAGGGCGCTGGGCCGACTGGGAAACCTCATGGAGTGCGTGGATGACGATCTGATACTAAGGCACCCCAATCTGCGGGAGGAGCATCGGTTGTTCGCACTGAGCTTGAAGCGCCGCGAGCCATTGCGCTGGCGCGTGGCGCCGGGGGCTCTTGCGGTGTTGAGGGGTGATGCCCTCGTGTTTGCTGACGGCTGCGCAAGCGCGACACTGACGCGGATTGCCGTGCGCGATGGCGAGCTGCACGTATCCGGTACGCTGATCTCGCCGTTCTTTGCCGGTTGGGAAGGGGGAGTGGAATTGTTGCTGCGCCGGCGCCCCCGAAAGGTCGATCGCGGGGGCAGTGCGGATGCCCTGGCGCTGACGGAGATAGTGGAGGGCTGTCCGACGGCAACGGTGAAGCTGGGCCGCTCCTTCCGGTTCGACTTCGCATGCAATTTGGACGAGAGCGAGGATATCTGGCTTGAGTTGCGCCTCGACGGCGCGAGCATTCCCCTAAGGTGGTCGGTCAGGGAGATGGCCTGCTCGGCCTATGCGCTTCGTCATACGAGGATCGTGGGGAAGTGGCGCGTTAGGCTGGACTTGGGCAAGGGCGAGATTGTCGTCGACCACTTGACGGGGAAGGCCCGGGAGAATGCGATCAAGCTGCTCGACGGCCGGGTTCCGCGCTGGAAGACGCGGCTCGACCGGCGCCTGATTCGCCGACTCGCCGAAGGCGGCGACATCTGGATTTACACGGACGGCCCCGATGGCCCGCGAAGCGCCTTGACCCAATTCGAGTGCGACGGCCAGCGGGATGACGGCATTGCCCGCTACTACGCCCTACGTGAGGGCCAGCGGCCTCCCCGCTGCGGCAGCCACGGCAAGCTGGTAGCCTTCGGCTCCCGCCGCCATAAGATGCTCTTCTGCGCGGCAATGGAGATAATCGCATCGGACACGGACTTCGCCGCCTACAGCCCCATGCCCGAGAAGAGCCTGTTGGACTTCGCGGATTTGTTCAACGCCGAGATTGTGCCGACGGGCTCTAACGATGCCGTGTGATTTGTTCGACGTGCCTTGCTTGGCGATCCAGGTGGTCGGGGATGGGCGTGGTACACTTCAATATCATTAACAGGCAAGGTAAGATAAGAGCAAGGGAAGGCGCATTGGCCATGGCGATCGCTTTGATGGCACACTCGGATAAAGACGGGCGTCGTCGCAGCACCGTGCCCCGAAGGCGGAATTCGTTTGGAACGGACTGGCGATACGTTCTCCTATTCGCTGCTCTGCTGATACCGTTCTTCGAGCCGACGGGGTTTATTCGGGGTGTTGTTCCCGAGGTGGCCGGGCTGTTCAAGGTGTGGCGCGTGGCGACGGTGGCCGCGCTCGTCTGCTTGTGCATACGACATGGCAGCAAGGATGCCTTCTCGCTCATTGCTATCGCCATAACGGCGCTCATGTTCCTTTCGACGCTCATCAACGAAGGTGCAGGGCGTACGTGGATATACGTACAATGCTTCTACGATTGGGCTCCTCTTCTCGTGTCAGTGCTGCTCGTGAACTATGCGTACAGGGATCGCATGACTGAACTCCTCTGGGCCATCCTGATCGTCACGGGGGTCTTGTCGATCTGCAATACGATTTCAGTGCTAGGATGGCCTCAGGGTGTGGTAACGGGCACTCGGGAGCCCTCGAATTTCTACGGTCACAAGAATGCTTCCATCGATCTTGCTCTGCCGTCGGTTGGCTGCTCGCTGCTCTTGGATGCGCAGCGGGGGAGGCGCTGCTCCGCCCGCAGTGTCGCGCTTTTCGCCATAGGGCTTGTGCAGTGCATTGTCTCCTATTCGGCCACCTCAGTGGTTGCCCTGGCTCTTTTTCCCGTGCTGTTTGTTGCGGTGCAGTTTCGCAAAACGCGTCCGGCGGTCAACGGATTCAGCTGCTTCGGGGCTTACGTGGTCGCGGCCGTGCTTCTGATGGGAGTGAAGATCCAGGAGCTTTTCGCGCCCATCATCGTGGGAGTCTTGGGGAAGACGGTTACGTTCACGCTGCGCACCTTCGTATGGGATGGCGTTTTCTCGCTCATGACGCCGGATCATCTGCTTCTGGGCTACGGCGCATCGGTGAGGTTCGGGTTGTTCTTCAACGACTTCCTCTACAACAATGCCCACAACTTCTTCCTGCACGTGCTGGTATCGGGCGGTCTGGCGGGAGTGGTGCTCTACGGAATCCTCATCCTGTTGGCGATGCGCACACTCTATCAGGGGCGCCATGACTTCGCGTCAGCGGTGCTGACGGTCGTTGTGGCATGCTTCTTTGTGATCGGTCTCATGGAATCTCTCATTACCATCAGTTGGCCCCTCATGCTGGCCCTGGCGTACTATTGGGATGCGGGGAGAACCTCGGCTATTAGAGTCTAGGCTTTTTTGCGGCTTTTCTTTCGCGGTGCTTCAAGTAGTTCCTCAAGTCTTTCTTGAGAAAATTCATGTGGGTGCTTTTGGTTTTGGAATCGATATTGATTTTGACAAGTTCCACGTAGGTTTTACAAGGCCAAGATGAGAGTCTGTCGGGATTTCTGTCTTCTTGCCCGCAGACCATTTGCCATATGTCATGCATCGTGATCGTTTGCCAGGTAGCGACCGATTACTTTAAAGCATTCGTTTTCCGTTGCCATGATGGTTAGCGCCTTTCTTGCTGAGCGTTTGTGAGGCATTGCCAATCTTAAGGACAAATTAATATGACAGGCGGTTAGGCGTTAGTTATCACGTTAGTTCTATTAAGTGTATGTACGTCCTGAATAAAACGTATTACTCGAGAAATGGGATTTGGATACGATCCCATTTCTCGAGCGACGGTGCGACAAGTTTTACAAATTTTACTAGATCTTGATATGTGTCGCTTGGTGTGATAAGTTGTTTTCTCGGCTCTTCGGATATTTTCAGCGCGGTTTCTCGCGCAATTCCTAGATCCATTAATTTGCGTGTGAATGGATTGAAAGATCCGGCTTCCATGCAGGTCAAAATTACCGTATCGACCCCTTTTGCCCCATAAACTGGCGCAAGAAGATTGGGAAGCGAATAAGCAACCTTGCCTTCAATCATGCTGATGGCGCTATCAATTTCGTCTGGCTTGGAGTTGATGAAAGAATTGTCGAGCATTTTGGCCAATGGCTGACCTTTTATCCATTGTGAGGCGTACATTGTCAAAGCTTGAAGTTTTCCGGTGCTGACTATTCTGCTCCCAAGTTCTTGTTCAACGCGTTGGATGTAGTAGCTCTGTCGACTCAGGTATTGTATTAAATCATTAAGCAGGTTGGCTAAGTTTGAATCATTAGGATTTTCAGGTAGTCGGGGTATCTGCGAATCTGCCAGAATTTGTTCTAATGCGATTGGATCCACATACCTGTTTTGCGCGCAAATTTCAGGTGAGATAGTGAGGTTTGATAACGTGCGCACTACCTGAGCTGCTTCACTTTCGGAAAGAGTGATTCCTCGTTTCTCCAGGTATCCCCTGAAGTCTTTACCATATTTTATGGCGGCCTGGCGTATGTAGATGGCTATATGGCCTGGTGCTTCAGCGTTCTCGCTAACAAGGTGATCGGTGGCGACGCAATCAATTATCGTACTACGATTTGCCAAAAAGATGCTAGCGTAATCGGTATCCAATGATTTGTAAGTATCTTCAAAAAGATCGCCTTGAACGTGGGAGTCCGAATTATCAAAAGATTCTTCGTCTAGAACGAAAGTGCGACCTATGAAGTCTTTCATGAGTCGGCCAGCTCGACCTCTTAGATTTGCAAGCTCATAACTCGAAAGTTCGGTGGAGTTAGGCATTTTTCGTATAAATAGATTCGGGTTTCGTATAATGATATTACTGGCTGGTAGATTAACACCTTGGAGGAGAGTTGTCGTGCAAGCCACGAGGCGGATTTGCTTCTGACTTAGAGCATGCTCTAGTGCTTTTCTGACATGTTTCGGGAGCTTGCCGTGATGGTAGGCTACTCCATGGAGCACGCAATCAGCGAGACGGTATTCTGGATGAACGGTCGCTCGTAGATAACTGGAGAGATCGCAGTTTTTATTGGTGGTCGCTAACTGTTTCGCAAGATATTCCGCGTTTTTTTGCGCGGCTGAAATAGTGGGTGAGAAGATAATTGTTTGTGTGTCTTGTCCAAGTCTTTTTGCTAGATTTGCTAGGAAGTCCAGGATATCTTGCCGGTATTGTTTCTTTCCATATCCAGGAATCGACTTGATATCAAGTGGGAGTGATATTTTCCCATCGAATGCCCCGCATTTTAGGTGCATTTGAGCGGAGTTCTCGCCTTTCTTCAATGCGTAGGTGAGATTGAGCACAGGACTCGTGTCGGTTGTGACCTCGTCTGCGCGATCTTGGAACAGGGAAGACGCGACCAAGTCGATATCGTTGATACGAGGGCCTGAGACGACGGCTTGTGTGACAAGCGTTGAGGCTGCAAGATCAGTCAAGACGTCAAGGAGTCTCCTCGATCTTTCGCCGCTTGCGTCGTCAAGAGCTCGTTCAATATTTTGAATCTCATCTGCAATAAGAAAAACACCATGGTGAAAATAGCTTTTCCAGTTGGTCTCAGAAGCGAGTGCGCGCTCTTGGGTCATTACGTAGATTCGCCGTTCCTCCGGCTCCGCACTGTCATGGTAGTCTGCAAATGAGTTGAGGATAATAGTTCGGGAGGGTTCTTCCGTGAACTTATTGACAAGCGAGGCATAATCGCTCGTAACCTGATTTACCAAGCTGAGGGTCGGCACTATATATAAGATATCTAAATTGTTGTCAATTGCGCGCGACAGGCTACCCAGAGCAAGAATAAATGATTTGCCGGCGGAAGTGGGTGCCGATATGCCTAAGACGACGCTACTGCCGATCTTGTCCCAGACTTTCTTTTGAAATTCTGTTACCAAGAAACTGTGGCCTAGCGCGTCTATTGTGCATCTTCGGTCGTAGGCGCAGGTCTCCAGTTCGAAAAGCAAACTGTGAAGTGGTTCCAGTTCAGAGACATTGGACTCGATGGAGTTGGCGGAGTTGTTTAGCATCGAGCTGGAGGGGGAATACCCAATTTTTGCTAGAAGGACAACTAGATGGTCCCGAATGCCCTGATAGGTGTCTGCAGCGAGTGTCCACAACAGTGCACTAATTGCAATGAACTCTGTACGCGATTTTTCATCATTAAGATTAGCGAGTCCTTCAAGGGTTCCAATTGCTCTTCTCACAAATTCATAGCTGAGAGGTTCTGGACTGCTCACTTTGCGCAAGCCTAACCGATACGCAGTCTTTTTTGCCTCAACTTGCAGCAGTTTTTGCAACACTTCCTGAGATTTACTGTGCACGATAGCCCCTCCTATAGGGTTTTGAGGAATAGTTCAAGAAGACCTTCTAAGTCTCTAACAGGAAAGACAATATAAGTGATTCGCTGAACAACAGCGGCTTTGCCGAAGGCAAGAATAGTGCTGTTGGGAAAAGAAGAGAAGCGTTTTTCTATGACTTGCTTTGTATATTCCCCGAGGTCTACTGAAGTTTCCGTTGGATTTGGTAGTTTGTTCTCGTTGTAGATTACTTGGCAAACTAGTCTTACTTTTGTGTTGGCCAATTGGTTGGTTTTATATTGTCGGGCTATGTCGATAAGTTCGGGATCCAGAAATCCACATGTCTCATACAGTTCAATCTCATTCATGTGATTGGCGTGTTCTGCAAGGATGCTGCCTATTGATGCTTCAAGGGCTTTCGCGAAGCCATAATCTTGCGCGTAGCATTTTGATTCACCTAGGTAAAACCAATGAATGTCTCCGTCCTTTTTGTAATGGATGGCGTCTGCCCCATTTCGCTCCAACTTGGGATTAGTTGTGATTGGCATTTTTCTCAAAAGTGGAACCGCTTTAAATAACTGTTGTAGGCAGCAGAACAGAATCAGCTCTCCAAATTGTCCCTTTATAAGATTCGGATCACTGTTAGTGCGAAAGCGTTTTTTGGCATTCCTGACGATTTTTTCTGAGATGCGTCCTAGGCTATCACCTTCGCCTGATCGTTTGGAGAAAAAATCTTCCTGCTCTGCCTTCGAGAACACCCAATCAACGACCGTATCAACAAGTTCTTCAACGAAGTCTTCTCTCCGCTCAATTAAATCAGTAGAGGCTACAGAGAGGCCAAAGTGGTTGCCCTTGGGAATGATTTCAAATTCCTGCTCTATTACTTGCAGGTTTTGGAAAAGACTAGAGCAGTCAATGAGCAATCGTTCGTAGTTTTCCATAGGTTGTGCACCGACCAAAGTGTAGGGGGAACTCTCTTTGCCGTTAATTATAAAGGACTGAGTCGTGTGTTTTGGTGTAATATCGAAGCATGTGGGTGTGGTCGCTCTGTCATTTAGCCTGCTTGAACCTTAAGTTCATCTACGCAGAGGGGTTTTCGGGCTCGGCCGAACGCGTCCAGATAAGTTTAAGAATCCCCCCTGGAGGTGCAGATCCAAAAAGGGCTGCCGGAGAAAAGCTCGAGAAGGGGAAAGGAGTGCCGCAGGTTGGATCGGGCCAAGTGCGCCTCGCTGACACCGGAGACGGTCTGCCGAGGATGCCGTTGGGGCTGTGATCTGCAGCAGGTATGTGACGAGTGCGGGCACCGTTGTGACGTGAGACGATGAGGCGAGAGCTGACGGAGAGGGTGCAAGTCGCTGGGCACCATGGACTTAGACGACCAGCACCTCTACGGGGCGAAGATGGACTCGGTGTCCTGCGGCTGATCGAGGGCGGTGGTCTGCGGCGTGGGCAAGCTCATAAGCCGCCGCGAGAGCGACTGGGCCGTCCCGCGCGTCGCGCGCGGGAGTGGTCGGCGACCCCGCGCCGTGGACGGCGCCGGGAGGCCCACGAGCTGCGCTCTCTGGAGCGAGCCGGCCTGAGCGCCTCGGAGGTGGTACAATCGTCCGGCAGCGGGTGCGGGCTGCCCATCGCGCCGGCGTGGCGCGGATGCCGCCCTGTGTTTGGCAATAGAAGAATCGACACTTGGGGGCCTGAACGGAGTCGGCACTTCGGCAGAGAACGCCGACTTGTCCTTACTGTCGTCCCAGCATCAGCGAATCGCCCATCCGCTTGCTCTCGCCTCCGAACTCCACTAAGCGCCCGTGGTGCACGATGCGGTCGATGGTCGCCGCGGCCAATTTCTCGTCACCGAGGATTGTCCCCCACTTGCTGAACTCTATGTTCGTCGTGAGTATCAGGCTGCGCCTCTCGTAGCAGCTCGATATTACCTGGAACAGCAGTCTCGCCCTCTCCGGGTCGATGGGCATGTGCCCGAACTCGTCCAGGATAACCAGATCTCTTTTCTATGTCCGCCAGGTGCCTGTCCAAGCAGCCCTTCCGCTTCGCCTTCGCCAGCTGCAGGACCAGCTCGGCCGTCGTGAAGAACCGCACGCAGCTGCCGGCCTCCACAGCTGCCCGGCCACGGTGATGGCCAGGTGCGTCTTGCCGCGCCCCGTCTGGCCGTGGAACACGAAGTCCTGGGCGCCGTATCTCTCCGGGAACCCCACTTGCGAGAAGTCGTAGCCGTCGAACGATTTCATCTGCGGGAAGGTCGCCTTGCGGAACAGCCTTTCCCTCTTGCGCTAGATCCTCACCTCCTGCTCCACCCCGATGAGCTTGCAGGTGGTCTGGGTCTGGCCGGCCGAGGCCTCGCGCGCGAACCACTCGCAGGACTCGTTGGAGAAGTGCATCGAGCGGGCCAGCGCCTTGAACGCCTCCACGCTCCCCTTCGTCTTCGGGGCCATGGTCACGCCGCCTCCTTTCCGAACGCCGCGTCGTACACGCCGAAGTCCACCGGCTCGTCGTAGTCTGTCGGACCGCTCTCGCTCCTGAGCGCCGCCACCGCCATTCCGGCCTCGTCCACGCGCCCCGTGTGCGCCAGCGCGCTCTCCGCGGCCGACACCATGGCCGCCCACCCTCTGTCAGCCGACACGTTGCGCTTGAGCCTGATCCTCTCCGTCCTGGCGTCCTTGCCCAGGCCGTCCATATAGGCGCGCAGCTCGTCCGGAAGGGCGGCCCTCACCTGGCTGTTGCCCCACGCGCCGGGCTTCCTGGCGAGCAGGGCCAGCTGGTTCGCTGGATCGCTGGTGCTGGAGGGAACGCTCCCGTAGGAGCGCGGCTCCCTCCGCGTCGGCGATGGACGCCTCCCGCGCGCGCAGGGCGCAGACGACCTCCGTCAGCGCCAGCTCCGGCGCCACCGAGTAGATGTGGTTCGACTCCAGCCGCACGCGGCCGAGCTTGTCGGTCTTGCGGACCTCGTAACACACCACGTCGAAGGGACGCGAGGGGGAGGCCGATAAGCGCCACCTTGTCCTCGATGAACAGGGCACGCTCCTCCTCGCCCCTTGCCCAATGATCCTTCTCGGACAGCGCCATGCACCGGTCGAGCAGGCTCTTGTTGAAGCGTCTGCCCGTGTCGAAGGACGGCACGGGCACGAACAGGTTGCGCCTGATGAACCCCACCTTGTTCTCGACGGACCCCTTCTCGTGCCCGGCATTTGGGTTGCAGAACGAGAACGCGAACCTGTAATGGGCGGCGAAGAGTCCGGCGGCCCTCACTTTGTCGCCAACGCGCCTCCCGACGCCCGCGGCATTGTCAAACACGATGCAGGCAGGCACGCCGCCGATGAACTCGAAGATGTCCTTGAGCGCCTGCCACACGCACTCGGCGTTCTCGCCGGGGAACACCTGAGCCAGCCCGACGTTGGAGAACGGGAAGGTGAGCACGAAGTTGCTCAGGCGCCTCACGCCCATCACGTAAAAGTTAGCCTCCCCGAAGTCCGCCCGCGCCTCGCCGGGCGCCCACACCAGGTCCAGGAAGCGCTCCTTGCCGATGCCGAGCTCCTTCTTAGGTCTGCAGGCATAGTGCCAGACAGTCGAGTCGGAGACCTTCGCGTTTTCCTCCTCCACCAGGCGCTCCCATATGCGCTTGGCCGTGTGGCGCTGCTTGTGCCAGTTCTTGGCGTCCTCTTCCAGCTAGGAGACGATGAGCGGGCGGTGCTGGTCCATGACGCTCGTCGACTTGCGCCTGGCGGGCGGCTGCGGCGAGAGATCGGGGTCTTCGAGATATCTGTACACCGTGTCGTGGAAGACTTCTAACGTTCTGCTGATCTCGGAGGCGTTGTGCCCCCTCATGCGTATTTGCCTAATAGAATGTACTTTGGGCATGCTGATCATATGCCTTTCTAGCCTTTCTTGTCGTTACCAAAGCAAGACAAGAATAGACATTGGTTATGGTCGGCATGTTCGCTGCCAAAGTGTCGAATTCCTACATGCCAATTGTCGAGAATTACTTTGCCATATACACATGCCCAGGAGTCGTTCGATGCCTGCATGGGAAAGGCCGATTCGATCGTCTCCTCCACCCTGGACAAGATGAAGCTCAAAGAGGCGGCATGGTGCGTTCGCGACGGCGTTGGCGAGACCCTGACCTACACCCGGTTTCCGATGGAGCACTGGAGGCGCATCTGCACTAGCAACGCCATCGAGAGGCTCAACCGCGAGATCAGGAGGCGCGCATGCGTCGTCGGCGCCTTTCCGGACGGGAGGAGCGCGCTCATGCTGGCGACCGCGCGCCTGAAGTACGTGGCCGACAGCGAGTGGGGGTCGAGGAGGTATCTGGACGTATCGCTGCTCGATGAGTGATCATGCCGAAGTGTATGGGGATGCTCGTCCAAAGTGCGCAAGATTATTGACAGTACCCAGAAATGCAATTTGGGAACTGGATGTGCAGACGGGCTTTCGCTCGACGATCGCTCGATCGTTGTTGCCGACCTTGCCAATGATGAATCCGCTTCGTCTATAAAAAGCAAGTAAGCGAGAAAAATAACTCTCGTCTTCTGGATTAATCTCAGAGTGAGTCATCTTCACAAGGTTTCTATCAATTGAATTGATAATAAAGTGCATACAGAGAATTAAATCGGTGCCGACGCCCTTGTTTCGAAACTCATCGTATACATGGATTGTGAAATGGCTGATTGTGCTCCATACCCCCTCCTCAGTTTCTAATGTGAATCTGCATTCCCCCGACGAGCTCTCGTCATCAAGCGCTTTAATCACTACTTCAACTGTAGGAAGTTGTTTTAAGGAGATGTCGTGCAAAAAACCGTGGAGACTTTCCGTACGGTTTTTTGGATAAAATTTC
The DNA here is from genome assembly GCF_977072305.1 of Adlercreutzia sp. CNCM I-6207. Taxonomy (NCBI): domain Bacteria; kingdom Bacillati; phylum Actinomycetota; class Coriobacteriia; order Eggerthellales; family Eggerthellaceae; genus Adlercreutzia; species Adlercreutzia sp. CNCM I-6207. The sequence goes on from NZ_CDRVLZ010000024.1 coordinate 19,048, forward strand.
ACACAGTATTTTCGTGGAGCGAAGCAGTCTCCCGCTCTTGCGATTAAGCCGCCTTCATCGATGTCCGGATCGAAAAGCAATGCTTCGCAATTCATATGGCCTCGCTCGGCTTTATCCGCTGATCGTCTAGCGTTTTTACTTTTGTTGCGAAGGCGCACGCTTGTCTTCCTCTAATTCTGGAAGAAGCTGATGCTGCAGCCTTCGGATTCGGTTCCTAGGTTGTAGACTTGCATCTGGCCGTTGCGATAGTTCTCGATAAGGCGGCTGAGGGCGATGGTGTGGTCGCGGGTGATGTCCAGGTTGGGCTTCTTGCCGTCCTGGATGGTCTTCGCGAAAACGGAGATCTCGTCGCGGATGCCCTCGCCGTTCAGCTGATAGAAGTAGCGCTTATTGCTGGAGAAGTCCTCGAAGCGCACCTCGAAGTAATCGGTTTTCCACCAGGGAGAGGGCACGTACACATAGCCCTTGGTGCCTGCGATGACCAGCTCGCCTTCGGACTTTGCCCCGCTGCCCACCTCGATGGACGCGCAGGCGCCCGGATAGATGAAATCCACCTTCGTGTACACGTCGGTGCCGTCGGTGCGGCTCATGAGCGACGCCGCGCTGGCTGCCGTGTAGTCGGTGCCCAGCATCTCGAAGATGGGGAGGCAGGCGATGGGCCCCCAGCCGATGAGACTGCCTGCGGGGCTCGTGAAGGCCTGGCTTGTGCAGGTGGCCCGCACGGAGACCGGTGAGCCGATCATGCCGCTTTTGACGAGCAACGTCAGGCGCGAGAAGGCCAGCGCGTAGGCGGTTTTCACGGCCTCGTGGAACACCAGCCCGCGCTCGTCGGCCACGGCAAACAGCGCCTCCGCCTCGGAGGCGGCCAGCGCCACGGGCGATTCGCTCAGCACGTCTTTGCCGGCCTCCAACCCCGCCTTCGCCGTGGCGAAGCGGCGCTCGGGAGCGTTGGCGACGTACAGCGCGTCGCTTGCCTCGATGAGCTTCTCGAGCGATCCGAACAGCGCCGTCTTTCCCGCTAGGTCGAATTCGTCGCTGTCGGGGAACGCCCCCACTACATCGACACCGCTCACGTACTTGCACTCGTCGATGAACTTGGCGATGTCGCGCGAGGCGCCCACGATGCCCAGGGCGATGTGATGGCCGCCTTCGCGCAACTGGGTGCTGGAAATGCCCTCTGTGCGATCGAGGTACACTACCTCGCAGTACTCGTTCAGGTAATCGAAGTGCCCGCGCCAGTCAGACCCGATAGCGAAGATATCCACATCGTAGTTGCGGATATCATCGATTTTCTGGCCGTAGTATTCCTCGGGTATCACCTCATCGGCAATGCCGAGGGCCTTCACGGCCTCGATGCGGTCCATCAGCGATTGCTTCACATTAATCTTGCCGCGGTTTTTGTCGAAGTCCGAGGAAGTGACGCCCACGATCAGGTAGTCGCCCAACTCCTTCGCCCGGCGCAGCAGGTTTACGTGTCCGTGGTGCAGCAGGTCGAACGTGCCGTAGGTGATGACTTTCTTCACAGCTTGATCCTTCGCTTGGGGGGGGGTGCGGCTGGGCCGCAGGATGGGGCAGGGCCGATGCGGGGGCGCGCCGCTCGTCGGCGGTGCGCCCCCGGATGCCCAACTTAGGCAGCGTCCACTTCCAAAAGGGCGTCCACGAACTTCTCCATGGCGGCTTTCGAGCCGGTGGACACTCGCAGGAAGTCGGCGAGCATACCGGACTTCCACGACTTCACTAGGATGTTCCGGGCCTCAAGGTCGGCCGCCACCTCCGGTGCGGGGCGATGGGTGCGGATGAAGATGAAGTTCCCCTCGGAGGGGCGGGCCTCATAGCCCTGCTCCTGCAAAGTCTCGATGGTCCACGTGCGGCCCTCGCGCTCGGCAGCGATGAGCTCCTCGGCAATCTCGGGGTGATCGAGGATCTTCTCGCCGAACAGCAGCGCCAGAGCGTTCACATCGAAGGTGAGCTTGGCGTTTTCGACGTAATGAATGATGGTCGGGTTCGAGATGATAACGCCCAGGCGGCAAGCGGCCAGCGAGAACAGCTTCGAGAAGGTGCGCATGACGATGACGTTGTCGTAGGTCTGTGTCAAGTCGATGAACGTGTTGGGGTAGAAGTAATGGTAGGCCTCGTCGATGATGACCACGGCGTCCACGGCGCGGGCTGCCTCGATGGCTGCGATGACGTCCTCGCGGCTGAAGGCGTCGCCCACGGGGTTGTTCGGGTTCAGCAGCACGACGATGTCGGTGTTGGGGCCGATGGCGGCGATGAGGTTTTCCATGTTGAAGGACAGATCGTCGTTGTAGGCGACCGGCACATGGTTCAGTCCGAGGATATTGCAGTTCACCCAGTACATCTCGAAGGAGGGGGCCACGGTGACCACGTCGTGCCCTTGTCCGCAGAATGTCTGCAGCAGGTAGCGGATGGCCTGGTCGGTGCCGTTGGTGGCCGTAACGCAATCGCGGGGGACGCCCACGTACTTCGCGTATTTCGTGAGGAAGCGGTCGGGCTCGGGGTAGATGGACAGGTACTCCGGCGTGATCTCGGCCTTGACCTCGTCCACGAACCAGGTGGGCAGTCCTTCCGGGTTCTCGTTCATGTCGTAACGGAGCATCCCATAGCGCCCCTGGTCGGGAAAAACGCGCTCGGTGTTCTTGATGTGCTCGTCAACGTAAAATGCCATGGGTCGTCTCCTTTACGATTGGTAGAACTCGACGAAGGCCTCTTTGTCGGTGAGGCCGAAGTTGCGGGGCATGGCGCTGGCGCCAGCGTCTTTGCTGGAAGTACCGTCGGCGTTCAGGTAGCTAGTGCCAGTTTGCGCGCGGTAGAAATCGAGGAGGGTGTCGATGGTCGGCGTTTGCACGCCGACCATGGAGGCGATGTCCTTGATGATGGCCACGCCGAAGGGGTAGTCCTCGGTGAACATGCGGTCGTTCCAGTTCGGCAGGAATGCGCCGTCCTCGGTGGGGCTCAGGGGTACCTTGACCGCCTCGAAGGCCCGGATGCTCTTCAGCTTGCGAGTCATGACCTCGGGAGTGGGGGACTCGTAGTACTCGCGCAGCGATACCACCTCGCTCAAATCGAGAGGGGCGAGGGCGCGGCAGATTGCCTGCAGCTCGTCGTCGTAAGCCAGAAGGAAGCGCGACGTGTCGTCGTTCCACTGCTCGTAGAACATGAGCTGCTCGGGATAGGTGTCGCCCGGTTGGTAGTCTTTGAAGACGCCGTAGGCGCCCGAAGTGTGCAACAGGGGGTTTGAAGGTACCAGCGTTACCGCGAGGAACTCCTTGAGAGCTACGGTGGGAATATGGAAAAGATCCTCGAGAAGCGCGGCCACCTCGGCGGTTCGACCCTTGGGGAGCGTGGCCACGTACAGCGTTTCTTTCGCCGACAGAATTCCGGCCGTGCGCTCGTCCCAGCTCGAGCGGCACACGTAGGGCACGCGCTGCAGCCCGAAGACGGTGACGCCGCGGGTGATGAGACCCTGGCAGTAGTATTCCACGCCCCCGTAGCCCGGAACAAAGCCGATGAGGGTGCCTTTGCCGACATAAGGCTCTACGTCGGCGACGAACTGCTGCCGGAGAAACGCGGGGTAGGTGCAAAGGATCAGTTCCGCGTTGCAGGCCCGGGCCATGTCGTCGGTAACGGTGAAGGTCGCCGATGCGACGGCCTTTTCTTCGTAGGTGTATGCGAGCGTTTCGCGGCTCTTATGGGGTCGCGTGGTGTAAAGCGTGACGTCGTTGTCCTGCGAAAGCACCGCGCAGCAGGCGAGGCCGAGGTTTCCCGCGCCAAATACCGTAATGTTCACTGCAAACTCCTTTGTCGCCCGGCGAGGGGCTCGTCTCAACGAATGAGCTGACCTTATATGATAGACCAAAAGATTTCCTTCCCTCTTGCAAAGGAGCTTGCCTACGGCAAATGAGCAAAATGTTGCGCCGAGCCCTTGTGCTATCATATGAGGACTGCCGTCAGGCGTGGGTACTCGATGCAATGTGTGATGGCAGAGAGGCGTTTTCCGAGGCTGGAGGAGCGAGAGTGTCAGATTTTGAAATATCCGTCGTGATCCCCGTGTACAATTCCGAGGAGTATCTGGGCGAGACTCTGGAATCGGTGGCTGCCCAAACAGTGGGGATGGACGCCATTCAGGTCGTTATCGTCGACGACGGGTCCACTGATGGCAGCGCCGCCATCTGTCGTTCGTTCCAAGATCGCTACCCAGCCAACGTCGTTTTTCACCAGCAGCCCAACGGAGGCGTCTCCTCGGCGCGCAACGCCGGCCTCGACCGGGCCAGCGGGCGCATCGTCACCTGCCTGGACAGTGACGACCAATGGACGCCGGAATCGTTTGCCTATGCCGTGGATTTTTTCGACAACCAGGAGAACAACGTCGACGTTCTCGTTGGCGAGCTCACCCTCTTCGAGGGCGAGGACCACACCCATCCCTTGGCTTACCGTTTCCCGAAAGACAAGGATTCCATCATCCGTCTGGGAGATCGCCCCTGCGACATCCAGAGTACGATTGGGAACTGCTTCTTTCTGCGCGAAGCTATCGGTGATATCCGATTCGACGAGGATCTGACTACGTCGGAGGATACGCTGTTCGTCAACCGGATTATTTTGCACAAGTGCGCCTACGCGGTTACTCCTTTCTGCACGTATCTCTACCGAAAGCGGCAGGACGGTTCGTCTCTGAGCCAGGTCATTACCTATTCCAAGCATATGCAGAATCTGGATGTGTGCGAGCGCGTGCTCGAGGCGTCGCGCCGTGCCAAGGGGCGGGTGCTTCCCTTTGCCCAGGCGGTGGCGCTCTACATCATCGGGTGGCAGCTTTTGGGCAAGGCGAGCGATGCCCTGTCCGCCGAGGACGCCGCGAATTGGTCGGCCGCTGTGCGCAAGATTGTCGCGGACGCCGATGCTGACGTCATCGCCAATGCGCGCTGGCTTACTCGCGAAAAGAAAATCGTTCTTTACCGCCTCAAATACGGGGTGGATGTCTTTAAGGAACTGGTTTGGGTTGACCGCGATCGAGGGTTGCTCGACGGTATGCAGCTCATCAGCATGAACGCGAAGGCGCCCTGCTATCTTTACGAGATCACTCCCCAAGGCACGACGCTGCATATTGAGGGAACGACGGACATCGACATATTGGGAATGCCCTTCGAGCTATTCGTTCGCGACGAGAAGAGCGGTGAGCGCTTCAATGCGCATTTATCCCCATTCCCTACCGATAATCGTCGCACTCTGGCTAAAGAGTCGGTATGCAAGGGTATGCGGTTCACGCTCGATCTGCCTTTGGAGCCGGAGCGCTCCTTCTCGTTCCGCGCGAGGTTCTGCGGGCGTGTCCAGGAGGTCATCCTCACGCCTCATTATGGCAACTTCGCTATTTTCAGCCAGTCAATGAAGCGCGACTACCATCGTTTCGGCGGCGTCATGGTGAAGCATATCGGCAAGCAGCTGCGCACCTATCGCGCCACGTGGCGCATGGCCGTCGTGTCCGAGCTGCGCCGTTGGGCGGAGATCCTACGCTCGAAGAAGGGGACGTCCCGATTGCGTTTCGAGTACGTTTGGCTGCGTCTGTGCTACCGGGTTCATCGACTGCTGTTCAAGAAACCCATCTGGATCTTCGGCGACAAGGAGTGGAAGGCAGGCGACAACGCCGAGAACGTGTACCGTTATGCCATGAAGCGATCCGGCTATCGCGGCGCTAAGATGTACTTCGCTTTGGAGAAGTCGAGCGCCGATTACGCCTCGGTGGCCAAGTACGGTCACGTAATTGATCCGACCACCTTCCGCTACAAGCTGCTGTTCCTGCTGTCCTCGGTGGTGGTGTCCTCGCGCGCCGAAGAGTCCATGGTGAACCCCTACGGCCCCGAGCTCGTGTTCGTGAAGGATCTCATGGATTACGATTTCGTATACCTCACCCATGGGACGCTCTTTGGAGATCTGGCGTTCATGCTGGGTAAGCCGGCGAAGAAAATCAAGTTGTTCTCGGTGAGCACCCAGATGGAGCGCAATGCGCTTTTGAGCGAGGCTTATGGCTACCGAGAGGATGAGGTGTCTCTCATGGGCATGGCTCGTTACGACGCCTACGGCGATGTCCATACTCAGAAGAAGATCGCGTTTCTGCCCACGTGGCGCTCGAATATCGCTGGCAAGATCATCCCGGGCACGAGCACGCGCGAGTATGTGCATCATTTCAAATCCACGGATTTCTGGAAATTTTACAATGCCCTCATCAATGACGAACGTCTGCTGGACGCCATGAGGCGTTACGGGTACACGGCCGAGTTCTACGTGCACCCTGCATTCGAGAAGCAAGCCGGTGATTTCCAGGGCAATGAGCTTGTGCAGGTGGGGGAGGGGTCGGCTGACTACGAGCGCGTGCTGAGCGAGTCGGCGCTCATGGTGACGGATTACTCAGGGGTGGGATTCGATTTTGGCTACCAGCGCAAACCAGTGGTGTACAGCCAGTACGATTCGGTATTCAGCGGTGGTCACACGTACGGTGAGGACAGCTACTTCGACTACGATATCGACGGCTTTGGCCCTGTGACTCGCACATTGGAGGAAACAGTGGACGCCATCATACGCTACATGGAAAATGATTGCCAGATGGAGCCCGAATATCGAAGCCGTGCCGACGCCATGTTCGGTTTTTCTGACTACGAGAGCAGCAAACGCATTTTCGAGGGCGCTCGAGCATTGTCAGAGCGGCGCCGCGCCGATGGCTGCGCTCGGTGATCCGCCGGTTCGTCATGGCCTCGACTTTGGCGCAAGGAGAAGTTAAACCCTGTGGACATAGCGTGTACGCGATATGTTGATGCGGGGCAACTGCGGGGAGTTTTGCGCCAGTGCTTCTCGATTTTGCTACGATGAATCTGCATTTCGGTTTTGAATTAGGGGGCGACGCGAGAGCGTCGCCCGTTTTGTGTGGATGCGCGGATCGATTCCGTCGGAGGAGGAGCAGGCTTTGAAGCGTCTTGTGGCAGTGGTTTTGGCGATAGCGCTCGTGTGCGTCCCTGTGGCTATGGGCGCCACAGCGTCCTCGTCGGCTCTGGAGAAGCAGATCGCCAGTACTCCCTATCAGATATGGCCTGCGAAGGCGCGCTCCAATTCTCCGGACTTCGTGCGCGCGGCCATCAAGCAGAGAAACGCCCAGGGCGATAACTGCAAGGTGGTTCTCGGCACTTCCGAGTTTCGCTGGGTTTATCCCCGATACGGTCTCGTCGCACCCGGGGAACTTTTTCGCGAACAACAATTATGGTATGGACACGTTCCTTTTGGGCCAGCCTTATTGCCAAGATCTGTGGCACGCCATTGAAGCGGGCGCGCTTTCTGAAGACATTCCCGACGACAAAGTGGTGTTCTTCTGCGGAATCTCCTGGTTCATGGATTACCAGAATCCCGCCAAATGTTTCAGGTTGTCGTTTTCGCCCGAGGCTTACGCTGACCTCATGGCCAATCCCAAGGTGAGCGACAAGACGAAGGCGAAGATTCAGAAGAAGATGGTTGAGTACGGCGTGTCGGAGGACGAAGTCTATGCTGAGGCGTCCGATAAGACCTTCGTGGATCGCATCAACGAAGGTGTTCAGAAGATCTTTGATACGTCGAAAAACTGGGACGCGGTGCTCAGCGACGAAGAAGATGATTGGAACGCGCCGGAGCGTGAGTTGAACAAGAGTCGTCCCGTGCCAGAGGGGCGCACCCAAGGTGAGGCCCAGGTGCCCGATTGGGATGCCTGGATGAGCCAAGAGCAGGCCGAGGGAGCGGATCAGACGTCGAGCAACGACATGGGCATCTACAATAGCTGGTACGAGAACGGCGGGTACGACAAATGGTATGCCGGCCGCGAGGACTGGCTTACGTTTACCGACGAGCCCTATCAGGAGACCGAGTTCGAGGATTTCGAGCTGTTTCTCGATGTCTGCCAGGAGACAGGTATCCAGCCGTTAGTCGTTCTCATGCCCCTCAAAGGCGCTATGGTCGATCAGACCGATTACACCGCCGATGTGCGGGCCATCTGGTACGACCGCATGAAGGCGATCTGCGAAGAACGGGGCGCTGAATACGTCGACTACTCGCCCTATGAGTACGATCCCTATTTTCTCTATGATATGGCCCATTTCGGCTGGACGGGCTGGGTGCAGGTGAATCACGACATCTACGAGTTCTTCATGGGCAAGGATGAGGCCGATGAAGCGAATTAGGGACAAGATTCTCGAGGTGTTTTTCAGCGACACTTGGCTCGGTGCCATCCTGTGGTTCGCCGCTGCAGCGGCGATGCTCGCTCTGGTCGTTTGGTTCCTCGTTTATTCGGGGTTTGGAGAGCCGGCGATGCCGGTATATGAGAACTTCTGAGCATGGTTTTGACGATGAGCCGATTGGCGTTTCCGCCAATGGAGAGTGAATGATGACGCGATGAAAGAAAGGGGAGGCACAACCGTGAGCAGGTTTCTTGAAAGGCTACGGGAAGTGAGCGCTGAGTATCCGGAGAAAGAGGCGTTTTTCAATTCTCGGATTTGACAGTCAACCAGTATAGGGATTATCTCGCTTCCTCGAGCTGCGGAAACTCGCGTCGGCCATGAACAAATGGCGGAGCACCCTTTCCACTTTGGGC
>NZ_CDRVLZ010000025.1:0-21846 GCF_977072305.1 Adlercreutzia sp. CNCM I-6207
GGCACCCGCGCAAATCTACGTTTGGCAGCGTGATTGTACCACCCTGCCGCGGCGGCTAGATGAGCACGCCCTCATCCCTACACTGGTTGACTGTCGGAATTCTCGGATAAAGGAGGATGCGTGCCAGCGCCTGACTTACGCCGAGCTGGACGCCTGGTCCGACTCTCTTGCCGCTTCCTTTGCCGAATGGTCTCCAAAGGGCAAGCCCGTGGTGGTTTACGGCCACAAGTCGCCTCTCATGCTCGTGTGCTTTATCGCCGCTGCGAAGGCCGGTCTGACCTATGCCCCGGTGGACATCGCCTATCCGTCCGATCGCGTGAACGACATCTTGGATCAGATCGGGCACCCTCTTGTTATCACGTTGTCTGACGACGAATTTCCCGGCGATGCATCGCTGGCAGATTCAGTCGTCGGAGATGCCGTTGTTCGCGAGGCGGCCCTGGCGGGACGCTCCTGGGACAGTTCCCGCTGGATTGCCGATGAGACGCCCTTCTATTTGTTGTTCACCTCGGGGAGCACCGGCCGCCCCAAAGGTGTTCAGATGCCCTCGCGCTGCGTGGACGCCTTTATGGACTATTTCCGCGCACTTTTCCCCGAGCGGCCCGACGGCGTCAGCTTCAACCGCGTGCCCTACACCTTCGATGTGAGCCTGTTCGACATTATCGCCGGTTTGGCCTCGGGCTATACCCTGTTCTCCCTGGAGTCCGAAGACGAGCAGTCCATGAGGGCCACGTTCGGCGCTCTGGCTGCAAGTGACCTTACAACATGGATTTCGACGCCGTCCTTTATCGAGATGTGCCTGGTTGATCCTTCTTTCGACCAGGATCTCCTGCCCCGGCTCGACAACGTCATTCTCTGCGGAGAGGTGTTTCGCAACGCTACGGCCCTGAAGATCATCGAACGTTTTCCCGAGGCGAGGGTTCTCAACACCTACGGCCCCACCGAGACTCAGGCGGTCACCGATATTGTGGTAGACGAGAGCTTGGCACGTGAGGTGAATCCTTTGCCCGTGGGCTATTTGAGCGATGGCGTGCGTGCCCTTATTCGCGATCCGGAAACCGGTGAGGAGCTGCCTTGCGGGGAAGTGGGAGAGATATACCTTGCGGGAAACACGGTGTCGGCGGGCTACTATGGCCGTCCCGATCTGACGGAGGCCGTATTCTCCGAGAGGGAAGGCTCCGATGGCGCTGTGACGCGTTGCTACAAAACCGGTGATAAGGGCTATCTTGACGCGGATGGTCGGCTCTTCTGTTTGGGCCGTCTCGATTTCCAAGTGAAGCTGAATGGGTTTCGCGTCGAGCTGGCCGACGTCGAGCAGGCCCTCGTCCGGATACCTGAAGTGGCCGAGGCGGTGGTGCTTCCCGCCGATCGCGACGGGAAGGTGACTCATCTCGTAGCTCACGTACGTCTTGCTGAGCCGGGGATGACGGCCGACTTCGCTCGAGCGCGCGCCATTAAGACGGCCCTTAAGGAACTTGTTCCCGACTATATGGTGCCCAAAAAGATCGTCTTTCATGAGGAATTCGCTTTGAACGTCAATGGCAAAATCGATCGCAAGGCGTTGGCGTAGGGCTCGACAATTATGAACTTCTATATCGATCCGGCATTCTATGTGTTTCTGGCCGTTGCCATAGTACCTGCGGCCATTCTCGGCTTCTCGGGGCGCCGCATCAAGTATTACGGACTGGCGGCCTCGTTGGCGTTCCTGCTCCTGCTCTTCGGCGAGAACTTGGAGGGCATGCTCGCTTTCGTTGCGTTCATCGCCATCGCCTGTGCGGTTACGTTCTGGGAGCTTTCCAGTTGGCGGTCGGGGCAAAAGGCGCTTTGGAAGTACCGGTTGGCACTCGCGGCCGTTATTGCCCCTCTAGTCGTTTACAAAATCGGTGCCGTATTCGACCAGAACCTCATGGGATTTCTGGGGATATCCTACATCACATTCAAGGCAATACAGGTCATTATCGAGATCCGAGATGACCTCATTGAAGATATGAACTTCACTGATTACTTGTACTTCTTGGTGTTTTTCACACCCTTCACATCCGGCCCCATCGATCGCAGCCGGCGGTTCACTGAGGATGCGAACCGAAGGTATACCGCTTCTGAGTATGCGGACTTGCTGGCTCGCGGCATTATGCTGCTTTTGGTGGGAGCAGTGTATCAGAAAGTGTTGGGCACGGTGTTCCACCATTACTTCACCCCTGCTCCTTTGGGCGACGGTCCTTGGTGGCAAGAGCTGGGCGCCCAGGTGAAAGATGCCTATATGTACGGCTTTTACCTGTTCTTCGACTTTGCTGGCTATTCCCTTATGGCCATGGGGGCCAGCTACTGCTTCGGCATTAAGACGCCGCGCAACTTCCGCGCCCCTTTTCTTGCTCTCGATGTGCGCGATTTCTGGGATCGCTGGCATATGACGCTGTCCACGTGGCTACGTGATTTCGTGTTCATGCGCGCGGTGAAGTCGGCGACGCGTCGCAAGCTGTTCAAAGACCGACTTCAGACGGCCTGTGCGGGCTACATGGCGAATTTCATGCTCATGGGCGCTTGGCACGGGCTGACCGTGGACTATCTGGTCTATGGCGCCTATTATGGCGTTCTCATGGGCGCCACCGACGTGTACCAGAAGAAATCTTCCTTTCACAAGAAGCACAAGAAAAAGAAATGGTACAAGGTTCTCCAATGGTTTGTTACCATTAATCTGGTCATGCTTGGCATGGCTATTTTCTCTGGGCAAATGCACACTGTCATAGGAGGTTTGACCAATGGCTGAGAATTCCGTCGAGGAGCGCATGCTCGAGCTCATCGAGGAGATTTGCGACGACGAGATTATTCGCGAAGAGCGCGACGCCGATCTGTTCGAGGAGGGGTTGCTCGATTCTATGGCAGCCATTGAACTGCTGGTGGCCATCGAGACGGAATTCGGCGTGACCATTGCGCCTACGGCGGTGGAGCGTGAGGAAATGAATTCGGTTAATAAGATCATCTATCAGGTGCAGATTCGCTACGATGCCCAATAGCGATTATGCGAGGCGCGCCTCGGTCCCTCCGCGGGCATGATGCTAATTTCGGCGCTGATGCGTCGTTAAGGAAAAGTTAAGGTATCATTGCCTGAGCTAAATTGACGGGATGACAGTTCGAAGGGACTCGCGTTGGTCTTCTCCAGCACTATTTTTCTGTTCGCGTTTCTGCCGCTGTTTCTGGCGGTGTACTTCGCCATGCCGTGGCGGCCGGCGAAGAATGTGGTTCTGCTGCTGTTCTCGCTTCTGTTCTACGCCTGGGGCGAGCCAGTGTACGTGTGGCTCATGGTGGCCTCCATCTGCTTCAACTGGCTGTTCGCCTTCATCATAGGCAAGTGCGGCGAGGGCAAGACGGCGCCGAAGCGCTTCTGGCTCGTGGCGGCGCTCGCAGCCAACCTGCTCGTGCTCGGGTTCTACAAGTACCAGGGCTTTCTGGCCGAGAACATCAACCGCGCCATTGGCGAGGAGTTCATCGCCGAGTTGAACCTGGCGCTGCCTATCGGCATCTCGTTCTTCACCCTGCAGGCCATCACCTACGTGGTGGATGTCTACCGCGGCGAGGTGAAGGTGCAGAAGAATCCGCTGTACCTCGGCATGTACATCGCCATGTTCCCGCAGCTGGTGGCCGGCCCCATCGTGCGCTACGCCGACATCGAGCACGAGATCGACCATCGCCGCGCGACGCTGGAGGGCTTTGCCCAGGGCCTGCGGCTGTTCTGCGTGGGCCTGGGCAAGAAGGTGCTGCTCGCCAACACCGCCGGCGTGCTGGCCGACTCGCTTCTGCCCCGCGAGGCGGCCGAGATCGGCTTCATCGGCTGCTTCTCGGGCGTGGCCGCCTACACCTTCCAGATCTACTTCGACTTCTCCGGCTACTCGGACATGGCCATCGGCCTCGGCAAGATGATGGGCTTCGAGTACCCGCGCAACTTCAACTACCCCTACACGTCGAAGTCGGCCACGGAGTTCTGGCGCCGCTGGCACATGTCGCTCGGCGGCTTCTTCCGCGACTACGTGTACATCCCGCTCGGCGGCAACCGCGTGAGCACGCCGCGCTTCGTGGCTAACACCATGATCGTGTGGGGCCTGACGGGCATTTGGCACGGCGCCGCGTGGAACTTCCTTCTGTGGGGCCTGTACTGGGGCGTGCTCATCCTGTTGGAGAAGTTCTTAGTCATGAAGGTGCTCGATAAGCTGCCGCGGTTCGTGAGCCATATCTGGTGCGTCGTGCTGTTCTTCTTCGGGTGGCTTTTGTTCGCCGTGACGGGGCTTTCGAACGTGGGGGAGTGGTTCTGCGCCATGTTCGGCGCCTACGGGTGGCTCGGTACCTCCACGTTGTGGGAGCTGCAGTCCTGGAGCTACGTGAGCCTCGTGCCCGTCTTCATCGTGGGGTCGCTGCCCTGGGCGCCGTGGCTGCGCAAGAAGATCCAGGCCTGGGCCGAGGGCGACCCGCACCGCGCCATCGTCGCCGCTCCGCAGAAGGGTAACACCGCCGTGCCGCCCTGCCAGGTGGTCTGCGAGGGCCCCGTGCCCGCCGGCCGCGCCCGCGCCGTGACTGCCGTGAACGTGCTCGCCGACGTGGCCCTTCTGGCCGTCTTCGTCCTGAGCTGCATGTCGGTGGTCTCCAGCTCGTACAACCCGTTTATTTACTTCCAGTTTTAGGGGGCATTATGAAGCTGCGGAATATCCTGTTCGCCGGCGTGCTCTGCCTGTTGCTTTGCGGCCCCGCCCTGATCGGATTAGCCTCATGGGGGGGGGTTGCTCTTCCCTCTTGGTTCACGGCTGACGATGCGGCTTATCTTTCTGGCGGTGTCGTAGAAGCCGATCCGGCCGCCTATGCTTCCCTCGAGGGGTTCAGCTCGGGAGAGTTTCAGATAGCCGCTGAGGATGCTGTGGGCAATTGCATTCCCATGAAGGCTACGGCTCTTCTCGCAAATGCAGCTCTCCAGCGCTCAGCCATCGAGACTTCGAATGCGCTCTTTGGCTGGGAGTGCTACCCCGCTTTCTATGGCTCGTCTATTGCGGAGATGCCGAGTCGGCACCGTCTGCTCGAAATAGCCGAAAAGGCGACCGGCGATACCCTTGCAACGGCCAGTCATATTCGGGATGGACTCGACGCCCTGAGTTTGAGACATCCCGAGCAACGGTTCTTCGTGTATATGGGCCCCGACTCTATGAATGTTGAGGGATCCCCGACGGCGAAACTCATCTCCAATCCACTTACCTACGGAGAGTTATCCTCGATCTTCGAGGACGAAGGCGGCCATTTCCAATGGATAGACGGCAACGTCACGTTCGACGAGTTTGCGGATGGGTGGAATTCCACTGATCACCACTGGAATATCCAAGGAGCTTTTCGGGCTTATGAGCGCATGGCGAGCGCTCTCGGTTTTCGGGACGAACTTCTTGTGCCCGCGCGTCTTGTGACCTATGACGCGCCATCCTTTCGGGGCACGTTCGCGCGACGTGGGTTGGAAACGCGATACGTGGATCAAATGATCGACTACGAATTCGCTGATTTCCCTCAGCTATCGATCATTATTGACGGGGCTGAGGCTTCTATGGACTCGCTTGTGCATTGGAAGAACTACCAAGCGGCCAATGTAGGTGCCAATGCTTTCACCAGTCGCTATGCCGAGTATTTCCATACCGATTACGGGCTTATTACCTTGGAGAACGAGGAATCGGATTCGCGGCAGGATCTGCTCATTGTCGCAGACTCGTATTCCAATTGTATGGAGCGGTTCCTGGCGGTTCACTATCGAACAACCTACGTGCTTGACCCCCGTCACGACGACGAGACGATTGATGCGTTTCTTGCTCAGCACCAGGATGTGTCCGACGTCCTTTTCATAATGCGGAGTCCGAACATGTTGGCGCAAGCGACGGAACATGCTCTTGAGCCGGAAGATATGCGCGAATAGGGGGAGCTCAATGGACGTTACATTGAAGACCACTGAAGAGGTTGAGCGGTTTTTCCAAGAAACCGACAATGTTCTTTTGGGCCCTCCGCCGAAAATGAAGAATGCGCAAATTGTGTTTACCGAGAAGGCTCATACGGGAAAGTGCATCTTGTGCTGTGGCGAAGATGTAACCTTGACGGGAGGCAAGCTGGTTTTCGCTGGCCCCGGTGCCATCGTCTACCTGGCGAGCGGAAACACCTCGTTGTGGCTGGATGCAACGGTGCATGCTGGATGCACGTTTGCCTTGGGCTCGTCGACGTACACCAACGGTTCACTCCATGTAATTGTATCCGAGCGGCGCAGTGTGCTTATTGGCGACAGAGGCCTTTTTTCCTTTGATGTGTGGATAAGGACTGCCGACCCTCATTTGGTGTACAGGGCAGAAGATGGCAGGCGCATTAATCCTAGCCGCGATGTGGTGATAGGCGACCATGTATGGCTCGGTCAATCTGCCATGCTGCTGAAGGGCGCGGCTATTGGATCTGGAAGTATTGTCGGTGGCGCTGCCGTAGTGGCCGGCAAGACGGTCCCTTCGAACACAAGTTGGGCGGGCAATCCCGCTCGGCAAATTGCTCGTGGGATTTTCTTCGACGGTGCCTGCGTCCACGGCTGGACTGCCGAGCAGACGGCTGCCTCTCAGACATTCGCCTCTGATAAATGGGTTTACGCCAATGCGCCGCAGCGCGATCAGTCGGGTCTCGTGCGGCTAGCAAATCGACTGGCCGGAGTTGCCGATGCGAAGGAGCGTATCGCTCTCGTGCAAAGTGCTTACGAGGACAAGGGGAAGAACCGCTTCGCCATTGCAGAGGCGGCGACTTCATCAGCATCTGGAAATCGCGGCTCATCGTTCAGGCCCTTTGAGTTCCTGAGGTTGCGATCGCGTCGTCGTTGAGCCATCGCCTCAGCTTCTTCTTTGAGGTACAATGGCATCTTGTCGTTCTGTTGTTCATCGAAGCTGTTGTGCGTTAACGAAGTGGGGCTATGTCAGACAGGGTTGTAGAGCGCGTTCGACGCGCATTGAAGGTTTGGGGGTGTTGCCCCGCTGAGAGTCGACCAGTTGCGCCTTGCGTTGCGACAGCGCTTGCCCTCACTTTTTTTGTGGTTGGGATTCTTGTCCTAAACGACGACTACCGAGGCCCTGATGACGATTTGGGGATCTCGATGGTCCTTTCAGGACTCTATCCCGACGGCGGCCAATGCCTGTTTACCAGTGCGGTGCTCAACGGCATCATCTACCAGCTCAATATCGCCATACCGGAGTTGAACTGGTTTCTCGTGATCGAACGTCTCGCTGTGACGGTGGCATTTTTCTCGTTCTGCTACATCCTGTTGCGCCATGCTCCGCTCGGGCTTTCGCTCGCTTGCATCGGTTTTGTTGCGTACTTCATTATGCCGAAGTGCACCTTGGGGAGCAATTTTACCGTGGTCGCGGCGCTGTGCGTTACGTCAGGCGAGCTCTGCTGCTGCTCCGGTACTATGCGGAGGGCTCCTTCCTCCTGTGTGGCGGGCACTGTATTGGTGACGTTGGGATTCATGTGGCGGGCCCTTGTCTTGCTTCTCTCTGCTCCCTTTCTTGCCCTCGCTTTCGCGGGGTTGCTCGTTCGTCTCGGGCATGAACAGTTCCAGCGGGCTAAGACTCTAGTCGTTAGGGCTCTTGTCTGCATGATAGCTGTCGGGCTTTGTGTTGGCGGCGCCTTGGCCTTCGACAAGGCGGTGTGGGCTGAGCCGAAGTGGGCCGATTGGCTCGAGTACAATGACGCTCGCTACGCTTTGGTTGATTACCCCATGAGCGATTACGACGAAGTGCGAGACGAGCTGGCGTCAATCGGCGTTTCGGAGAGCGACTACTGGCTCATGCGCAACTGGATTACGGCCGATCCCGACTACATCACCTCCGATTTGCTTATGGAGGTGTCCGATATTGCTCGAGAGCCGGTGGCAGACCGCAGTTTGCCGACCGCTTTCCTTGCCGAGGGGCGCCACTTGGTCAAGTCCCCTCTGCTGACTGTCTCTTTAGCATGTATTGCCGCCTGTGCGCTGCTCCTCGGACGTAAACGGGTGCTTGCGGCGGTTGTCCTGTCTCTTGGCGGGGCCTTTGCGGCTTGCGTGCTCTTTCGGTACACGGGCCGTTTGCCAGCTCGTGTCGAGTATTCCACGTGGGTTCTTTCTCTGCTGCCATGTCTCGTCGCGTTTCTCACCATTAGACCCCCCGCGCCTGTCGCAGCTAAGCCTGTAGGGTTACGGCGTGTAACGACATCGGCGCTCATCGGTGTAGTATTCGCCCTGTTATGCGTAGTGGGGCTTGTGCTGAAATGGGCCCCCACTTTCAACGTCGAGCGCATCGATCAATTCGAGAAGAGCAGCGCTTTTGTCGAGAGCAACGATCTGGTGAAGAGGTTCACGGAGTCAGGCGTCGTCTATGTATGGGACACGACGACCTTCACGCAGCTCGAGAAGCAGCTGAAATATCGCCATCTGCCCCCGGCGTCGTTCATGGGGTCGACGGCCCTTATGGGCGGCTGGACGCAGGGGTCTCCTTTGGTGCGCGCCCATAATGAGGAGATAGGTGTTCCCAATCCCATAAAGAGTCTTCTCGATCGCCCAGAAACCTACTTCGTGACCCGGCGCAGAGAGGCTATAGAGCAACTGACGCGCTATCTGCGCGAGCATTATGGCAAAGATGCAAAGGCGGAAGTTGTAGACGAGGTTCCTCTGAGCGAGAAGGGCGCTGATCCTCTTCTTGTGGTACGATTCTATGCAGATTAGTTCTTTATCTGTGGGAGCGAGGTTGAAATGAAGGGCATTATTCTAGCGGGAGGATCGGGAACGCGTCTGTACCCGCTAACGAAGGTCACGTCGAAGCAGCTGCTTCCCGTGTACGACAAACCGATGGTCTATTACCCGCTTTCCATACTCATGCTGGCGGGCATTCGCGATATCTTGCTTATCTCCACGCCGGCGGATTTGCCTAATTTCCAGGAATTGCTCAAGGACGGATCTTCGTTTGGCGTCAACATGTCCTACGCGGTTCAGCCCTCGCCAGACGGGCTGGCTCAAGCGCTCATTATCGGTGAGGAGTTTCTCGACGGAGAAGGCTGCGCTCTTATCCTGGGCGACAACATCTTCTACGGCGGAGGCCTTTCGGCGCTGCTGAAGCAGGCGGCTTCGCGCGAGTGCGGCGCAACCGTGTTCGGCTATTACGTCGACGATCCGGAGCGCTTCGGCGTGGTCGAGTTCGACGCTGAGGGCCGCGCTCTTTCCATTGAGGAGAAGCCCGAATATCCTAAGTCGAACTATGCGGTCACGGGCCTTTACTTCTACGATAGCCGCGCAGTGGAGTTCGCCAAGAACGTGATCCCGTCCGATCGCGGCGAACTGGAGATCAGCGATGTGAATCGTATGTACCTGGAGGAGGGGAGCCTGGAGGTGAAGGTTCTCCATCGCGGCTCGGCATGGCTTGACACGGGTACTATTCCCAGCTTGTACAAGGCCTCCGAGTTCGTAAAGGCTGTGGAAGACAACCAAGGCCTTCAGATAGCCGCTTTGGAGGAGATCGCCTACAACAATGGATGGATCACCAAAGAGGTGCTACTTGATGCGGCCGAGCGCCATGCCAAGACGGCTTATGGGCAGCATTTGCTGCGGGTAGCGGAAAACCGCATTCTCTTTGGAAATATGGCCTCCTAGGAGGCAAAGCATTTGCAACCAATAAGAAGGGCTCGCCAGTTTAACACTGGCGAGCCCTTCTTATTGGTGTAGACGGGTGGCTTAGGCCTTCTTGCCCTTGGGGAAGACCTTGACGCCCTGATTGTTTCTCCAGCCGTAGAGGAAGGCGGTGGCGACGAGCATGGCCACGGCGATGAGGCAGCAGACGATACCGGCGGCAACGCCTGCTCCCTGTATGACAAACATGGGGAGGAACGTCACCAGGGCGATGTCTATGAACGATACGAAGATCCAGGCGAATCCAGAATCTTCCAGCGCCGTGGTACGGAACTCAGGATCGACGACGCGCAACAGCAGCACGGCGATGCTCATAACGCCCGTTGACCAGCCCCAGATGAAGATGCCGCGCTCGACCCAGTGATCGGAGAAGAGATGTCGGGAGATGTAGAAGAAATAAAAAGCCACCAGTACAAAGCCGAGGAGACACAGCACGAGGATGATCGCCCAGTACTGCAGAACCACGTTGATGTTGATGGTCGCCACACCGAAGGCAACCAGATAATCGGTGGCGCAGCTGCCGATGCGGGACACGACGCGCTGGTCAACATAGCGGTCGAGTTTGATGAGCTTGAGAAGGGCGAACAGCGCGACGCCAACGAGGAGGGCAATGCCGTAAACAGGAACCGACACCTGCGGGAATAGGATCTTGAGGCCCGTATTGATGAGGTAGGCTCCGCCCACGGCAACCATGACGAGTGCCACATGCCACGCAAGGGGATCGATGGACATGGGGTTCACGGTGTTCTCTCCCATGGGGGTGCGATCCTTCTCGGGAACCAGGCCGACGCGAACCTCCTCGGGCATATCCTTTACCTTACGAATCTCGGTGGTCCAACCTTTGTTGGCGCAGTAGTTGATGGCGATGATGCCGCTGATGATGCCGCCGAGAAGGCCGAAGGTGGCGAAGGTCTGGCCCACCGTGGTAGCCTCGGCCCAGCCGCCCTCTTCGAACACTGATCCGATGGCGGCTGCCGTGCCGTGGCCGCCAACGAAGCCACCAGGCATGAGGATGGGGAACCATTCGGTTACACCCTGGAACACCGTGGCGATAAGGATGCCGCCGAGGATAAGCGCAATGCCGTACTGCAGGATTTCGGCGGCGCCGTTCAGCATGAAGGTGTCGCCTACTTGACGGAACATCTCTTTGAAGCTGCCCTGGCTGCGTCGGCCCAGGTAAAGAGTAGCGAACAGCACAGCGATGAGAATACCGGCGTAGCTGGAGGCCTGAGAGCTGAGAGGTACCCAATTCAGGCAGAAGGGTCCGAGAATAATGCCGATGAAGCCGGCGATCAGGGCTGAAGGGATAAAGAGGTTCTGCAGAAGCGGAACCCGAGTTCGGATGATTTTTCCGAGCACCAGCAGCGCCGACATGATGCACACGTCGAACGTCAAATCAAGAGCCGAGAATTCCATAGACCACCTTTCCTCGAATATGCGCACGCGGATAGATGGTCTCCGCGCAGTTCAGTGAGATGATTCTAGCACCTCACTGAACTGCGCTATGCTGGAAGGTAATAATTAGCCTCTCGGCGGTTGCTCGTTCCAAGGTTCGCGCAACAGCATCGGCTGGCCGTCGGGCGCCATGGCGTACACCGCCGGCGGGTACTCGATGAAGAACTGCGGCGTGAACGACATGGAGTAAGCGCCTGCATAGCGGATGACCACTGCATCTCCAACCCGAAGAGCCGGTTCGTCATGGGCTGTGAACAGGCGATCGCTGTCCATGCAAGTGTATCCGCAAATGATCTGGCGGGGCAACGTCTCTTGGGCGCCGGTCACCATTTCGTGGACGTAGGACGTCTCCTTCATCTCGTGGTCGATATTGATGCGCGACAACTCGGTGACCACGTAATGCTCGTCTACGATGTCCTTCACATCGATAACGCGGCCAACGTAGTAGCCTGGCGTGCACACCACCGCACCACCTGGTTCGACGAGGAGCTCAGTATGAGTTGGGTCGCAGGCGTCGCCGATGGCCTCTCGAATGGTGCGCACGTACTCATCATAGGCGCCGACATTGGCCGGGCCACCACCATAGAAGCCTCCACCGATGTCGAACCAGTCCAAATCGAGCTTGAACGAGCGGATGATCTCTACGGCGAAGTCGGCCAGCGTCCGGTACACCTTTTGAGAGCGGCTCAATGTAGTCACATGCATGTGGAGTCCGCGCAGCTCGATGCCCGGAATGCTTCGCAGCTCCTCGATGGCCCGTGCGAGCTCCCCGCCTTCAAAAGAGAAGCCAAAGCGGCCGTGGCGGTCGTCGGAGAGCGTCTCCCCGGGACAGTGCTTTTCAAGCAGGATGTTGGCGCGCAGGCCGACGCGAGCGCTCTTTCCCGATTCAGCGTACTCGCGCACCCACTCGATCTCTCGCTTCGAGTCGAGGTTCACATAGGAGCCCGCGTCCAGGGCGTAAAACAGCCAATCGCGGCCCTTGATCGGTCCATTGAAAACGATTTTATCGGGAGCGAAGCCGCACTGGAGGGCCCGTGCGTACTCTTCATTGGAAACGACTTCGGCATAACAACCTTCATCGCGGGCCACTTCCAGGATCCATGGAAAGGGGTTGGTTTTCACGGAGTAGGCGACGTTCGCGTAGGGCGACCAGTGATCCGCCAAGGCCCGGCGAAAGTCACTGAAGTTCTGGCGCAGCTCGGCCTCGTCAAACACGAAGCAGGGAGTCTGGAGGGAAGCAACATCGAAAGGAAGAGGCATGTCTATCGCCCCTCATAGCGCTCGGTAAAGAAGTCGGCGAAGCGATCGGCCTCCATCTCGGCCTTATAATCTTCGAGCATCTTCACGGGCGTGTAAACCGGCTCATAGCCCAAGTTAGCCCGTGCCTTATCCACGTTCATGCAGTAGTTCACGCAGTCGTGCTTTTCGGGACGGTAGCTGATATCCGACACGGCGTCGGGCTCGCAGAACACGTCCACGATGTTGTGAACCTGATCTTCGAGAGAGGTCAGCACGCCTGTGCCGACGTTATAGGTGCCGCTGGCCTCCTTAGGAGCGAATAGGGCTTTCTCGATCATCTGGCAGAAATCCTTCACGTAGATGAGGTCCATGCCCTTGGTGGGATCGCCCCAGATCTCCAACGGCTCGCCAGCCCGCGCCTTGTCGATCATCAGGCGATAGGAGCTTACGGCGGGCTTTCCGTCGTGGTAGAGGGTCTTGCTGTCGTGCATGAAGCAGTAGATATTCGGTAGGCGGAAGGCGAAGAAGCCCATGCCGTAAGCGGCTCGGTAGTGCCAACAAAGCTCCTCAGCGGCGATCTTCGTGATGGCGTACACGGCATGATCGCCGGTCATGGCTGGCTTGCGGGGCATGTCGTCGGCCAGCTCGATCATCTCGCCGAAATAACCGGTATAGTCGGAGATGGTTTGGGTGTACAGCACCCGATCAGCTCCTGCGGTGCGCGCGTACTCGAGCACGTTTAGCGTGCCCATGACATTGGCATCTACGTAACGGCGTGGGTCGTAGCCTTCCATGTAGGCCGGCAGCGCTCCAGCGAAGTGGACGACGGCATAAACATCCTGCTGCGGGAGTGCGGCGAACGACTTCTCGTCGGTGATGTCGGCCTGCACATAGCGCACCAGCGGCGCATAGCGGTCGAAGAACGCTATGTCGGAGCGCCCGCTTGCGATGACTTCCCACTCATCGGCCGACAGAAGGCGAGACAGATGATCTACCAGGTACAAGCCGAGGGTGCCCCCAGCACCGAAGATGACGATTTTCTTTCTCACGAGGTTTCCTTTCGAATGGTTGCGTCCGGTCTGCTTCTAGCGGTTGTCGATGGTCTCTTTGAGAACGTATTGCGGTGCATTGTTGATCGTCATGAACATGCGTCCGAGGTATTCCCCGATAATGCCCAGGAACAAGATGATGAGTCCCGAGCAAGTGAGCATGGTGGCCATGAGCGAGGGCCAGCCTGCCTGCATGCCGGGGTCGGCGAGACGCATGATGAAAACAATGAGGGCGGACACCAGGCCTATAACGCCGAGTGCTGCGCCCACCACTGCGGCAACGCGAAGAGGCGCCATCGAGAAGTTCAGCACGGTGGACCAGAGACGAATGAGCGACTTAAGGCTGTACCCCGATGTCCCCTGGGCCCGCTCGTAATGCTCTACCTTCACGTTTTTGATGTTCGCCGTGGCTCGGAACAGCAGACCTTGAATGTAGACGTAGGGCCCCTGGTACCGCACCACCTCGTCGCGGATGTGGCGACGGAATACAGCGAAGTTGCTGGAGTAGATCTCTTTGGGGCGATCGGTGAGCACGCGCATCGACCAAATGGTGAACTTCGATCCGAGCTCGCGCCACCAGGCTTCCTTGTGCTCGTCCCAGCAGGCGAACACGATGTCGCTGCCGTCCTCCATGGCGTCCAGCAACTTAACACATTGAGAGGGGTGGGTTTGCATGTCGTCGTCCATCAGCAAGATGAGGTCGCCTTCGGTCTTTCTCAGACCTGCCATGATAGCGTTGTGCTGGCCTGAGTTCTTCGCGCAGTTGATGCCGACCACATGGTCGTCCGCGGCGCAGAGCTGCTCGATGGCCGCGAAAGTGCCGTCCGTCGAGCCGTCGTTTACAAGGATGAATTCGTATTCGTATCCCGCTTTGACGAGTTCAGCTCGCGTTTGATCGACGACAGTACCGATCATTTTCTCCGAGTAGTAACAGGGGATAACTACCGAAACAAGCATAAAGCTCCTCCGTAAGCTTACGACATACCTAACGAGTACACAATGATACCGCCCACTATGAGTAGTAGCGCGATGGCTTTGTCTCTACCCAGCTTTTCTTTGAAAATCGTCACACCGAAGAACGTGATGTACAGGTAGGCGGTGGCCTCCAATATAGCGCCCATGGAAAGCGGCACTACCTTGTAGGCGAGGATGGTCATGAGTGTTGCCCCGAAGAAAAGGGCGTAGGCGGTAATAACCCAGGGATTGAGATACTCTTTCAGCGGGGTCTCGTACTGTCGCATGGCAGCCTTCTTCAGAAGAACCTGAGATACTGACGAGATGAGCACGCCGAGCAGGTAGACGCCGACATAAAGTTCGAGCATCGCTATTCACCGCCTAAGGGCGGGAGATTCCCCGGCGCATCGGTCGTCCACTGGTCGCCATCGATCGGATCGCCTGGCTTCTCCTCCTTGCCATCCGCCCGCGCGTAGAGCACCACGCCGACGATGACCATGGCCGCCCCCAAAATGTTCAAGGCGGAAACAGACTCCCCGAAAATGAAGAATCCCCATACCATGCCCCAGATTACCGTGACTGCTTTATTCGCGAACGCCATGGAGAGCGACAGGCGCTTGAGTATTTGCTGCCACCCGATGGCGTAGATGAAAAGAATGACGAGCATGCCACCGTACAGGAGGATAAACATCGGGCTCAAGAAGGGCTCGCGGGCCGCGTTCTTGCTGAAGATACCGGAAAGCGAATATACCAGCAGAAGCAGGTGCAGGGCGATGAGCGTCTTCGCCCTGCCGTCGGTTTTCTTGTGCGGGCTCATTGCTAGTGGGCCATCGGAGCGGTTCTAAGCAGCAGCTCGTTTCCGTCCGGGTCGAGCACCGATGCCCGACCCATGATGGTTCGAGAGAGGGAGTCGACACTTTCCCGCGATGGTCCGGCCACGTAATAGCGCACGACGTAGGGTTTGGCGCCCCGCTCATGGGAGATCGTGTCGCCTGTACGGTAATAGGGACGATACTCAACAACGCCGGGGAGTGCTCCGAGTTCATCGATGGACGAAGTGTCGGCCACCTCTCCGTCATGGCCGTGGAAATAGAGGCCGGCGGCATGGTTGGCGAACAAGGGGGAGTGAGCCAGCACGCGCTCCTTGGCCGCGGGTTGGTCGTACACGCAGTCGATCAACAGCTCTTCGACTGAGAGGCCGCTGCCCAAGGTGACGAGCTCGTGCTCGTAGCCGAAGATGCGTCCGGCCGCCTCGCACACGGCTAACCCCTCGCCTTCCCGATAGAACGCCTGAACGCAGAGGGGGCCGTTCTCAAGACCGACGTAACCGGCGATTTTGGTGGCGATGGAAGCGGCTTCGTCTTGCAGCTCAGCCGTGAGAGGGCTCGGGTAGGCGCACCGGACGACTTGGGGGATCTCGCCATCTTCGAAAGCGATTTTCTCGCGATCGGCAATGCTTATGATGTGGGCTTGCCCGTCCACGATCCAGGTCATGATGTTGAATTCTCGTCCGTCGTTGTACTCCTCGGCCATCAGATAGTCGAACGTGGATTGGGCTGCGGTCGATTGGAAGCGCTCGCGAACGTCCTCGATGGCGTTCGCGACGAACACTCCGTGGGAGCCGTAGCCGTTGACAGGCTTAATGACGCAAGGGAACGCCATGTCGGCGAAGTCTTCCTCTAGCGTATCGAGGCGAATCTTCTTGTAGCGAGGCGACGCGATGCCGAGCTCTTGGAACATCTGCTTCATAAGCGGCTTCTCCCGCAAGAGCTTTTCCCCTTTGGGCTTGAGGTAGGAGGGGAGGCCGGCGGCATCGGCGATATCGATCATGCACTCGGCCAGAAGGTCGGAGAACGACGCGATGATCCCGTCTGCCTGTTCCTTCCTGCAGATTTCCGCAATGGCGTCAGTGTGGCGGACGTCTTCCAGATAGGCCTTGTCGGCGTGGGCTTTGGCGGGACCGTCCTCGTAGCCATCGCAAACGATGGTGTAGATGCCCCTTTTTTTGGCACATTCGACAAGGTCGACGAACTCGTCCATCGATCCGAGAATGACCAAGCGGTGGTTTTCTTCGCTCATGACAAAAGCTCCTTAGCTGCGAACTCGTGCTTCAATGTGGTTGTCTGCTGTCCAGGTCCTACTGGCCTTGGGCGCGATACTTGGCTTCGGTGGCCTCTTTGGCGCCCTGCCACCAGCTGGGATTGTCGGTGTACCACTGGATGGTGCGGGCCAGTCCTTCGTCGAAGTTTGTGTGCTTGGGCGACCAGCCCAGTTCGCGGCGCAATTTCGTAGAATCGATGGCGTAGCGGCGGTCGTGACCCGGTCGGTCCTTTACCCAATCGAAATCGTCGGCGTCCTTGCCCATGGCGGTGAGGATAGCGCGCAAGACATCTATGTTGCTCCGCTCCCCGTCGGCTCCGATGAGATAAGTTTCCCCGATACGCCCTTGGGTGAGGATGGCCCAGACAGCGGAGGAGTGGTCTTCGGTGTGAATCCAGTCGCGGACGTTCTTGCCGTCTCCGTAGAGCTTCGGGCGGATGCCGCACAGAATGTTGGTGATCTGCCGAGGAATGAACTTCTCGATATGCTGGTAGGGTCCGTAGTTGTTCGAGCAGTTGGATATGGTGGCTTCCACGCCATAGGTGCGATGCCAGGCGCGGACGAGCATGTCGGAGGACGCCTTGGTGGAGCTGTAGGGGCTCGATGGGCGATAGGGCGTTTCCTCCGTGAATCGATTCGGGTCGTCCAAGGCCAAATCGCCATAGACTTCGTCGGTCGAGATGTGGTGAAAGCGCACGCCGTGGTTCCGAGCCGCCTGGAGAAGCGTGAAGGTGCCCTCGACGTTAGTGCGAAGGAAGGGGGTGGGATCGGCGATGGAATTGTCGTTGTGGCTCTCGGCGGCGAAATGGACGCAGGCGTCGGCTTCCGCAAAGAGGCGATCGACTAAGCCCGCATCGCAGATGTCGCCATGCACGAAGGTCATACGCTCCGGATCGCAGCCTGCGAGGTTCTCGCGGTTGCCCGCATAGGTGAGGGCGTCGAGCACCGTGACATGAGCATCGGGCTGGTTGTCGAGCACCCAATGCACGAAATTGGAGCCGATGAACCCGGCTCCTCCGGTGACGACGATGTGGTTGAATGGACTTGCCATGATCGGGCTGCTCCTTCGTGCCGCAGTGATACTTTCCTATAGTGTAAAGGATATTCTGGCTCTACGTTGACTTTAGGGAAAACGGGCACACTCCTTTTCAGCAAAAGGCCCTTGGGACCGTGATTCTGTAGCCCCCGTGCGTTTTCGCCGATTTTTTACGGGAAGTTGTCAGAAGCATGTGCATATTGTGAATGGACTGATAGAATCTGACATCTCATTTTGGGAAATGAAGCAGAAAACGGACAACATCCCAGGAGGTTGCACCATGGTCAATCGCTCGGTCGCCAAACGCGCGAAGCACGCCAAGCCCGCTTTGCGCAAAGGATATTGGGCGAAGTCGAGTTCCTCCGTGCTCGCCGTGGCCCTTGCCGCCAGCCTCGTGCCCGCCGTTCCGGCTCTGGGCGATGAGTTCGACGCCGATGTCTCCGACATCGAGGCGACCGAGCCCCCTGCATTCGATGCGCCGATTCCCACCGAGCCCTCGTCGACCGCTCCGGACGCGCTCGCCGAGCTCGAGGCGGGCGATAGGGCGACGTCGGTCGACAGCAAGTCTGATGCCGGCAATAAGGGAGCTCTCCCCGAAAGCGGTGGCGCAGAAGGCGTTGGGGATCGAACGTTCGGCGAGGTCGATGATGCGGGGTTTCGGGAAGGTCTTGGGGCGGAGGCGCTTGCCGCCGCCGAGGTACAGGAAGAATCTTCTGGACAAGGGAGTTCAACGACATGGGTTCCCGAGGGGCCTGAGAACAGTTGGCGTTACGAGGACGGTGTAGCGCTAGGCTCCCTTGCCGCCCCAGGCGCTCGAACGGCAAGCAGCACGACGCCGACTTGGACCTCATCGAACGGGGCCACCACCTATACTCTGGGCGGGAAGCGGGTTACGGTTTCCGGTGCCAAGGCCGTTGGCATCGATGTGTCGGTTCACCAGGGGAGTATTGACTGGGCCAAGGTGAAGGCCGCTGGCATTACGTTCGCTATCATAAGATGTGGTTACGGAAGCGACATCGAGGAGCAGGACGACAAATGCTTTCTTCAAAACGTTGAAGGCGCTCGCAAAAATGGTATTCAGATCGGCATCTACCTCTATTCCTACGCGAAGAAAGCGACAGGTTCAGCTCCAAGCGCTCAGAGTGAAGCTGAGCATGTTCTAAGATTATTGGACTCAGATCATGCGAACCTGAAACCGAGTGATTTGGCGTTGCCCATCTACTACGATCTCGAAGATGATAGCCAGCTGAGCTTGACTGATGCTCAGCGCGGCCAGCTTGCAGAAACATTTTGCAACAAGATTCAAGCTGCGGGATACAAAGTGGGTATTTACGCGAACAAGACTTGGTGGGAGAAATACCTGACAAGCCCCGTTTTCAACAATCGCTCCTGGAGCCGATGGATTGCACAATATCCCGGGAGCGCAATCGGCGCTCCTGACGTGACGTTCTCTTCCGATCTTTGGCAATTCACGGAGTCTGGCCAAGTGAGTGGCGTGTCTGGCAACTGCGATGTGAACTTCTCGTTCACATCGTTCTCCTCGACGCCCCAAGAGGTGGTGCTCACCGGCACGCCCAACACCTGGGCGTGGATGAACGGCTACGCCTACTATTACGGTTCCGATGGCAAGGCTGTGAAGTGGAGCCAGAAGATCGATGGGAAGTGGTATTACTTCGACGGCCAGTGCCGCATGAAGACCGGCTGGGTCACCTGGAGCGCCGACGGCACGAAGAGCTACTTCCAGCCCGGAGAGGACGGCAAGGCTGCCGCGCTGACCGGTTGGCACGAAATCGACGGAGAATGGTACTACTTCAACCCTTCCAACGGTATCAGCTTGCGATGGAGTCAGAAAATTAACGGAAACTGGTTCTATTTTAATGGTGAGTCTCAGATGGTGACTGGTTGGGTTACCTGGAGCGCCGACGGCACGAAGAGCTACTTCGATCCCAGCTCCGGTCGAGCGTGGTTGGGATGGCAGACTATTGGAAATAAGAAATACTACTTCAATCCCGCTAACGGCATCTCAAAGCGTTGGAGTCAGAAGATCGATGGATCGTGGTACTATTTCAATGGCGATAGCGTCATGGAGACTGGTTGGATCACCTGGAAGGATGGCACTAAGAGCTTCTTCGATTGGGATGGTAAAGCACTGCTCGGGTGGCGTAGCTTCCAAGGAAGGAAGTGCTACTTTGATCCTAATACCGGTATCTCACGTCGCTACAGCCAGAAGATCGATGGCGCGTGGTACTACTTCTCCAGCGACAGCTTTATGTTCACAGGGCTGCTCACATGGCATGCCGACGGGCTGAAAAGTTACTATGGATCAGACGGCAAGCTCCGTGTCGGCTGGCAGAACGTAAACGGGAAGCGTTATTACTTTGAGCAGTCTTCAGGCAAGAGCGTTCGTTGGAGCCAGTGGATAGACGGCTCGTTGTACTACTTCAACACCGATTCCGAGATGGTGACAGGGTGGGTGACGTGGAAGGCCGATGGCTCGAAGAGCTACTTCGATGGAAATGGCCGCGCGCTTATGGAGTGGCAAACCATAGGCGGTAAGACCTACTACTTTAATCCTTCCAATGGCCAGTCGTTGCGGGGTATGCAGGTCATCGACGGGCAGTCCTACTACTTCAATGAGCGCTCTGAGTTAGTAGGCGCCAAATCGGAGACCAAGACCGAGGCTACGGGCGTCTCGTTGGCTACTTTGGCGGCCAAAGAACTTAGGGCGTGTCCTTCTGCCCTGAAATATACCCAAGCTGATATTGTCGCATCTATGACGCCGACGAGCTGTGGAGCAGGTACGAGTGGATATTACCAATTCGCCCAGTTGAATCATGGCTATTCCGGTATGGTGTCGGCGGCTCAGTTAGATGCCTACATCGCCTCAACTGCAAATGGGCGAACCGGCACACTTGCGGGCAACGGAGAGGCGTTTGTGAACGCTGCGCGCCGTTACGGGGTCAACGAGGTGTATCTTTTGGCTCATGCAATCTTGGAGAGTGGATGGGGAACGTCTACGTTGGCCAAGGGCTATGTCTATGACGGAAAGACGCTAGTAGATGGCAAGACATGGCCGAAGGGAACGTATTACAATTTTTACGGGATCGGCGCTTATGATTCCAGTCCGCTGTCGGGAGGTCGAGCTTTGGCCATCAAGAATGGGTGGGATACTCCTGAGAAGGCAATCCACGGGGCGGCTCGCTGGATCGCCACCAACTATCTCAATAATGCGTTTAGTCAGAATACTCTTTATAAAATGCGATGGAATTACGTGGAGTATGCGCGTTATGGCTCGGTGGGTCACCAGTATGCGACTGATCGTGATTGGGCGACTAAAATTGGATCGCTTATGAATGCAATTTATGCCTCTGCCAGCGTGGGCCAGGCCAAGACGGGGTTGACATTTCTGGTGCCAAGCTATCGTTAGTCGCTCGGCATTCGAATGATGTATTGGGGTATACTGATATTTTGTCTAATGGTTTTGCGTAGGAGGATGTACCAGCATGAAGAAACGGGAACGGGGCGCTTTGTCGTTTCGGGTGCGTAAAGTGACGAGTCTTTTTTTAGCCGGCTTGCTCTGCTTTTCGATGCCTGCAATGGCTTACGCCGCGGAAACGAATGGGGAGGAGCAGGCCGAGGCGCAGCCTTCTGAGGCTGTCATGGGGGACAAGCCGGTCGATGGCGATGCTCTCGCTATCGGTACCGAAGAGGCGGATGCTGCTGAATTCGGTGGTGCGGTGTCAGTCCGGCCAGAGATTCAGTCTGAAGACGCTGGTGCGGAGAACGCCGCCGGTGGCGCCGAAGATTCTGACGATGTCGTTCCGGACGAGCGAGAGAGGAGCCTTCTTGCGGAAGGCTCCTCTTTCCGCTATGAGTATGCCGACGGATCTTTCGCTGTCGATGCCTGGGTGATTGTGGATGGTGCTCGCTACTATTTCGGTGCCGATGGCTTGGCGGTAGCCGGTCGTCAGAAAATCGAGGGTATCTGGTACTTTTTCGACGATGAGTGCCGTATGCAGACAGGATGGGTGACCTGGAAGAACGGAACCAAGAGCTTCTTCGACTGGGACGGCCGCGCCCTCACTGGCTGGCGCAGCTTCAACGGGGTGAAGTACTACTTCGACCCGTCCACGGCCATGAGCCTGCGATGGAGCCAGAAGCTGGACGGTCGCTGGTACTACTTCGACTCCGACTCGAAGATGGTCAAGGGCTGGGTGACCTGGAAGAACGGAACCAAGAGCTTCTTCGACTGGGACGGCCGCGCCCTCACTGGCTGGCGCAGCTTCAACGGGGTGAAGTACTACTTCGACCCGTCC
>NZ_CDRVLZ010000025.1:21938-27069 GCF_977072305.1 Adlercreutzia sp. CNCM I-6207
GCCCGTCCACGGCCATGAGCCTGCGATGGAGCCAGAAGCTGGACGGTCGCTGGTACTATTTCGACTCTGCTTCTCGAATGACGAAGGGCATTGTTACCTGGAAAGATGGCACGAAAAGCTACTATGATTCTCGAGGTCGAGAGACAGGGGGCTGGGTTCAGTCTGATGGTGCTTGGTATTACTTCGATTGGTCTGACGGGAAAGCGGTTCGCTGGCATCAAAAGATTGATGGTCATTGGTACTATTTCGACTCGGATTACCAGATGCACACAGGCTGGCTGAAGTGGGACGGCGTGCAGAAGTGGTCGTACTTCTACAGCAATGGCCAGCAAGCTTTCGGAACCCAGATCATCGGTGGTTACCGCTACGTTTTCGACAGCAATGGGGAAACGAGCACGAAGCCTGTCACTCTGCCTGCCGGTCAGCTGGCCATGTGGAACAAGGCTCAGAACTATTACAGCAATACCAATTACATTATCTTAGTTAATAGCCGCACGCATAAAGTGGGTGTCTTCCGTGGAAGTAGCTATAATTGGGAACCGGTGTGGTATTGGGATTGCACAACGGGCGCCCCTAGCTCCCCAACCGTCAAGGGGACCTTTACCGTAGGGTCTCGCGGTAAGTCGTTCGGCTCCGGTTATACCTGCTGGTACTGGACACAGTTCTACGGCAACTATCTGTTCCATTCGGTGTTGTACCAGCCAGGAAGCATGTCGCACATTCAGGATGGCCGTCTGGGCATCTCCGCCTCTCATGGGTGCGTGCGTCTTGACATCGAATGCGCAAGATGGATATATAACAATATTCCTCGCGGCACGCGAGTGGTATCCTATTAGCATTCCTTCAGGAGGGCGGGAGTATCGGTAAGGTCCGGGAGGTCGACGTCGATCTTCCGGACTTTTTCATGACGTCCCGAAGACGAAGAACGGATGGTCCTATGGTCGAGCGAGAGACAGAAGATCGCCATGGTGAAAAAGGTTATTTCGGTCACCCCCTTGCGGAGACGACTCGCAAGGGACGGTATGCTCTCGTTCTTTTAGGGGTTTGTGCGGTAGCCTTTGCGGGCGTGACGCTAACGCTAATCATGGCGGGGCGCTCGCTTGTTTGGGACACTGACGGGCGTCTGCTGTATTTCCCCTTTATGGTTGCAGAAGGGGAGTGGTTACGAGATATTGCTGCGTCGCTCTTGGCAGGGGATCTGACGGTTCCGCTGTACTCGTTCGATATCGGTTTTGGCGCAGACTGGCTTATTACGGCATCGGGAAATTCCAACGAGCCGATTAATTTTCTTGCGGCTTTGTGCCCGCCAGAAGCATCCGAGTGGCTCTACGATGCTCTTGTGTTCTTAAGGTTCTATCTAGCGGCCCTCACTTTTTCCTTCTATTGCTTTAGCCGTGGCAAAGGCAAAGGGGCGACGCTCGTGGGCGCGCTCTGCTACGTGCTCTGCGGATATGTGCTGTTCTGGGGGGTTTTGCGTCACCCGAATTTCATCGATTTCGCCATATTGCTTCCGCTCGTGTTCATGGGCGCCGATAAGCTGTTCGTAGGCAAGAACCCGCTTCTGCTTATTGCCTCCGTGGCAGGCATTTTCATGTACTCGATTTATTTCGCTTACATGACGTGTCTTTTCTTGCTTGCGTACTGCCTTATAACTTATTTTGTCTACCCTCGCGAGCGATCTGTGGGGGATTTCGCTTTATTGGCGGGCAAATTTGCCCTTTGCCTCCTTGCCGGCTTCGCATTGGTCGGTTTTTCGACGATACCGATGTTCATCACTCTTACCTCCATGGGCCGCGTTGGCATTGTGCGCGAGATCGCCTTCTTCCAGACGGCGGATTTCTACGAGAGTTTTGCCAGTGTGCTTTTGGGCAACCACGAGGCCCAGAACGCTTCGGTGTTGGGAGCGATTCCGGTTATTGCGATTTTGGCTCTTTTTGTCGCACGGGGCTCGATGGATGAACGCGAGCGACGGGCATGGGGGTGCGGGATCGCCCTGTGCCTCATCGGTGCTCTTGTTGCGAAGGTTGGCTCGGTTTTCAACGGCTTTGGTTACCCCACGGATCGATGGGAGGTTATTTTTGGCTTTTGCGCAGCGTACGCGGTTGTGCTCTTGGTGCCCGCAATCCCTCGCTTTTCGGCGCTTCAATGGAGGCGACTTACCGCGCTTGTTACCGTAGTGGCTGTTTGGGCCTTGGCTTACGCGTTCAAAGAGGGGACACTGCTGGGGTTTGCTACAGTGGTCATGTTTGCTGGCATTTACGGAGCATTGGCCCTGTGGGCCTTTTTCCGTCGACGCGCTGCGGGTTCCTCGCCGTCTTTGCCTCGGGTTTTGACTGAACGCTGCTTGCGTGCTTTGCTTATTCTTGCCGTCGTTGCCAATGCCACGGTTCACGTCGGTCTTTTCATGAGTCCGCTCGGCAGTTCCTACTACAAGGAATTCATCCGGACGGGTCATGTGTGGGGTACGCGAGAGCAGCTGGACCTCTCTCCGGCTCTCGACCAACTTGACGATGCCTATCGCATTAATCGAACCGATACCACCTATGGGCGCAATGGCAGCTTTGTGCACGGTTATAAAGGTTTCGACTTCTATTCGAGCTTTTACAATCAGGCCGTCGATGATTTTCGCCAATCGATGGGGTTGTCGGACGATGTGAAAAGCACGATGTTCGACGGAACGCGCCAGCGAGCGGCCCTCGATTACGTGCTCGGGGCCAAATATTACATTTCGTCCACCGAAGCCGCCGATTTGATTCCTGACGGCTATGTGAAGATAGCCGACTTGGGGGAGGCTCATAACGGATTGTCCTACGAGCTGTACGAGACCGACCGGGCTCTTCCCCTTGCTTTTACCTACGATTCGACTGTCACGCAGAAAGATTACGAGGGACTCGATTTGGTTCAACGCCAGGAGCTTCTTACTCGAGCGCTTGTTCTGGCGGTGGATGAGGCAGAAGGTACAGTTCCGCAGCTTGATACGCAGCGAGAGCGTCTTGGTGTCGTAGAGGCTGAGGGGGCCGCCGTCCAGAATGGACGCATCGTGGTCACAAAAAAGAACGCTTCGGTGACGTTTTCTCTCAGCGGGCGCGCTGGTTGCGAGACGTACCTGTGCTTCGAAGGGCTGCGTTTCCGCTCATTGCCTGTTTCGGATGCGGAGCGTCTTGCCGATGAACCGCAACTCGCTTCCGCTGACCTTGTCACGAATCCCTCCTTCGCCCCAGCGAAGACGTGTTGGGTTACGGTTTCGGATGGGGTTCGGGAAAGCTCTTTCGAAATAGCCACAAGCGCTAGTCCCAAATATGCGGGAAAGGAAGACTGGGCCGTGAATCTCGGCGCCGGCGATGATCCCGTCGCTTCGATTACGGTGACGTTTGGCGGCGTAGGGGTCTACGAGTTTGCCGAACTCTATGGCGCGACTCAGTCTGTCGAAGTTATTCGCGAGAACGCAGAGCGTCTGCGAGAGGGAAATGCCGCATCGGTGGTGTTCGAAAACGATGCTATGACGGTTTCCGTGGGGGCTGTTGATTCGGCCGCTGCGCGAGCGAATCGGGAGAAATCGCGCTACGTATTCGTATCTGTCCCGTATTCGGGGGGCTGGAGTGCTACGATGGACGGAGAACCAGTCGAGATACTGAAAGCGAACGTCGGCTTCATGGCTGTCGAGGTAGATGGCGAAGGCCATGAGCTGCGGTTCTCTTATGTAACGCCAGGGCTCGATTTGGGGCTGGCGAGTACGGGAGCTACTGTCGTGCTGTTGGGCACGTTCGAGTTGGGATGGATTCGTCGTCGGCGGACGGGGACGAATCTAAGAGGGATAGCTGAAAAGGAGCCTATCTGATGATTGACTTCAATGTTCCGCCCTATGTCGGTACGGAAATGGAGTATGTGCGGCAGTCGGCCGAAGACAACCATAAGATATGCGGCGATGGCCCTTTCACGAAACGCTGCCAGTCATGGCTCGAGGAACGTTTTTGTGCCGATAAGGTTTTGCTTACCACTAGCGGAACGACGGCGCTCGAGATGGCCGCCATGCTCTGTGATCTTGAGCCGGGAGACGAAGTGATCTTGCCAAGTTTTACCTTTTCGAGTACGGCGACGGCTTTTGTTCTCATGGGGGCGAAACTCGTGTTCGTCGATATCCTACCCGACACGAAGAATATCGATCCTGCTGCCATTGAGGCGGCCATCACCGAAAAGACTCGAGTTATCGTGCCCGTCCATTATGCGGGTGTTGCCTGCGACATGGACGAAATCATGGCTATCGCAAAGGCTCACGGTCTCCTCGTGGTTGAAGATGCCGCCCAGGGTGTTATGAGCACCTACAAGGGGAAGGCACTCGGTACCATCGGAGACTTTGGGTGTTATTCGTTCCACGAGACGAAAAATTATTCTATGGGAGAGGGCGGTGCCGTGCTCATCAATAATCCGGCCTATTGCGAGAGAGCCGAGATTATTCGCGAGAAGGGGACGAACCGCTCGAACTTCCTGCGCGGTCAGGTGGATAAGTACACGTGGGTCGATAAGGGGTCGAGCTATTTGCCCAGCGACATGAATGCCGCTTACCTTTGGGGCCAGCTTGAGGCGGCTCAAACCATATACGATGACCGTATGGCTACCTGGCATGCCTATAACGATGCTTTTGCCGACTTAGCGGCAGAAGGTCTTGTTGAACTGCCGGTCGTTCCGGACGATCGCGTTCAGAATGCCCACATGTACTATCTTCTGCTTCCGACATTGGAAGACCGGACAAGTTTCATCAGTTTCCTCAAAGAGGGCGGCGTGCAGGCCTGCTTTCATTACGTGCCTCTGCACAGCGCGCCAGCAGGAGAGCGGTTCGGATTGTTCCACGGCGAAGACGTGTACACGACAAAAGTGAGCGAGCGTCTGGTTCGTCTTCCGCTTTACTACGGAATGAGCGATGGGGATCGTGCTCGGGTTATCGAAGTGGTGCGGGCGTACTTCGGCAAGTAACTTCCAGCCTTGTACGGTGTGTGGGAGTGTTGACGATTCTCAATCAGGCGTAAATAAAGTAAATTTTGACAGTCAACCAGTATAGGGATTATCTCGCTTCCTCGAGCTGCGGAAACTCGCGTCGGCCATGAACAAATGGCGGAGCACCCTTTCCACTTTG
>NZ_CDRVLZ010000026.1:0-19540 GCF_977072305.1 Adlercreutzia sp. CNCM I-6207
ACGCACCTGGAGTCGCATCCCTTCCTGAGCCTGGCCAACCGCGTCAGCATCGGGGAGAGGTACGGCTATATGTCAATGGTGGTTTAACAGCGGGTCCAAATTTCGCGAGCCAAAATAGCACGTTTTCCAGATTTGGGCCAAAATGGCACATTTTCCAAAACGAGGAAGAGCCAGGCGGAACACACGAGGAGGGCGCCCCGCGCAGGGGACGCCCTCCCGGAAGGATGACAGCCGGCAGGCTGTTATCGGTACATCCTAGGCTGCTCCAGGCAGAATGAGCATCGCAGCGGTAAGGATCACCATGCAGACGATGCCGAGGACCACGAACAGCTTCGCGCCGAACTTGAGCCAGGTCGAGTACTCGATCTTGGCGAGGGCCAAGCCGCCCATGATGGCGCCGGAGGTCGGCGTGAACAGGTTCACAAGGCCGTTGCCGGCGGAGTAGATCATGACCATGGTCTCGACCGAGAAGTTCAGCTGGCTGGCCAGACCGCCCATGATGGGCATGGACACGGTGGCCATGCCGGAGGAGGACGGGATCAGGAAGGACAGGACGATGTAGAGCAGGAAGGACAGCGGTGCGAAGATGATCGCCGACATGCCCGCGAGCGCGTTGGCCGCGTTGTTCAGGATCCACATGTCCAGACCGGTGGAGGCCATAAGCACGGTGATGGAGCGGGCCAGCGCGATGATGAGCACGACCGACATCATGTCGGCGGCGCCGTTGATGAACGCCTTCACGAAGCGGCTCTCGGACACGCCGCCGATGACGCCGATGATGAGCGCCATGAGCAGGAACCACGTGGAGGCCTCGTCGAAGTACCACTGGCCCAGAGGAATGCCGGTAAGGAAGCTCGACCAAGCCGGAGTGACCTCCTCCTCGGAGACGGAGACGGCCTCGACGGGCTCGGCGATGGTGGTCGTGGTGGCGCCGTCGTTGGCGTCGTCGATGAAGGTGGCGACCTCCTCGCCGGTCATCGTCGTCGACACTTCCTCATAGGACTGGCCGGCCACAAAGCCATCGAAGCCCAGATCCTCCCAGGGGATGAACGACACGATCATGATGACGAAGGTGAGCGCGAACACGACGAGGGTGGCCTTCTGGCGACCGGTCATCTTCGGAGCCATCTCCTGACCGTCAGCAGCCTCGGCCTCGGAGTCGGTCATGCCCCACTCGTTCATCATATCCTGCTGCTCCTGCAACGACAGGAAGGTGGAGCCCTTGTCGGCCTTCACCTTCTTGGCGTAGCGCATCACGAAGATGATGGAGATGATCGTCGTCGTGAGCCAGAGAATAGCGCCGAGCGCGATGATGATGCCCTGGTTGACGGCAATGCCGATACCGGAGAGCGCATCGACGGCCACGCCCACGGCGAACGGGTTCACAGTCGAGCCCAAAACGCCGCAGCCGGCGCCCAAAAGGACGACCGCCGCGCCGGTCAGGCTGTCGAAGCCGGCGGCCACCATGGTGGCGGCGAGCAGCAGGTAGAAGGGCACCGTTTCCTCGCACATGCCGTAGGTGGTGCCGCCGATGGAGAAGATGAACATCAAAATGGGGATGAGCACGAGCTCGTTGCCCTTGAGCTTGTGCACCAGCGCGGCGATGCCGGCATCGAGCGCGCCGGTCTCGGTGACGATACCGAGGAAACCGCCGAGGATCATAACGAACAGGCACACGCCGATGGCGTCCTGGAAGCCGAAGACCGGCGCGGTGAGCACGCCGGAGAGCGTGGCGCCCTCGATGCCCTCGACGCCGCAGGCGGCCATGATAACGGTAATGACCGCAAGCGCCACCAGGATGATCAGCAAAATAGTGAACGAAGAGAGGCTCGCGCGCTTCTTCTTTTTAGTATCAGCCATGGGAGTTTCTCCTTAAGGGAGAGGCGGCCGATAAGGGAGATCGGCCGCCGTTTGGACAGGAAGAAAGCCTAGATAGCCTCGCGCCAGGCCGGCATGGACATGCAGCGCGGGCCGCCACGGCCGCGGGAGAGCTCGGCCGACGGCATGACCAGGCAGTTGATGCCGTTCTTGTACAGCACGTCGTTGGTGACGTTGTTGCGCTGGTACACCACCACGGTGCCGGGACGGACGCAGAGCGTGTTGGAGCCGTCGTTCCACTGCTCGCGCTCGGCCGCGATGCGGTCGCCGCCGCCGCAGGGGATGAGCTTCACGGGCTGGCCGACGTACTCGGTCAGGATGGACTCCAGATCCTCGTCGCGCTCGCGGATCTTGGTGCCGCCGTTGCCGTCCGGGGTGATCTCGAAGACGGTCAGCGGGCCCATGATGCCGGGATGGATGGTGAACTTGTCGTAGTCGATCTGGGTGAACACCGTGTCCAGGTGCATGAAGGCGCGGGACACCGGGATGTTGAACGCCAGGATGGTGTCGATGGTGGACGTCTCGTCGCTGAACACGTTGTGGGCCAGCTGATCGATGGCGTCGGGCTCGGTGCGCTGGGAGATGCCGATGGCCAGCACGTGGTCGTTGATGTTCAGCACGTCGCCGCCCTCGATGTGGAAGGTGTTCTCGCGGCTGTAGTACTGCGGCACGTCCTTGAAATCCGGATGATAGTTGAAGATGTAGTCGCCGTAGATGGTCTCGCGGTTGCGCGTCTGGCTGTACATGCGGTTGATGCCCACGCCGTTGCCGATCATGTTGAACGGATCACGGGTGAAGTACAGGTTCGGCATCGGGGCGCACACGAGCTTCGTGCGGTCGGACACCATGTCCACGAGCAGGTTGGTGTGCTGCTGCGGCAGCTCCTGCAGGTTGATGCCCGCCATGGTCTTCATGACCATGTCCTTGGTGCCGGTGTACTCGCTATTGATGTAGTCCTTGATGATCTGGGTGTACAGGTCGGTGCGGATGCCCGCCTCGTAGATCCACTGGTCGAGGAAC
Source organism: Adlercreutzia sp. CNCM I-6207 (assembly GCF_977072305.1). NCBI lineage: Bacteria > Bacillati > Actinomycetota > Coriobacteriia > Eggerthellales > Eggerthellaceae > Adlercreutzia > Adlercreutzia sp. CNCM I-6207. The sequence goes on from NZ_CDRVLZ010000026.1 coordinate 2,899, forward strand.
TTCTCGCGCAGGGCCGGGTCGGTGTCCAGGGCCTCGGCCATAAGGTCCTCCAGATAGACGACCTCCACGCCCTCCTCGCGCAGAATGCCCGCGAAGGCGTCGTGCTCGGCCTGAGCGACCTCCAAGAACGGGATGTCGTCGAACAGCAGCTCCTCCAGCGTGTTCGGGGTGAGGTTCAAAAGCTCGTTCCCCGGGCGATGAAGGATAACCTTCTTGAGGTTGCCGATCTCGCTCTTGACGTTTACTCCTTGCATGTGACTCTCCGATCTGGCGCGTCCGCGCCACTCGATTGCCGGCTGCCGCGGTTTCCCTCCACGGCCACGCGAGTCCCGAAGGAACTGGCTCGCGATTTCATGAATCCAATGTGCAGGAACTATGAAGTTTGCGAAAGGTCTAAACCAGTTGTAGCTCGGCCCCATCAGCCAAACGCTTTCCTACGGGTTTCTTCTACAACCAACCTAAACCGCAGGTCACTTACGCTTTTTAAAAACTCTGATTATTGACTTTTCGTCAGGTAATTAAGCGCTGTTACCGTTTCGTAAGCTTTCTGCTCAAGAGTTTTCGCCCGGGCGCGTCTCCACAACTCTCCTTCGAGCGACGCATTCGGGGAACGCAGAGCGCCATCCAGGCCCCCATCGCTCTCGACGGCTTCCCCCGGCCCTCGAAATTCCCCGCGAAGCGATATAATGAGCTTAAAAAGAGGGCCTGATGCAGGCTGGCTGGAACGAAGGGGTCTATGGGACTGGCGATTTTTTACGAGACACTCTTGGTTATTCTCGTCTCGGCACTGACGGCGGCGGTTTGCCTTTCCTCGTATCTGGTAACGAAGCGGAAGACGATGCTGTTCGCCTGCATCGCGTTCATGTTCTACTTCTTCGACGTGGCCTCCATCCTGCAGGACGACTATGCGGCGCGCGAGCTGGCCTCGGGGCTGACCCAGGAGTACTATTTCATCCGCTCGCTTTACACGATGGTCACTGGAGCCGGCTTTCTCGGCGCCTTCTGGTTCATGGTCTGCGAGTACATCGGCGAATGCCGTCGCAGCATCCGCATCACGCCCATCGTCGTTTATGCCGCCCTCTCGCTGATCCTGCTCGCCATCTCCGGCGAGAGCAAGGTGCTGAGGTTCTGCTATTACAGCTGCCGCGCCGCCTTCATGTTCTGGATCCTGGCCTATGGCGCCGTTCACTACCTGCGTACGAAAGACCCGGTCGAGCGGCAACGACTTGGTCGCTACAAGAACCATTGCATCGCTCTCGCCCTACTCGGAATGGTCATGGTAGCCGAGGACGCGCTGTTCTTCCTCGTGCTTTCCACCGACACGATCACGATAGGACCGTTCACGTTCTCGGCGGAGCGAAACTACGCCGAGAACGTGCTCATGATGGTCTGTGCAGCCATGACCTGCTGGTTCGCCCTGCGTCAGCTGGATATTCACTCCAACAAGGCGCCCGTGGTGGACGACACCCTCCGCTATCGTCAGACAGCCGAGGATCTGCTCGTCTACGCCAAGCGCCACCAGCTGACGGCCCGCGAGCAGGAGGTGCTCGACTACATCCTGCGCGATCAGGACAACCAGAACATCGCCTCGGCGATGTCGCTCTCCCCGTCCACCGTGAAGGTGCACGTGCACAACATCTTGCAAAAGACGGGGCATACCAACCGCCAGGAGCTCATCCAGGATTTCTGGAAGACGGTGTAAGGGACTCCTCTGACTGGGAGGTCGGGACGAGGTATCCCCAGCCCGCTGCGCGCTTTATCCCCCTGCGAACGCGGCAAAAGAAATAGCGGAAGGAACGCACATAGGCCGGTACCATCCCCGCATCGCTGCTGCTGAAGTGGAAGCTATTTCTTAACAGCCGCGTTCTCCAGGGGGCGCGCAGAGGTCTGGGGATACCTCCTCCCGACCTCCCGGCGCATGGCTTACTCGGCTGACTCGATCGACTCGCTAGTGCGCTTCGGCCCAGGTGGGGCCCCAGCTGACGTCGGCGATGAGGGGCACCTTCAGGCTGACGACGCCTTCCATGACCTCTTTCACCATGGCGGCCAACCGCTCCACTTCCCCAGCCGGCACCGAGAAGTCCAGCTCGTCGTGCACCTGGATCATGAGCTGGGCCTCAAAGTCCTCGGCCAGAAGACGGCGCTGCACCTCGTTCATGGCCATCTTGATGATGTCGGCGGCGCTCCCCTGCATGGGATGGTTCATGGCCGTGCGCTCGCCGAAGGCCCGCTGCTGGCCGTTGGAGCTCTTCAGCTCGGGAATGTGGCGCTTGCGGCCGAGCATGGTCTCGGCGAAGCCGCGCTCGCGGGCCTCGGCGACGGTCTCGTCCAAGTAAGTGCGCACGCCGGGGTACGCCTCGAAGTAGCGGTCGATCATCTCGCGGGCCTCGGCCACGGGGATGTCCAGCGTCTGGGAGAGTCCGAAGGCCTGCTGGCCGTAGACGATGCCGAAGTTCACCGCCTTGGCGCGGCTGCGCAGCTCCGGTGTCACCGCCTCCACCGGCAGACCGAAGACGCGAGAGGCCGTGGAGGCGTGGAAATCCGCCCCGGAGTTGAACGCCGCTACCAAGTGCTCGTCGCCGGACAGATGCGCGAGCAGGCGCAGCTCGATCTGCGAGTAGTCCGCCGACAGGAACAGCTCGCCCGCCCGCAGCGGCACGAAGCAACTGCGGATCTGGCGGCCGAACTCGGTGCGCACGGGAATGTTCTGCAGGTTCGGGTCGGATGACGACAGGCGCCCGGTCGTGGTGACCGTCTCGTTGAACTGGGTGTGCACGCGACCGTCGGCGGCCCGCATACGGGGCAGGGCGTCAATGTAGGTGTTCTTGATCTTCGAGAACTCGCGGTAGCGCAGGATGAGGTCGGGCAACGGATGGATGGCCGACAGCTCCGTGAGCACCTTGGCGTCGGTGGAGTACCCGCGCTGGTTCTTCTTCACCGGGGGCAGTTCCAGCACCTCGAAGAGGATGTGGGCCAGCTGCTTGGGGGAACTCAAGTTGAAGGGCTCGCCGGCCAGTTTGTAAATCTGGGCCGTGAGACCGTCCACCTCGGCCTGGGCCTCGCGCCCCAGCGCCTCCAGGCGCTCCGCGTCGATGGCGGCGCCCACGCGCTCCATGACGGCGAGCACCCCCACGAGCGGCAAGTCGATGTCGGCGTAAGCGTCCCAGCTGCCGTCCTTCTTCAGCGCCTCCTCCAAGAGCCCCTTCAGCAGACGAGCCGCCGTGGCGCGGATGGCCGCGCGCTCGGCGTCGGTTTCGGCCTCGGGCAGCGTGGAGGCGGCCAGGGCCTCCATGAGCGAGTCGTAGGTGTAGGCGGAAAGCGACGAGTTCAGCACGTAGCCCGCCACGGACAGGTCGAAGCCGTCGGCAGAGAGCACCTCCCCATCGCTCACGAGAGCCGGCTCGGCGGTGTCGGCCGGGTACACCCGATGCAGCTCCGCCTTCACATCCAGGGCCACGAACGAGCCTTCCCGAACCACCTGGGCGAGCAGCGCCAGCGCGTCGTCTCCCACCGCGACGACCGTTGCCTCGTCGGTGGCGAACGCGCCGGTCGCCCCCTCGTCGAACAACGACACCTGCTCCGGATCGACGAAGGCGACGCCGATGGTCTCCCCCGCCTTCACGGCCCGAACGACCTCGGCCGCGCCGGCGTCCCCCTCGAGCACCGGCGCCACTTCCAATTTCGCCTCGCGCGAGGGCGGCTCGGCATCGATCATGGCCAGCACCCGGGCCAAGGGGCTCGCCAGCTGGTACTTGCCGAACGCCTCCTCCACGTCCGCCGCGTCGAAGGCGGGAAAGCTCACCGCCTCCAAGTCGAGGGGGAAGTCCAGATCGGTCACGATGGTCGCGATCTCCCGGGACAGAAACGCCGTCTCGCGGTTGTTCTCGATGTTCTCCTTCTGCTTGCCCTTGAGCTCCCCCACGTGCTCGTAGATGCCCTCCATCGACCCGTAGGTCTGCAGAAGCTTCGTGGCGGTCTTGGGCCCGATGCCGGGCACGCCGGGGATGTTGTCGGAGCTGTCGCCCATAAGCCCCAGGTAGTCGATGAACTGGGCGGGCGTCACGCCGTAGCGCTCCTCCACCTCGGCCGGCCCGTTGATGGTCACGTCCGTGATGCCCTTCTTCGTGGTCACGATGCGCGTCAACTCGCTCGCCAGCTGGTAGGCGTCCTTGTCGCCGGTGACGAGCAGGGTCTCGTATCCCAGCGCCTCGTCGCGGGCGGCAATGGTGCCCAGAATGTCGTCGCCCTCCCAGCCGGGCACCTTCACCACGGGGATGGCCATGGACTCGAGCAGCTCCTGAATGACGGGGAACTGCACGTGCAGCTCCTCGTCCATGGGCGGCCGCTGCGCCTTGTACTGGGCCATGGCCTCGATGCGGTGCACCGGCTTGCCGGCGTCGAAGGCGCACACCACCGCGTCCGGCGAGGCCATCTCGATGAACTTGCAGAGCATGGTGAGGAAGCCGAAGACGGCGTTGGTGGGGGTGCCGTCCTTGGCGGTCATGGGCGTCTGCACCGCATGGTAGGCACGATGCATGAGCGAGTTTCCGTCGATAACGGCAATCTTTTTTGACATTTCGAGCCTTTCGGGTCTTAGGCGTTCCACAAATAGCCGACGCCGCGCACCGTCTCCAGGCGCTGAGCGAGCTCCGGGCCGAGCTTGGCGCGAACGCGGCGCACGTGGACGTCCACGGTGCGGCTGCCGCCGTAGTAGTCGAAGCCCCACACGCGGCGCAGCAGCGCGTCTCGGGAGTAGGTGCGGCCCGGATGGGTGACGAGGAAGGCGAGCAGGGCGTATTCCAAATAGGTGAGGTCCACCGGCTCGCCGCCGACCTTCACCTGGTAGGTGGCAAGGTTCACGGTCATGTTGTCCACGGTGATGTAGTCGGCCGAACTGCCCTCGTTGCCGGGCCACAGCAGCTGTCGAATGCGGGTGGCGCACTCGGCGGCGCTCGCCCCGTGCACGACGAAGTCGGCCTTGCAGGACACCGGCAGACGGAACTGGGCCAGCTGGTCCTCGTTCACGATGACGAGCATGGCAGTGGCACCTTCCTCGGCAAGCGCCGCCTCCACCGAGGCCACCGTGCCCAGAGCGTCGCCCCGGGCCTCGTAGATGACCAGATCGTGGCTCGGGTGCGCCGCGAGCAGCTTCTTGAACTGCACCGATGAGCCCGCAGCCACGTCTACGTCCAGCTTCGAGAGCACCTGCTGGAACTTGTGGGCGTTGTCGAGGCTGTCGGCGATGAAGATAATCGTTTTGCGCTGCATGCTACAACACCGCCAAATTGCGCTCGAGCTCCCACGCGGTCACGATACCCTGGTAGGCCTCCCATTCCTCGCGCTTGGTGCGCACGAGGTAATCGTGGATGTGCTCGCCCAAGGTCTCGCGCATCAGCTTGCTCTCCGCGAAGCGCTCCACGGCCTCGCCGAGGGATTCCGGCAGCGTCTCGATGCCCCGGGCGCGATGCTCGTAGCGGGTGCAGCCGATGGGCGCGGCCTCGTCGGCCGGGGGCATCAGCTCAAGCCCCTCCTCGATGCCCGCCAGCCCCGCGGCCAGCATGACGGCGAAGGCGAGATAGGGGTTCGCCGCCGGGTCGGGGCTGCGCAGCTCCACCCGGCAGGCCGACTCGCTGTTCGGGCGATAGCCCGGGATGCGCACCAGGGTCGAGCGGTTTCGCGCGCCCCAGCTGATGCAGGTGGGCGCCTCCCCTCCCGGCTGCAGGCGCTTGTAGGAGTTCACGTACTGGTTCGTGACCAGCGTGTACTCCGGCGCGTACTTCAGAAGGCCGGCGATGTAGCTCTTCGCCGTGGCCGACAGGTTGTACCCGGACGGATCGTCCGGGTCGAAGAACACGTTGTTGCCGGAGCGATCCATGAGACTCTGGTGCACGTGCATGCCGTTGCCGGGAGCATCCGCCATGGGCTTGGGCATGAACGAGGCGTACACCCCGTGCTTCATGGCGATTTCCTTCACCACCTGCTTGTAGGTCATAACGGCGTCGGCCATGGAGAGCGCATCGGCGTAGCGCAAGTCGATCTCGTGCTGGGAAGGGCCCTTCTCGTGGTGGGAGTACTCCACGGGAATGCCCATCTTCTCCAAAGTGAGCACCGTGTCGCGGCGCAGATCGGAGGCGGAATCGAGCGACGTCAGGTCGAAGTAGCTGCCATGATCGAGCACGTCGGTGCCCTCGGCGTCCTTGAAGTAGAAGTACTCCAGCTCGGGCCCTACGATAAACGAGTAGCCGTCCTCGGCGGCGCGGCGCACCACCCGCTCCAGCACATGGCGCGAATCTCCCGCGTAGGGCTCCCCCTCCGGCGTGCGGATGTCGCAGATCATGCGGGCCACGGCGTTGGCCTGGGGACGCCAGGGCAAGATCTCGAAGGTGGAAGGGTCGGGAAAGGCCAGCATGTCCGACTCCTGCGCCGCCGAGAAGCCCTCGATGCAGCTGGCGTCGAAGCCCATGCCCTCCTCGAAGGCGCTCTCCAGCTCGCCGGGCACCACCGCGAAGGACTTCATGTTGCCCAAGACGTCGGTGAACCAGAAGCGAACGAAGTGAACATCCCTGCTCTCAACCGTTTTCAGGACGAAGTCCTGCTCCGGATTCGCAACCATATCTACTCCCATCGGTCGCGTTGCGTTCAACTCCCTAGCATTATAAAACCGCGCCCGCTCCCCTTTGCGGGAATTCACAGGACGGCAAAAGAAAAGGCCCGCCGCACCGGAGTGCGAGCGGGCCTTGCGTTCACCGAATGCGACGACGAGCTACTCGGCGGCCTCCACGGCCTCGGTCACCTCGGCGTCGGTCAGCTCCACGCCGGGAGCCTCCTCGGCGGTGCCGGCGGCAGCGGCGTCTTCCATGGCGTCAACGTCGGCCTGAGCCTCGGCGCGGGCGGCCTCCTCGGCGGCCTTGGCGGCATAGGCGGCGGCGCGCTCGGCCTTAGCGGCGGCCTTGGCCTCGCGCTCGGCCTTCTTGGCGGCCTCGCGCTCGGCGATCTGAGCGGCGCGCTCGGCCTTCTTGGCGGCCTCGCGCTCGGCCACGACGTCCTTAGCGGCGCCGAAGCGGTCGGCGAAGCGCTGGACGCGTCCACCGGTGTCGATGAGCTTCTGGGTGCCGGTGTAGAACGGATGACAGGCGTTGCAGATGTCGATCTTCAGCTCGGGCTTGGTGGAGCGGGTGGTGAAGGTGTTGCCGCAGCTGCACTTCACGACGCAGTCCACGTACTCCGGATGAATACCTTGCTTCATTGGGTTCTCCTAACTTCCTTGGTTTCCGACCAAGGGGCCGAATGCGGCTTGGTTTCCGACCAAGCCCTGAGACAAGCTTGTCTATATTAGCATCGTTTTCCCCGAATGCAAGAAAAAAGACCCGCGCAACACGGGTCTTTCTCATTTCGCTCCGCGAGCGGGCGTTTAGATCTCGGTCACCCACAGGCCGTGGAGGTTGCAGTGCTCGTAGACCTTGAGCGGCGTCTCGCCCTCGGCGATGACGAACTCGGCGTGGGGCGCCTCGCCCGGGGCGAGCGGGTGAATCTGGTAGCCCTTGTCGGTCACCAGGCAGATGAACTGGATCCAGTGTTCCTCCAGCATGGGATGATCCACCGAGCCGACGTTCACGACGACCTTGTTGCCCTCGACCTCGACGGCGGGCACGTGCTTCTCCAGGGCGGCGTCCTGGGAGCCGGCGACCAGCTCAACCATCTTCTCGCCGCAGCACACCAGCGGCACACCCGCGTCGAAGACCTTAACGGCAATGTTGCCGCAATGCATGCACTTGTAGAATTTCACGTCCATGTTCTACCTCATATCTCTTGTAGCTGCTCGTTACAAAGAGCCGCAGACGCGCTGTCCGCAGCCTTGAAATATTGTACTGGAAGGAGTGCCACCCCGATTTCCGCAACGCCGGGTGACACCACGTCGTTACAAGAAAACCCGATGGAGCGCCTAAGCCGCATCGCCAGGGACAGACGGCGGCTGAATCTCCTGCGGTCCGGCCTGGGGATGCCGCGTCCTCGCCGCATAGATGAGCAACGCGATACCGGCCACGATGAGCGGTGCCGAGAGCACTTGGCCCATGGTGAGCCAACCGCCCCACAGGTATCCCAGTTGCACGTCGGGCTCGCGCACGAACTCGATGAGGAAGCGGAAGATGCCGTAGAGCACCAGAAATGCGCCGAGGAAGGTGCCCTGGGGCCTCGGTGGCCGCTTGCGCGAGAGCGCGAACAGGACGCAGAAGATGACGATCCCCTCCAGCACCGCCTCGTAGAGCTGGCTGGGATGCCGCGGCATCATGCCGGCCGCGCCGCCGAACACCACGCCGAGCGGCCCGTCGGTGGGCGCGCCCCACAGCTCGCCGTTCACGAAGTTGGCGCAGCGGCCGAAGAACAGGCCAATCGGCGCCGCAATGGATCCCAAGTCGGCCAACGTGAGAAACGGGATGCGCGTCATACGGGCAGCTACGGCGCCGCCGATAAGCAGCCCCACGAGACCGCCATGGAAGCTCATGCCCCCCTGGTTGAACGCGAGTATCTCCAGCGGATGGGACAGGTAGTAGCCGTCGCCGTAGAACAGCACGTATCCGATGCGCGCACCCAGCACCACGCCGACGATGGCGCAGACCATGAGCGTAAGCAGGTTGTCCTCGCTCATGCCGAGCTTCCAGCGCTTCGCCACGAAGTAGATGATGGCGGCGGCGCAGACGAACCCGAGCACGTAGGCCAGGCCGTACCAGCGCACCACCAGAGGCCCCAGCGAGAAGGCGATGGGGTCGAGCCCCTGATAAATGTCGTTCAGCATTACGATGTTCCCTCATGGGCGCCCATACCAGCACCCAGCTCGATAGCGGCAAATATAACTTCCTCCCGCAACTCGGGCGGAATGGTCAGAAGCGCCGAGATGCGGGCGGCGCAATGGGGGCAGGTCAGCGTGAACAGCGCCAGGTCGGAGCGCAGGGCCATGAGCGACTCGTAGGATCGCACATCGACGTCATCGGCCCCGCAGGCCGGACAGGTCACCTTCGCTTTCACCGCTCTCACCGCCTTCGCTCGCGCTTGAACCTTTATCGAACCGCATTGTAGCAGAGCCCCTCGACAATCACGCAAAAGCAAGCCCTCTCACCCAACCGCCTTCTCGTTCTTTGCAAAAAGTCGAGAGAAAATGGTCACAAAATCGAGTTCTGGGTTCGACTGAACCCTAAAGAAGGCCTTACATCGACGAGATTCGCCCTTGATTTGCGAGAAATTAATTCAATACATTAATTTCTCCTCTTCCAAATTCCCGTTTAAAACCCAAAAGTCGATTTTGTGACCATTTTTCTCGAAACCTATGTCGAAACCTAAAGAAGGAAGCGGTTGCGGCCACTGAACTTGTCGCGCGTGCGGGTCTCCGGATCGATATCCGGCCCGTTCACAAGGAAATGCTCGCAGAAGCGGCACACCTGCTTGACCGCCGCGTCGTAATCGCGATTCGGGTTTAGAAGCACCCCGAAGTCCTCGCACACCACATGGGTCGGTCGATGGCACGCCGCGTAATGGCAGTCTGCCGGGCACGGCTCCCCCGGCACGTTGTGCGGACAGCGCCCCTGCATCTCGTCATCGCACCCGCGACGGCTCCAGCACCCTTCCATACACCAGCCTCTCATCTCTACGAACAAACGCTTAATTGGCAAAGTCAGCGAGAGGCTCTGACGCGTTTCAGATTCGCCCGCCTTTGCACCAAGTTGGCTTCGGCCAACGCCGCGTGCAAAACAAGGGTGAATATGAAATGCGTCAGAGCCTCGCAGCGTCGAGTGGTCCGTGTGGCCGTCAGGCCGCACGGAACAGATTACATCGCCGGCACAACCGACGTCACGCCGGGCACGCGCTCCTTCAGGATGCGCTCGACGCCATTGGCGAGCGTCATCTGGGACATGGGGCAGCCCTTGCAGGCGCCCTGCAGCTCCACCGTGACGACGCCGTCGTCGGACACGTCCACCAGCTGCACGTCGCCGCCGTCGGCCTGCAGGCTCGGGCGGATCAGCTCCAGCACCGCGGCCACATCGGACTTCTCAACCATGAGTCACTCCTATCGTGAGAGGTTTTCTTATATCGGCCAGCATCATAACACAGAGGGCACCTAGCCGATCCAGTCGGTGCCGATGATCACCAAAACGTTGGTGTCGAAGGTGTAGAAGTCGCCGCCGTTCACCACCCGCCCCGCAGACAGGTCGCTCACGATGGCCTTGGCGGCGATTTCGAAGGCCTCGTCCTTGTAGATGACGAGCGTCTCGGGGTACACCGTGCCGTCGTCCACGTTGCCGACGGATTTCACGTCGTAGCCCGCCGAGGTCAGAAGCTCGCCGCAGCGGGCCGCCGCTCCCTGAATGCCGCTGCCGTTGCGCACCTCCACGGTGACGAGGCTGCGATCGACATTGGCAAGGTTGCCCTCGAAGCTCTCCGGCGAGTTGCCCGCATTCACCGCCTCCATCATCGCGGCGAGATCCTCGTCGGACACCTCGTAGGTTTCCTCGCCCTCGTCGGAAGTCGTAAGGCGCCCGGGAACCACGGCAGCGTACACCGTCGCCTCGGTGAGGGGGCTGAGAGCATCGCCCAAAGAGATGAGCTGGCCGCTTGTCCAGTCCGTGGAGACGAAGGGCGCGCCGTCGGCTATCACGCTCGGGAAGGAAAGACCCTCGCCCGAGGTGGCGCGCTCGGCCAGATTCACCGTGAACAGGGCTCGCATCTTCGCCTGCATTCCCATTGCATCGCTGTAGTTGGCCGCTCGCAAAAGCGTGAGCGCCTGGGCGCCGTCAAGCGTCTGGGAGCCGGCGGCCAGCACGTGGATGCCGGCCCGGGGGTCGTCCACTTCCTCGGACAGCTCCACCGGCACGCCTCCCACCAGATCAACCAGGGAGGCGAGGCCTTCGGCATCGGTGGAGGCAAAGTGGGCGAACTGAACCCCGAGCAGCGAACCGGCGGCCCGGAGAAGCTCCGCGTCGCCGCCAACCGACGTGGCGTCGCGGAGGGCGTGGCGCTCGCCGTCGGAAAGCTCCACGGACACCGAGGGCGGCAGCGAGATGAAAGTAAGCGTGCGGGCGCCCTCGTCGATGCGCACGGCGAGGTAGGCCGCGTCAGATGCGGAGGGAGCTGCCGTGTTCTTGGCGAGATCGGCGGAGAGCAGCGCGTAATAGGGCGCTCCCTCCTCGGGAGCCGTCAGCGCCTCTTTGGCGTTCGAGTCGCCCAAGGACAGCTGGGAGTCGGACCAGGCGAAGAACGCCGCCGTGCCCGCCACAGCGGCCACCACGACTACGAGCAGGGCAACCGCCCCGAAGAAGATCATCTTGCGGCGGCGCCCCTTGGCCTGAATCTCCTCGGCGTAGCTGCGCCGGGCGCGGCGCCGGGCGTAATCGGAGTCGCTCTCGCCGCTCGTAGCGCCCACGTCCACCTGGTCCACCATGCCGCGGTCAGCTCGGCGGCTGCGGCGTCCATCGGAGAAGTCGACGCGGGCCGGACGGTCGGCGCCGGCAGCGTGGCGCCCCCGAGCGGAGGAGCCGCGTTCCACATGGGAGCCGATCATGGAATCGTTCACGCGTCGGGAGACGCGACGGGTCTGGGAGGCCGAAGGGGCCTTTTTGCCGTGCAGTGCCATGGACGCCCCTAGCGGAGAGAATCCGCGGACACGCGACGGATATCGGCGCCGAGGGAGGCCAGCTTGCCCACGTAGTCCTCATAGCCGCGGTCGATGTGCTCCAAGTGGTGCACGCTCGTCTCGCCGTCAGCCACGATGCCCGCGAGCACGAGAGCCGCGCCCGCCCGCAGATCGGTGGAGGACACGGGCGCCCCTTCCAAATGATCGACGCCGCGCACGATGGCATGGTGGTCGTCCAGCGTCACGTCGGCCCCCATGCGCATGAGCTCGGCGGCGAACATGAAGCGGTTCTCGAAGACGTTCTCCGTGACGACCGACACGTCATCGGCCAGGGCCGCCAGCAGCATGAACTGAGCCTGCAGGTCGGTGGGGAACCCGGGGTGCGGCAGCGTCTGGATGTCCACGGAGGACAGGGGCTCCTCGCGACGCACGGTGATCCAGTCGTCGCCCGTTTCCACATCACAGCCCATGGCCCGAAGCTTCATGATGGCCATGCGCAAAAAAGCGGGGTCGATGCCGTGCACGGTGAGGGGGCCTCCGGTAAGCGCGCCGCCGACGAGAAAGGTGCCCGCCTCGATGCGGTCGCCCACCGTCGTGTGCTCGCAGGGATGGAGCGTCGAGAGCGGCACGCCCTCGATCTCGATGAGCGAGGTGCCGGCGCCGGACACGCGCGCGCCCATGGCGTTGAGCATGTTCGCCAGATCCTCGATCTCGGGCTCGCAGGCGGCGTTCTCGATGGCCGTGTGGCCCTCGGCGGTCACGGCGGCCATGAGCATGTTCTCCGTGGCGCCCACCGAGGGGAACTCGAGGTACACGTGGGTGCCGCGCAGGCCGTTCGGCGTCGTGGCGGCCAGAACGCCGTGATCCACGTCGAACGCAACGCCCAGGGCCTCCAGGCCCACCAGGTGCATGTCGATCTTGCGGGCGCCAATCTGGCAGCCGCCGGGCATGGCCACCCGCGCCTCGCCGAAACGCCCGATGAGCGGCCCCAGCACCGAGATGGAGGCGCGCATCTTCGATACGAGCTCGTAGGGCGTCTCGCAGCTGTCGACGTCGGCAGTGTTTATGCGCAGGGTATGCCCCTCGCGCACCACGGTGGCGCCCAGACGCGCGAGCACCTCGCTCATAAGTTCGATATCGGAAATGAGCGGCACGTTGTGCAGGATCGTCTCCCCCTGTCCCAGAATGGACGCGGCCATGAGCTTCAAGGCCGAGTTCTTGGCGCCGGAGACGCGCACGTCGCCTTTGAGGGTATGGTTTCCCCGAACGATGATGACTTCCTGGTTCATTTCTAGTCCTTTTGCCGGAACGCCCGAGCGCCCCGCGTCATGCAAATATTCACAAGTGCCCCTATTATAGAAAAAAGCCCGCGCACCCGCGCGGGCTTTCCTCCTTTTGGAAATAAATCCATCCAGTTGCGGCTACTCGCCCAGAGCGAAGCGCACGAAACCGGTGATGGCGATCTTCCCGCCCATCTCCTTGGCGCACTCATCGGCGTACTGGGCCACCGTGAGGTCGGGGTTCTTCACGAAATCCTGCTCGGCGAGGCAGTTCTCCTTGTAGAACTTGTCCATGCGGCCGAGCGCGATCTTCTCCTGGATGGCCTCGGGCTTGCCGGACTCGGCGGCCTGGGCCTTGTAGATCTCCATCTCGTGGGCGGCCACGTCGGCGGGCACGTCCTCGCGGGTGGCGGACACCGGGTTCAGAGCGGCCACCTGCATGGCGATGTCGCGGCCGCACTTCTGGAAGGCGTCGGAGGCCGGATCGATGCCCTCGACGTTGAAGGTCACCAGAACGCCGATCTTGCCGCCGCCGTGGATGTAGGCGGACACGGCCTGGGCGTCCACCACGGCCACGCGGGCCAGCTGCGTGTTCTCGCCCATTACATGGATGCAGTCGGTGACGATCTCCTCGACGGTCTCGCCGTCGATGACGGCGGCCTTCAGCGCGTCCACATCGGCCGGCTTCGCGGCAAGCGCCGCCTTGGCGATCTTCTCGGCGTAGGCCTTGAACTTCTCGTTCATGCCCACGAAGTCAGTCTCGCAGTTCAGCTCGACCACGGCGCCGGTGGTGCACGCATCGTTCACGATGGCCATGACGGTGCCCTCGTTGGTGGCGCGCCCGGCCTTCTTGGCGACGGCGGCGAGCCCGCGGGTGCGCAGCACGTCGACGGCCTTCTCCATCTCGCCCTCGGCCTCGGCCAGGGCCTTCTTGCACTCCATCATGCCCGCGCCGGTCATCTCGCGGAGCTCTTTCACCATGGAAGCGGTGATGTTAGCCATGAATTCCTCCTTTGGGGAAAACGGTGGTTCTTACTCGGTCGGGTTACTCGGAAACCGTGTCGGCGACCACGTCGGCAGCGACCTCGGCGCCCGCGCCCTCGGCCACGTCGGCAGCGGCCTCGACGGCCACTTCGGCCACGGCGTCGGCGGCAGCGGCCTCGCCGGCCATCTCGGCGGCGGTCACGTCAGCGCCGGTGCCGGCGATGACGGCGTCGGCCATGAAGTCGGCCAGAAGGCGCACGGAGCGGATGGCGTCGTCGTTGGCCGGAATGCCGTAATCCACGTCGTCCGGATCGCAGTTGGTGTCCAGCGTGCCCACGACGGGGATCTCCAGACGATGGGCCTCGTGCAGGGCGATGCCCTCGCGGTTGGTGTCGATCACGAAGATGGCGTCGGGCACCTTCTTCATGTTGCGGATGCCATTGAGGTTGGTCTGCAGCTTCGCGAGCTCCTTGTGCAGCAGGATCTGCTCCTTCTTCGGAAGCAGCGCCATGCGGCCGTCGGCGTCCATGGCCTCCAGCTCCTCCATGCGCTTCACGCGGGTGCGGATGGTGGCGAAGTTGGTGAGCATGCCGCCGAGCCAGCGGGCGTTCACGTAGGGCATGCCGCAGCGGTTGGCGGCGTCGGCGACGGCTTCCTGGGCCTGCTTCTTGGTGCCCACGAACAGCACGGTACCGCCCTTGCGGGTGAGGTTGCTCACGAAGGTGTAGGCGGCGTCGAGCCCGTAGAGGGTCTGCTTCAGGTCGATGATGTAGATGTCGCCGCGGCTGCCGAAGATGTACGGCTTCATCTTGGGGTTCCAGCGGCGAGTCTGATGCCCGAAGTGCGCGCCGGCGTCGAGCAGCGTGGTAATGCTGACTTTCGTCATGATCACTCCATTCGTTAGTCCTCTGCCCGAGGTCATCCCAGTTCAACCGCAGCCTTTTCCGGTGGCCACTCGCGGTGCCAGTCGCCCGAGCATGTGTGATAATTGCCGCTGCCCATCGCACGCCTGCGAAGACAGCCTGTCTAAAATAGCACAATCCCCCGCAAAAGCAAGGGATTGCGCAAAGAAAGTACGCGCAATTCAACCCAGTCGCTGGGTGTCCCCGCGCGCAGCAAGAAAATCCTCAGCCGATCAGCGAAGTCCCTCTATGCTGCGCTGCTTCAAGGATGCGAGCAGTGCCGCCCGCTCTCCCGCAGCCGCGAGGCGTCCGCGATGCAGGCTGCGCCCCAAGGCGCGGGCGATCTGCCCCGCCAGCTCATCCAACGCCGCAAGCGATGACAAATGCTCCGCCGTCGCCGTGAGCACCGTCACCGACTGGGATTCCAGCTGATTGCGCCTGAGCGCGTCGCGGCGCAACTTCTCCTTTTCCGCATGAAAGGCATCGCTGTCGTATTCCACCGCTATCTTAGCTTCGGGCCAAAATAGATCGGCCACGCGCACCCGCCCCGTCTCCGCATCGAGAGGCAGCACGCGATTCATCTGCGGCTTGGGAAGCCCGTAACCACCGGCTGTCTTCGGAAGGCACAGCATGAGCGCCAACGCGGTCTCCATGGGAGAGGCGGAGCCGTCGACAGCGTAGCGCACCGCACGGGCCATGGCTCGGCCCGCTTTCGAGCTAGCCGATTGCGCGCTAAACCACTCCATGGCGCGAAGACACGAGACCGGAACGGGTCGGTTGCTGCGCGCGCATTCCTGCACTTCTACCCGACTGAGCAATCCGTCCTCGTTGCGACTCAGCTGAGGCACTTCGGCGAGATCGTAGTAATAGGTGGAGCACAGCTCGCAAATCAGCTCGGCGAGCTTCGGCATCGGAAGCTTGAGGGCCAGTTGGAGCACCGCCAGTTCGGGGCCGGCTATCAGCAGCCCTTCCCCAGGGCCGCGAACGAAGGAGCCCTCCGCAGGTGCGGTGCTGCTCAGGCAGCACGTCAAATCAGCCGCCGACAGACGCGACGCCTTGTTGGGCACCATCACACGGATCGGCGCGTCCACCATTCCGGCACCCTGTTCGAGCACCCTCTCGATCACAGGTTTCGACGGCTTGAACGCCATACCGGATTCCGCAGCTTCTGCGTACGCCAGAGCTTCCTCGTATACAACCCCCAGCCGATCGCTCGCCAGCCACCATGCACGCTCTTCAGTGTCGGGATTCCCCAGCGGAGGACGCAGTTTGGGAATCCGATTTCCCATCTCCAAGCTAACAGTTTCCCCGAAGAACAAACCATAAAAGCGATCACATGTCCAGCATTGCGCCGCCGTAAGACCCTCGACAATCGTAGCCATTCCTCTCCCCTTTCGCAACGAAGCCCAGCCGCGCTTCTTAGCCCGCAACAACCGGCATGTAGCACCGGGGCACGATCTCCCGTCGGCAGCACCGGGCCACGACTTCCCGTCGGCAGCGCCCGACACGCAACAATGGGCCATAATCTCCTGTCAGCAACATCCCTGCCAGCAACATCCCTGCCAGCAACATCCCTGCCAGCAACATCCCTGCCAGCAACATCCGACACGCAACAACGGCCACGACCCCCGATTCGACACATTGGACCCGCAGTACCGGGAGCTCATCGCGGAGCCGAATTTGGAAAATGTGCCAATTTGGTCACTTTCAGCGCGGTCATCAATTTCGCCTTTCAGAAAAACACATTTTCCAACTTCCCGCTGTTAAACCACCATTGACATAGACCCACTTTCGGTACACGCGGAAAGGGGCCTCCCGCTACGATGCGATTGTCGAGAAAGCACCGGAGAGGA
>NZ_CDRVLZ010000027.1:0-19505 GCF_977072305.1 Adlercreutzia sp. CNCM I-6207
AAAGGAAGTGGAGGAGGAAAGAGCCTTAGGCTATCGGCAACGCGTGGAATGAGTATCGGCGACGCGCGGAATCATCATCGGACAAGCGCGCAGGAGGCAAAAGCTTCGGGCGCCTTCCCGCGAGGCCGCCCGCGATGCCGAAGCACGGTCATAGGCATCATTTCTGCGAAGGCTTAGCAGAAACGGGAATACTGTCGCCAGACCATGCTAATGAGTTGATGCCTGCGCTTCTTGTCCGGCAGGTTCAGATCCTGTCATCGGGGGCGATATTGTCGTTCAACGTGCGTAGCTTGCTCAGCGAGATCTGATACTGGCCGTTCTTTGGAGGTCTCTTGTTTTTGACTAGCTCCCAGACAATATTGCCGGGGCCATTGAACACTTCTTTGAACGAGCCGTTTTCGTCGATTTTCAGGACGAGCAGGTACGCGGGCTCTGAGCTGAGCCCGATAGAGCGTCTTTGGGTTACCTTAATTTGAACGTCCCGCTTGCGCTCATCCGTAGTGGTGCCGTCGTGGCGCTCGGACGATGATTTCGCTAGTTCGATGCCATAGCGCTCAGCCGCGTAAACTTCACCGATGCTTCCGAGGAGGTGCCCGTCGAGCGTGAAGCGACGATCATGCTTGTTGTAATCGCGTTCGAGCTGGTTGACGATGGCGTACAGCTCGCGGATAGTTTCGCTCAGCTTCTCGTCTTCGGGCATTTGTTCTCCTGCAAGTTTCGTGGTTATCGTTTGCGCTCCGTCTAATGGCCAATCGTCCGACCAGCGAAGTCGATGCTTGCAATGCTGTCTATACTGAACAGGCCAAGTATAGAGGAAGGATAGCAATGGATGACGGTATTCGGCCGATCGATGAAAACGGCGCCAGCGAATTGGTTTTCGAACGCGTGGAGCTAGGGGAAGAGCGGGATTTGGAGGAGCGACCGCTTAAGAGCAAAGTGATCAATGCGGGCGTTTTGGTGGTGGCCGCTTTGATCTCCCTTCTGCTGCTGGCCAACATCGCCTCATCGCCATCGACGTATTCGGGCATGTACGAGACGCTGGATGAAAAGAAGCTCAACGTTATGGGGCTGGCGGCTACTACCACGGCAGCTTCGGCTGCCATTTCTGTGCTCCCCGATGATACTGGCTCCGCAATTGCTAACAAGCTTGCCGATTTCGCTTCTTATTTCGTGGTTATCCTTTCGGTGATCTACCTCGAGAAGTTCCTTTTGACGACCTTTGGGTTCCTGGCGTTCGGGATACTGATACCGATGGCATGCGTGCTTTTTGCCATAGCCGTTTTCTTGAGACGAGGCACTTTGACAAAAGTGAACCTTCAGCGACTGGGCACGAAGCTCACGGCGTTCGGTTTGGCGCTGGCGCTGGTGGTGCCAGCGAGTGTTTGGCTCACGGACAACATCGACAAGACCTTCGATGAATCCATCGCCGCTTCTAATGCGGCAGCGCAACAAGCGACTCAGGAACTCGAAGAAAGCGTCCAAGAGGACACGCAAGAGGATAAAGGCCTCCTGGAGGGAATCGCTGACGCGATGCAAGATGGGTTCACCGCGATAACGCAGGGCGTTCAAGACGCGTTGGACAATCTGGGGCAACAGCTGAACAACATGATAGACACGGTGGCCGTGATGGTTGTGACCTCCTGCCTTATACCGCTTATTGTGCTGATGGTTTTCTTGCAGGTTGTCAAAATCATCACTGGCCTCGATTTCGGTGGCGTTTCCGCCGTCATGGGCGCTGCCCGCACTAGGGGACGTCGCATCTCTTCCTCGGTGAGGAAGCAGGTACAGCAGAGGTAGCTTTGCTGTTGGCGTGACGCTTCATTGCTTCTACCCATTTCCGTCGCAGATTGAAAGCTTCGGGCGCCTCCCCGTGAGGCCGCCCGCGATGCTGAAGCACGGTCATAGGCATCATTTCCTGCAAGCAGCTCGCAGAGGCCAGTGAGATCCTAGCCAAATTCGACCGCGTCGAGTTGCAGGGGCGGCCGGACCGCCCCTTGTTCTAGCGCAAGCGGTATCTTGTTCCGCGCGCCGAGCCTTCGGACGCGATAATGCCCATGCCCAGCAATTCGGCGATGAGTCCCTTGGCCTTGGTCGCCCCGCAGTTCAATGCGGATTCAACATCTCTACGTGTGAAACTTCCCTTTTCTTGGGCGACTTCTACGATTTTTGCGAGATCGTGGGAGAGGGCAAGTTGTGGAGCGGGCACGGATGGCTGGGCAGAGCTGGAAGAAGCCGGCGTGTGGTTTGTCTCGGAGGGAGAGCTATTGCTGGGTGCGTCGGTGTCAAGATAGAACGCAGACAGCTTCCCTGTGTAGACTTTTACCATTACGCGGTCTGGGTTGAAAAGCTCCTCGATTTCGGGCGGGGGAGCGCTTGCCGCTTTCGCAGCGTTGCTCATTACATCGAATCCGCTTCCCATTCGCTCACAAGCACTGATAAGCCCGAACATTCGCATCAGAGTCGGATTGCGCGCATCAGAAATTCCGCCCGCTCTCACCACATCGAGCGCTACGCGCGAATTGCCGGGATTGGCTATTTCGATTCGGTCAGAATATCTCAGAGCGACGATGCCTCTTCTTCCATAGTAGTCCGAATGAACGAGTGCGTTCGCGAGTGCCTCTCTTATTGCGGCGTGCATTTCGGTGTCTTCGATGCGCTGGAGATTGTTGTCGAGCGCAAACGGCTTCTTAAGGCCGCTTGTCAGTCGCGGTAGCGCTTCCGTCCAAAAATCGAAAAGGTTTCCCGTCCATGTTCCGTCTTGCGATGTGATGCGGTCTGCCCATCGGCGTTCTTGATCTGCTTCGCGATAGTCTAGGAAGTAGTTCGCATATTCCTTTGCGATTTCGTACTCGAAACCGAACATGAGAAGACCGGCACGTGTTGGATGAAATTCTCCCTCTCCATTTGTTCGTCCAATGGCATTCAGCTTCACGAGGAACCCCTCATCATCGAGCTTGAGCCACGGATGATTCGGTCGGGCAGCTGACACCACGGCTCGATATCGGCTTACCGTGTCCCACGAAAGAGCATCTAACGGGAACTCTTCAAGCACGGTGTCGTCGAGCGGCTCGTTGCTCGCATCGCGAATCATGGCAACGATTTCTTCGGATGAGCAGCGATAATCTCCCTCGCCATCTCGACGGTAGGTTCCCTTTTCCCGATTGCCGCAGATGTAGATAGGTCTCAAATGACGGTTGGCGCGAGGAACTTGAATGCGGATAATGTCGCAGTCGTTAATTGTCTCAATGGTGATCGAATCATCTGTGAGAATGTTGGCGCTGACTTTCGAGGGATTGTGCACTCCGTCCCAGAATTTCTTAACGAGCTGTTTAGGGTTCGGGACTCCGACGTACTCTACCTCTCCTTTTGGGCCTTCTTCTGCGCCGAGGATGATCAGCCCGCCGTTGGTGTTCGCGAAAGCGGAATAGGTTTCCCAGATGCTCTCGGGCACACCGCCTTTGGCGCGTTTTGCTTCCAGCTGACCATTCTCGCGCAATGTCATCACGGTGCCATCTTTCATGTTGCCTCATCTCTTAGTTAAAGTTTCGATGGCATTATCGGTCGTTATCGGTCGTTATCGGTCGTTATCGGTCGTTATCGGTCGTTATCGGTCGTTATCGGTCGTTATCGATTTGCTGGACGAGAGGCGCCCGCTTCCACCGCTGCTATCCTTCGGGCGGTGCGCAGCAGGTCGTAGTCATGCGCGCTGCGGGAGGGGAGGGCGGCGGCGCGCACGGCTTCACGGCAGACGTCCATGAACGCGTCGGCTGCTTCGCAGAAGCACGTGCGAGCGAACTCGCTGGTTCCATGGGCACACTTGAGACCGTCGGCGTAAAGCGTCCACGACTGGGGCTCGCGCTCGTCGCCTTCGCAGGCCAGCTGGAGCACCCGCGGCTCGCCGTTGCCGGCCAGTTCGGCTTCCAGACGTTCCACGCTGTAGCGCATCTGGTGGCCCAAGTTGGCCTTCCCCATGGCCGAAATGTAGCCCGTGGGCTCATCGAGGAGGTGCATCCTCGGCCGCTCGACGCTCAGGTTAAGGAATTCGCGCGCATCGCGCACAGAGACGTTGTCCATGGCAGGACTCCTTTCATCGATGTTGGCGGGACCACCGTGCCGCGCGGCCGGTTGGTGCCGGGATCGTCGAGCCAACTCTCTACCCCGACTCTGGATAAAATGCGCCAGCGCTCTCGCTGACGGAAGTGCAGTCTAGCAGCAGAAGGGTCAACCGCGCAAGAGGGAAGGCCGGGTATTGGTATACTCGTTTTCCGCGCTGGCCTGCGATGTTAATTCCCGTTGCTAGCGGCGTGGGGAGCGAGTAGCTACTATGGGCTCGCGAAAACTCGAAGAGAAGCGAGTGGAGCATCGGCTATCTGCGCGTGCTAAAGGCGCTCAAGATCGCTAAAACAAATCAAGGACGCTAAAAGAGATCAAGATTGCTAAAAGAGATCAAGGATGCTACGATCTTACTGTTGCGGCGGGCAGATGGCAGGAGGTTTCCGTGGCAGACAAGATTGCGAAGGTGCAGCAGGAGACCTTCAACCCATTTACGCCGGAATTCGGAAAAGTGCCCGCTTATTTCGCTGGTCGCGAACAGGTGCTCTCGGATATCTTGAGTGCCTTCGAAGAGCAGACGATGAATCTCTGCGCATTATTTGTTGGTCCGCGCGGATGTGGCAAAACGGCGCTCCTTACCTATCTCGGCAACGAGGCGTCTCGGCTCGGATGGGTAGTGGCCAACGTTTCGGCAACTTCGGGTATGCTCGAAGATATTGTCCAGCGCACCGAGGAGTCGGCTTCGCACCTCATTGCGGCCTCGTCCGAAAAACGTCTCACGGGCGTGAACATAGCGGGTATAGGAGGAGCGACTTGGGACGCGAAAAGCAACACGAAAGCGAATTGGCGCACCCGCATGAACAACCTTTTGGAGCGTCTCGGCGAAGCGGATATTGGCCTGCTGATAACCGTTGACGAAGTGGACGTGTCTCTCGACGAGATGAGCCACCTGGTTTCAACGTACCAGCATTTCGTGCGCGAGAATCGTAAGGTCGCTCTTGTCATGGCGGGGCTTCCCTTCCATATAAGCTCGCTTCTGAGCGGAAAGAACACGTCGTTTTTGCGCCGGGCTCAGCGGTTCGAGTTGGGCCCGTTGGCCTCCTATGAAGTTGAGGAGGCTTTCCGTCTGACCGTGGAAGAGGGCGGTAGGCTCATCAACGAAGAGGCCTTGGGCGAAGCCGTTGAAGCCATCGACGGGTTTCCCTTCATGCTGCAGCTTCTGGGCTACCGGGCGTGGCGAATGCATCCCGATGACGCCTTCCTGAGCGTTGACGATGTCCGTGCCGGTGCGCAGAGGGCTCAGCGCGAGTTAGAGGATCGCATCTTCGATGTCACCTATGCGGAACTCTCCCGAGCGGACAGGGCATTTCTTGCGGCAATGGCTCAAGATGGGAAAACAAGCCGCCGCATCGATCTGATGGAACGGCTGGGTAAGCCCTCGGGGCATATTTCCACCTACAAGAAGCGGCTCGTGCAAAGCGGCGTTATTGGCGAAACTCTCGATGGCGACTTCTACTTCGCATTGCCCGGCTTCAAGGAGTATGTCGAGCGGCGACAGGGGTAGTCGGTGCTTTTAGTGGCGCGGCCCTTAAGTTTTGATCGTTAGCAATTTCCTACGTAGACGTGCTTCAAATAGCGCCTCGCTACGTTGGCCAGGTGGTGTACGGTTTCGGGTGGGGTGGCGGGGCGGTCGGTAAGGCGGTGGCAGGGGAAGAAGCGGGTCAGGTGGTAGGGGGTCGACGGATCCAGCGAGGCGAGCCATTGGGCGGCCTCGGCGATTTCCTGGTCGCTGTCGTTCAGGCCGGGGATGACGAGCGTCGTTACTTCCAGGTGACAGCTGGGTGTGGCAGCCAGCACTTCTATGGTGTGCTTCACAGTTGCCAAGTCACCGCCGACGAGGTCGTAGAAGCTCTGGGTGAAGCCCTTCAGGTCGATGTTCGCGGCATCGATGAACGGTGCCACCTCGTGCAGCGGGCCGTCGTTCACGTAGCCGTTGGATACCAGCACGTTGACCAGGCCACGCTCGTGGGCGAGGCGCGCGGTGTCGCGGACGAACTCGAGGCCCACGAGCGGCTCGTTGTAGGTGAAGGCGAGCCCGATGTTGCCTTCGGTCACAAGCGATGCGGCCGCATCCACCAACTCGGCCGGTGCGATTTCGCGCCAGGGCACGTCGCGCTCGCCGGCGCAGGCGATGGAAGCGTTCTGGCAGAACGGGCAGCGCAGGTTGCAGCCGTAGGAACCTACGGAGAGCACCTTGCTTCCAGGGCGAAAGCGGGCCAGCGGCTTCTTCTCGATGGGATCCAGTGCCAGTGACGTGATGCGCCCGTAGTTGGCGTCCACCACCTCTCCACCCTCGGCGACGCGCGCACGGCAGAGCCCCGTTTGCCCCTCGACCAGGGCGCAGGCATGCGGGCAGATCGGGCACACGGCGCGATCTGCGCCAAGGCCGCAGGCCTCTTCCCCTGAAAAATCCTGCGCTGCGACTCTGCCTTCGGTATCTTCCACGACGCCTCTTTTCTCGTCTGCTTCGGCCGTCTTGCTGCCATAGTAGCGCAAGGGCGCCCCGCTGGCTTTGGCGGCTCGCATGCGCCGCCAATCCGATACCGATGCCGATGCCGATGCCGATGCCGATCCCTCTCGATTCCTTGCGGCGTAGGGGGGGGCGGAAGTTTGTCTGGAGCCAAGCCGGCTTTCGCGATCTCCGCGCCATTGCCAAGGGAGATCGGGCGCGCGGGCCGGACGGGACGTACCGTCGCATTCCATTACTGCTAAAATCATCAAAGCTGGCTGGCCATAGTGCGTAGAAAGAGGGAAACCATGGATCGTTTGAAGGACAAAGTCGCCATCGTCACCGGTTCCACCAGCGGCATCGGCACGGGCATCGCGAAGATGTTCGGCGCCGAGGGCGCGCGCGTGGTGGTGTGCGGCCGCAACGAGGAGCGCGGCGCGGCCGTCGTGGACGCCATCGCCGAGGTGGGCGGCACCGCCTGGTTCCACAAGCTGGACATCACGCGTCCCGAAACCGTGGACGCGCTGTTCGCCGACACCAAGGAGAAGTGGGGCTCCATCGACGTGTTGGTGAACAACGCCGCCGGCATGGCGCTGAAGGACGGGCGTGTGGACGAGATCTCCCTGGAGGACTGGGACGCCGTGTTCGCGAGTGACGTGCGCTCCACGTTCTACTGCACCAAGACGGTGCTGCCCTTCATGCAGGAGCAGGGCGCGGGCTCCATCATCAACATCGGCTCCATGGCCTCCTGCGGCGGCGATCTGGGCTCGACGGCCTATGCCTGCGCCAAGGCCGGCGTCGACATGCTGACCCAGTACACGGCGCTGCAGTACGGCAAGCAGAACATCCGCTGCAACTGCGTGCGCCCCGGCCTCATCGTCACGCCGCAGAATGAGGCGAAGGTGCCCCAGGCGCTGAAGGACATCTTCTTGGACAACATCGAAGTCGCTCGCTACGGCACGCCCGAAGACATCGCCGCCATGTGCGTCTATCTGGCCTCCGACGAGAGCTCGTACTTCACCGGTCAGGTGGTGACGGTGGACGGTGGCCTGAACTCCCACGTCTCCACGGTGGCCCAGTTCCGCGCCATGGCTTCCCGTACCTGGTAGCAGGGCGAGCGAGCGGCAGCAGAGCTGCTGAGCGTATTCAGCATCCGACGGCCCCGCACCAACATGCGGGGCCGTTTTTCATGCGTCGAAGGGCGACTTTCGGCCGAACGCGGGTTCTCTATTGCTGGGCGATTTGGTCAGCGATAGAATGCGGCCTCGTGTCTTTCCGCCCGCGACGACCCAAGGAGCCGAGTTTTCCCGCCATGCAGCAGCGCGATAAGTTAAAGCCCATCCTTTTCAGCATCATCAAGCATTCCAGCAAACAGGAGCTGAAGGAGCAGATTCCCAAGGACATCGTGGCGGGCATCGTGGTGGCGGTGGTGGCGCTGCCGCTTTCCATCGCGTTGGGCATCGCCTCGGGGGTGTCGCCGGAGCAGGGCCTCTACACCGCCATTGTTGCCGGGTTCCTCATCGCGTTCCTCGGCGGCAGCCGCGTGCAGATATCCGGCCCCACGGCGGCCTTCGCCACCATCGTTGCCGGCATCGTGGCCACCGATGGCATAGAAGGCCTCGTCGCCGCCACCATCATCGCGGGCATCCTGCTCATCTTCATGGGTCTGTTCAAGTTGGGCGCCCTTATCCGCTTCGTGCCCTTCACTATCACGACCGGGTTCACCGCGGGCATCGCCGTCACGCTGACCATCGGCCAGCTGAAGGACTTTTTCGGCCTTACCTATCCGCCGGGTACCGCCACGGTGGAAACGACGGAGAAGCTGGCTGCCCTTGCGGGCAACTTCTCCACAGTGAACGGGCAGGCGTGCCTGGTGGGTGTCGTCTGCCTGGCCGTGCTGTTCCTCTGGCCGCGCGTGACCGAGCGGGTGCCCAGCTCGCTTATGGCCCTGCTCGCGGGCATCGCGCTGGTGAGCGGGCTCGGCCTTGATGTCAGCACCATTGGCGACCTCTACGTCATCGACAGCGCCCTGCCCACCTTCCATATGCCCCACCTCAGCCTGGAGCTCTTCCGCGACCAGTTCGCCAACGGCGTCACCATCGCCATTCTGGCCGCCATCGAGTCGCTGCTGTCCTGCGTGGTGGCCGACTCCATGATCAGCGGTCACCATCGCGCCAACATGGAGTTGGTGGCCCAGGGCGTCGGCAACATCGCCTCGGTGCTCTTCGGCGGCATTCCCGCCACCGGCGCCATCGCGCGCACCGCCGCCAACGTGAAGGCCGGTGGCCGCACGCCCATCTCGGGCATGGTGCACGCGCTCGTGCTCATCGCCGTGCTCGCCTTCCTCATGCCCTATGCGGCGCTCATCCCCATGCCCACTATCGCCGCCATTCTGCTGTACGTCGCCTACGGCATGTCGGGCTGGCGCAACTTCGCGCACCTGTGCCGCACGGCGTCGAAGGGGGCTGTGGCCACGCTCGTGCTCACCTTCGTACTGACCATCGTGTTCGATTTGGTGGTGGCCATCGGCGTGGGCATGCTCATCACCGTGGTGCTGTTCATGAAGATGGTAAGCGAGGAGACCGAGGTCAAGGGCTGGAAGTACTACTGCGACGAGAACTCCGAGGTCACGCATTTGCGCGAGTTGCCGAAGAGCGTGCGCGTGTACGAGATCAACGGGCCGATGTTCTTCGGCATGACCGAGCGCATCGCCGACATCTCGGTGAAGGACTTCACGCGCTACCTGATCATCCGCATGCGCGGCGTGCCCTCCCTGGACGCGACGGGCATGAACGCGCTGGAGAACCTCTACGACTACTGCAACGCGAACGGGGTGAGCCTCATCTTCTCCCATGTGAACGAGCAGCCGATGAAGACCATGCGCCGCGCCGGCTTCGTCGATCTGGTGGGGGAGGAGCATTTCCGCAGCTGCATCGATGACGCCATCGCCCACGCCCGCGAATTGCTTGCGGCGGAGGAAGACGCTGAAAACCTGATGAAAACTCGCGGCTGACCTTCGCTGCAGGGAAGGCATGGTTTAGCATGAGCACACATATTTATCTAGCGGCTCCAAGAGAGAGGCTTCCCATGAAGTTCATCGTCACCGAAGATTACGAGGCCATGTCGCGCACTGCCGCGCGCGTGATAAGCGGTTATGTTTCCTCACACCCCGATTGCGTGCTGGGTCTGGCCACCGGCTCGACCCCTATCGGCCTGTACCGCTGCCTGGTTGAGGACTACGAGGCCGGCGCGCTGTCCTTCAAGGACGTGACCAGCTTCAACTTGGACGAGTACCGCGGCCTCGATCCGCAGCACGACCAGAGCTACCGTTACTTCATGGAGCACAACCTGTTCTCCCATGTCGATATCGACCCGGCTCGCACCCATGTGCCGGACGGCGCCTGCCCCGACGCTGCTGCCGCGTGCGCCGCTTACGAGCAGAGCATCGCCGAGGCCGGCGGTTTGGGCCTGCAGCTTCTGGGCCTGGGCCACAACGGCCACATCGGCTTCAACGAGCCCGCGCCTGAGTTCCCCAAGGAAACGCACTGCGTCGAGCTGACGGAGAGCACCATCAACGCCAACTCCCGCCTGTTCGATTCCATTGACGACGTGCCCCGTGAGGCGTACACCATGGGCATCGGCACCATCATGGCGGCCAAGGAGATCCTCGTGGTCGCCAACGGCTCCGACAAGGCCGATATCGTTCGTCGCGCCTTCTTCGGGCCGGTCACTCCCGAGGTGCCCGCCTCCATCCTGCAGTTCCATCCGAACGTCACCGTTGTGGTGGATAAGGAGGCCGGCGCCCTCTGCCAGTAGTGCCGGATCCCAGCTCTCGGCTGATCGGATCGCCCCGCTCTTGCACGTTGCTGTTCTGTCGCGCTGCAAGATGCGGGGCGTTTTTCGTTGGCCGTCACGTAGCGCGCGTCGGGCCCCTGCGAGGCAAGGCGACCGCAGCAGATGGGATGGTCGCGGTTGGCGGGGGCCTTGTTGCGTTCCCATATATAGCTCATTCGGGTGATGCGGCGGCCGGGCGCTGGTCGCTAAGATGTCTCTACTGTGGTGCACGCTGCGCCTTTGGGACGGCGAGCTATCGAAATGACGGCCCATCGGGTCGGTGGATGAAACGGGAGATGCAATGACGATCAAGCGCTATCTGTATGCGGGGTTGGGGCTGCTGTTCTTGGGGCTAGGGGGCATAGGCGTCATCATTCCCGTTATCCCCACAACGCCGTTTCTGCTGCTGACCTCGTTTTTCTTCCTGCGCAGCTCCGAGCGTCTGAACACGTGGTTCGAGGGAACCCGCATGTACAAGCGCTTCATCGCCAACTTCATGGAAACGCGCTCGCTCACACTGCGGGCCAAAATCCTGTGCGCTGCCCCCGGCGTGACCGCCATGCCGATGCTCGCGCTGGTGGTGCCGCAGTGGTGGCTGAAGGCCATCCTCATCGGACTAACCGTGTTCGAGATCTGGTACTTCATCGCCCGCATCGAAACGGTTTCGGTGGAAGAGGCCCGTGCCCGCGGCAAAGCCCGCGTCGCCGAGGCGAAGCGCGACCAGACTGTCCCGGCCGCTCCCGCCGCCGAGGGTCTCGCCCTGGTGGCCGAGGAGTAGGGCCCTATGAGGATCGCGTTTGTGATGGACGATCCGAGCGTGCATTCTAACGGCACGTCGGTGACGGCGGAGCGCTACGCCCTGGACTGGGCGCGCCGTTGGCCGTCTAATCCAACGCTTCTTGTCGCAGTGTCTACAGGTCGATGGCAACAAGGCGGCCTGGGCTGCGGCTCCAACCCAATCGCCTAGGATGGCCCACAGACCTTCGCGCTTGTCGCCGTGCTACCGCAGGCGTTGCAGGCGCGAGCCTTTTAGAAGCTGCGAGAAAGGAACCGTCATGGCCACAATTTCGAATCCGTTCGTGATGGAAGTGCCGCGCAAGCTGACTGACGAGGAGCTCGTCAACGCTATTCGCCAGGACATCATCGGGGAGCTTGAGGCTATCCACGAGTACGACGCCCACGTCCAGGCGACGGATAACGAGGATGCGAAGAAGGTGCTCTCCGACATCCGCGACGAGGAGCGCGAGCATATGGGCGAGCTGCTGGAGCTTTTGGAGCGCCTGGCGCCCGACGAGAAGGCCCTGCACGACGAGGGCCGCGGCGAAGTGCGCGAGATGCTGGACAAGTAGCGCGCCTGGAGCCGAGAACGGCCCGCCGCGATTGGCCTTGGGATATCGCGATCAGTCTATGAGAGCGCTGCCGGACGTATCGGTTCGGCAGCGCTCTTGTCGTTGGACGGGGCCGATATGGCCGCTGGGACGCCGGCACCGTCGGGCTCGCTTTCCGCCAGCTCGTTGCGCTCCACGGCCACGAGGGTCTGGGCTACCACGGCGTTGACGAGGGAGAGGCTGCCGCTATCCACATCCCCCGAGGAGCAGTCGATGGCCACCACCCCGTACAGGCGCCCCTTCATGCCGAGCGGCAGGTACTTCTCCGTCGCATCCCGCCAGCCCGGCTCGCCGTAGCCGGTGGGCGCGCGCCGCTCGTAGCAGGCGCGGGCCGCCGCGCTGCCCGCGGCCGGCGGCTCCCCCAAGGTGATGGTCACCGGCCGCCTCAGCACCCGGGTCAGGAACTCCTGGGCGAAGCTGCAGGCCGCCTGCGGGGTGGAACTCTCCAGCAGCCCGACGCTCAGCCGATTCAGCCGCCCCAGCGCGCAGGCCGTGCGCTCGGCCGCCTGCACCTGGCGGCTCATGCGGTGGGTGATCACGCCCATGATGAGCGACACGACGAGGAAGATGGCGAGCGCCGCCACGTCGGTGCGGCTGAGCACCTTCAGCGTGAAGAGGGGCGCGGTGAACAGGAAGTCGTAGGAGAGCAGGTAGGCCACTCCCAGCGCGGCGCCCCACAGCCCCGAGTCGGTCTCCAGGCTGGTGATGAGCACGCCCAGCACGAAGACGGGGAAGGCCACAAGCGTGCTCACCCCCAAGAGCGAGAAGCCCCACACGGCGGCCAGGCCGGCCCCGTAGAGCAGGGCAAAGGCGACCAGGTTGCGCAGGACGCGCCGTGCCGAGAGGGAGCTTCTCGGCGGGAATCTGCGACTGCTAGCGGCCATGGCGAACTCCTTTCCGAATCATCGACGCCAAGGTGCCCACCCCCATGAACAGGGGGATGATCTCGAGACGGCCCAGAAGCATCCCGGCGCTCCCGATCAGCAGCGGCGCGGGGCCGCTTTCCGTACCGAGGAAGCCCGTGCCCACGCCGGTGCTGCCGAGGCACGAGATGAAGTCGAACACTGCCTCCTGCAGGGTGGCCCCGCAGAGGATGAGCGCGAACGCACCGGCCGCGCACAGCAGCAGGTACAGAACCACGTAGGTCTGGGCCTCGGCCACGTCCACCTCGGTGAGCACCGACCGCTTCCCGAAACGGTTGATCTTGATGCTCGTCACATGGCGCTTGTTGCCGTAGCGCTCGTGCAAATCGTGGCCGAGCCCCAGCGAGGCGACGGCGACGCGGTAGAGCTTGATGCCGCCGGAGGTGGAGCGCGCCTCGGCCCCGACGAGCATGAGCAGGCCGAACAGGAACAGGAGCGCCGGCCCCAGATCGGCGAAGGAGGGGATGGTCTGAAACCCCGTGGAGGTCAGGATCGACACGACCTGGAACGTGCCCTGCCGCAGCGCCTCGGCTCCGTCGCCGCTGACGCCCTGGCCTAGGAAGAAACCGGCCACCACCAGGGCCATGACGGCGATGGTGCCGAAGTACAACGGTGTCTCGATGTGGGTGAGGAACGCCTTGAGCTTGCCGCGCAGCAGCAGGAACAGCAGAAGGAAGTTCGTGCCGCCGGCCACCATGAGCACGATGGTGATGGCCTCGATGACCGGGCTGTTCCAATAGGCGATGCTCTCGCCGTGGGTGGCGAACCCGCCGGTGGGCACGGCGCACATGGAGATGTTGATGGCGTCGAAGGGGGTCATGCCGGCCGCCCAGTAGGCCACGGCGCCGGCGATGATGAGCCCGTTGTAGATGAGCAGGATCATGCGGGCGGTCTTGGCGGCGCTCGGCAGCAAGTGGTCGGTGTGGCCCTCGGCGTTGTACACGCCCAGGCCGCCGGTCTGGGTTACCACGCAGGTGAGGATGAGCACGAGCCCCACACCGCCGAGGTAGCAGGTGAGGCTGCGGTGGAACAGGAAGATGGCCGGGCAGGTGTCCACGTCCACCACGCTTAAGCCCGTGGTGGTCAGCCCGCTGGTGGACTCGAAGACGGCCTGGACGGGGGAGAGCAGCCCCGCGGCCACGTAGGGCAGCGCGTAGACGGCGATGGCGAGAACCCAGACCAGCACCGTGCACGCGGCGGCCTGCCCGCGGGTAAGGCGGGCGCCCGGGGCGGGGTCGGGCGAGGCGAAGTACACGAGGTAGCCCGCCATGGCCGCGCCGATCCCGGGGAAGATGAAGCACGGCGCGAGGGCCACCTCGTCGGGGTAGGCCGGCAGCACCGCCAGGGGTGCCAAGCCCGCCAGGCCGACGAACATGACGGCCACGCCCACATAGCGCGCGAGCAGGGGCCCGGGGCCGGAGCGCTCGCCGCCCGGCTCGCCCAGGGCGATGGCCGCCGCAAGGTTGTCGCCGCGCGTCTTTCCCATGACGGTCACCGGCGCTCTTTTCCCAAGTGGTGCCACGAGCCCAGAATCGAGCGGAAGGGCGAGGGGGCACCGGGGTCTTCCTCGTCGTCGGCGGTGCCGTCGGCGCCGTCCCCTTCGCCGTTGCCGGCCTCGGCCGCAGCGGCGGCCGCCGCCGTGGCGGCCCGGGCCTTCGCGTCGGCGGGGTCGGGAAGCTCCAGGGCCCCGCGAATGGCCTGGGCCAAGGTGGCCGTGGCGCTGATGGCGGCCGTGACACCCAGCTGGCGGAAGATGGCCGTGTTCTCGGGGTTGGACACGATGCACAGCTGGATGCGGATGCCGAGGAACTTCTTGGCCACCTGGCAGATGGCCAAATTGTCGGCGTCGAGGCCGGTGAGGGCCACGATGGCGTCGAACCCGGCGACGCCGGCCTCCTCGAGCACGGCCAGCTTCATGCCGTTGCCCCAGATCACCGTGCCGTCATGGCGGCTGGAGAGGTACTCGCAGAAGCGGCGGTCGTCGTTGATGGCCACGACGGTGTCGACGGTTTCAGCTAAGGCGCCCATCAGATAATCGGCCCGGGAGCGGCCGCCCACGATCACCACCCTCATAGGTCGGCCTCCTTCCGCGTCAGCCCGGTGAGGCGGAAGAACTCGTCCTCGCAGATGCGATGGGGGCAGATGGGGGCGATGCCCATGTCGTCGAGGATGTCCGCCAAAGCGTCGTCGTCCACGAGGGGCAGCACGTGGGGCACGCCGAAGATCTCGCTGGCCAGCTCGGCGATGAGCAGGTTGGAGGCGTCGTCGCCCGTGGCGGCCACCAGGTGGGTGGCCCGGCGCACGCCGCACTCCTCCAGCACCAGGGCGCTCTTGCCGTCGCCGGTGAGCGTCTCGCCGTCGAAATCGGGCCCCAGCCCGTCCAGGGCGTCCTCCTGCATGTCCACCACGATGACGTCGTGGCCGGCCGCCGAGAGCGCCTGGGCCACGGCGCACCCGAACAGGCTGCATCCGACCACGATAATGCGGGCCCTCTTCGCCACTGCTTATTCCTCCTTCGCGCAGGTCTTTTCACGGGAAAATGCTAATGATTGCAACGGCGGCGGAAGGCGAGAAGGGCGAACTGTCACCAAGCAGTGACGGGGCCGAGGACTGGGAGGGCGCCCGAATGGCGAGGTCGCGGTAGAGCCTATGAAACGGTAACGGATGGCGGTCGGCCCGCGCCAGCCGGGGAACTGGTGGAACGAGCACGTGAACTGCGCCATCGCCCTGTGGTGCGACGAGGCGACCTTCCGCGCCGTGCAGGCCTGCGCCGAGGACCGCCGCGCGCATACCGGCACCTACAACCTCATCACCTACAACTGCCTCACCTTCTGCGACGAGGCGCTGGCGGCCGGCGGCATCCACCTGCTCACGGAAAGCGGCCGCGAGCTGCACACCATCGTCCCCAAGGACGCCTTTAGGGACGTGGGCCGGGTGGAGGGCGCCCATCCCTTCGAGGCGTGGAAGTACTGGTTCCCCCTCGGCGAGCCGCCGTCAAACGGCCTGCGCACCATCCAGGACGTCCCTGGTCGGGACAAGCCGTTGGAATAAGCGCTGCGATCTCGGCATTTATCTGGTACAATCTCGCCTTTCTGGAAGACGGGCGCCCCATGATGCGAGGATTGCCGAAAGTCGGCGGAGAGGTGGCGTCGGGTGTTGGACGGCTGTGTGGGGTAAAAGGCCACGGACGGCGGCCGGACGAGGCACGCGAGCTGAGCGGGAAACGGGAGACGAGAAGATAAAAAGTGAGGAGGGGCGATGATCGTTGAGGCCATGAAGGGCTATCGAGCGGCCGATCTGCCGAAGGACGCCGTCGCGGGCCTGGTTATCGCCGCGCTTTCCATCCCCATTGCTATGGGCTATGCGGAGGTGGTGGGGCTGCCGGCCATCTATGGCCTGTGGGCCTCCATCGTGGCGCCGCTGGCCTTCGGGCTGCTCACCGGCACGCGGCGGGTGGTCTTCGGCATGGATTCGGCCGCGGCCGCCATGACCGCCTCGATGCTCGCCGCCGCCGGCATTGCGGCCCAGGGCCAGGACGCCATTGTCTCCGCCATGCCCCTGCTCACGCTTCTCACGGCGCTGTTCCTGCTGCTGCTCGGCTGGGCCGGTGCCGGTCGCCTGATCCGCCGTATGCCGCTGCCGGTCATGCACGGGTTCATCTTCGGCATCGCGCTCACCGTGGTCATCGGCCAAGTGCCGCTGCTTCTGGGCACGACGGCCGACACCTCCGGCGCCATCGTGTCGAAGGTCGTCGCCATTGTCTCGTGCCTGCCGGGCGCCTCGTGGGCCTGCGCCGTGGTGTCGGCTCTCTGCATCGCTGGCATGTATCTCCTGAAGCGCTTCTTCCCGAAAGTGCCCTCGGCCATCGTGGTGCTCGTCGCGGCCGCGCTTGTGTGCAACGGGCTGGCAGCGGCGGGGCTTCCCATCGTCTTCCTTCCGCAGGTATCGGGCACGCTGCCCCATATCGCGACCGTGCTGCCCGAGGGGCTCGACATCGTGGCACTGCTTCTGGCCGCCTTCGCCATCGCGGTGGTGGTGTCGTTGGAATCTTTGCTGTGTGTCGAGGCGTTCTCGGCGGGCGATGTGCCCGCGCCGTCTCCCGACGGCGAGATGCGCACCTTCGGCCTGGCCAACGCGCTGGTGGGCCTCATCGGCTGCCCGCCGTGCTCGGCCTCCATGTCGCGCACGGCTGCGGGCATCGCCTCGGGCTCCTTCTCCCAGGTGGCCAGCGTGTTCTCGGCCCTCATTGTGGCCGTGGTCGCCTTCGCCGCCGGCTCGTTCATGGGCTTTCTGCCCCGCTGCGCCCTGTCGGCCATCGTCGTGGTGGCCCTGCTCGACATTGTCGACTTCGGGAAGATCACCACCTACGCCTTAAAGACGCGCCGGGAGTTCATGGTCTTCGCCGCCTCGGCGGCCCTCGTGGTGCTGCTCGGCGCCGTGGCGGGCATCCTGGGCGGTTTCATTCTGGCGCTCGCCCTGCGCGCCGGCCGAGAGAAGATCGACACCTCCGGCCCTGAGCTTTTGGGCGCGGTGCCCTACAAGCCCGACGATCTGCCGGCGAAGAAGGACATCGAGGTGGGCTACGCGCTCGGCATCGCGAAGCTCTCGGGCGATTTGTCCTTCATGAACATCGCGAAGGCCCAGGAGGAGATAGAGGCCGCCGCTGCCGGCAACGAGGCTCTCATCCTGAAGCTGTCGAAGCTCGACACCATCGACACGACCGCCGCCGACAAGCTGGACGAGACGCTGGATTCCCTCATGGCGCGCGGCGTGCACGTGAAGCTCGTGCGGCCCATCAAGGAGACGAGCGACCACTATACCCGCTACGAGCTGCGCCGACTCATGCAGGACTTCAAGTTCTACCCGTCGGTGCGCACGGCCATGCACTCGCTGGCCGAGGAGTACGCGGCCGGTATGGAACCCCAGCGCCCCGACACCTGGCTCGCCGATGCGCCGGCGCCGCGCCGGTTGCGGAAAGTGGCGGCCGAGGCCTCCATCATCGACGGCGATCGTCCCGTGGTGGCCATCGCCGGCTTGCGCAACCACGCCGGCGACGTCGTGGACTCCGACGGCGCCCCCTTTCTGGAGGACATTCGCGGCAAGTTGTCGTTTCTGCAGTCCCGCCGCGCCTTCCAGTTCTCTGCCGACTATTTGGAAGGGGCCGCGCGCGGGCAGGCCGACGAAAACGGGCACTTCTTCTCGAAGCTGCTTTTGTGGGACGAGGTGACCGGCGAGGTGGTGCTCGACTACCGCGGCGGCGCCATGCGAATTTGCCGCGACGAGGCGGTGGCCGTGGCCCTCATGGAGCCCATCGACCGCACCATCCGCGAGTTCGCCCTGGCGCAGTGAGCGTTGCGCCTAAGCGCGCGGCAAGGGCGCTGCCGGGCGCACGTTTTCGATTACTCCTCTAGCTCTTGCTCCAACTGGCGACGGCGGTCGATGGCGCTGTGGAAGGTGGCGGCGAACAGGCCGAAGGCCAAAAAGAACGCCAAGGTGAAATAGACGACGCCCATGGCGATGTCTCCGCCCCAGGTCACGTTCTCGACGCCGACGATCTGCACTTCCGCGAGAATGCGCATGACCGTCGTCGTTACGCCCAGCCCGAGGCCGCACAGAAGCGACACCAGGGCCACGTAGTCCCAGGGGATGCGATCCGATTGGGCGATGCGCGTATGGGTGTCGAAGGTGCCGCTGCGCACCTGCAGGTAGGTGGAGATGAGGCCCGAGGCGAGAATGATGATGAGCAGGGCGGTGTCGACCGGGAAGACCGATTGCCCCAGCGGCGTGAGCAGGGGGTGTCCGGTCGTCTCCGCCACCTGGTTCAGCATGATACCGTAGTACAGGCACAGGGCCGAGCCGATGATGAGAATGGTGTAGCCTACCGCGGCGCAACGGTTCGCCTCGGCTGTCAGGCGCTCGTCTTTCGGGCCCATGAACTCGTTCCAGCGATCGATGATTTTCATGACGGAACCTCCTCGTTCCAAAGTTGTGTCGTTGCAGGGGGTGTTCTTCTTTGGCGCGAGCTCTGCTCACGATGTGGCGTCCTCGTCCCAGAACAGGTCGTTCAACGTGACGCCCAGCGTTTTGCAGATGGCCGTGCAGAGTTTGAGGCTCGGGTTGTAGCGCCCCGCCTCGATGAGTCCGATGGTCTGCCGCGTGGCGCCCACGCGCTCGGCCAGGTCGGTTTGGGAAAGACCGAGCCGCGTGCGTGCGTCCCTCATCCGCAGGTTTTTCTCTTCGTTCACGAAATGTTCCGCTCCTTTCTGCACGCTCACTGCTATGTTGCGACTGAACGGCGCGTCTCCGGATCCGAGCGCCTTGATCATCCCGTCGGGATCGCTGACCATCCCGTCGGGATCGCTGGCTACCATGTTGCGCTTGAATGGGTGCTCTCTTGGATCCCTCTCGTACTTCTTGGGTAATGCAAGATATATCTTCCATTTGCAAATTATATATTGCATTCCTGAGTTGTCAAGAAGTGAGGTAACCCTTGGAGACAAGGGGAGTGTTTTGCACAGGACAAAATTCCGAGTTGTTAGACATTTCCTGCGGCCGCGCGTCGGCCTCGGAGGGAGCTGCGTAAAAGACGACTGAAGAAATGCCTGATCGCGCTATATTCCGGGAAGGGGCGATCAGGCAAAGTCTTGCAATCGTTTGGGCGGAAGTCTAACAAGTCGAAATTCTTGCCCAGACAACCTCGGACCCGCTGTTAAACCACCATTGACATATAGCCGTACCTCTCCCCGATGCTGACGCGGTTGGCCAGGCTCAGGAAGGGATGCGACTCCAGGTGCGTCA
>NZ_CDRVLZ010000028.1:0-15452 GCF_977072305.1 Adlercreutzia sp. CNCM I-6207
CCGCCGCGACGGCCTCCACGGCGAGCTCCCTGGTCTCCAACGGGTACATGCGGACTCCAATCCGGACACCGGAGTGTCCAACTTTTTGTCCGCACCCCCTCGCCTATTTGGAAAACATGCTTTTTTGAAAGCGGGAAATCGCGAATATGCTGAATCTGACCAAAAAAGCACGATTTCCAAAATAGAGGATGGCTCGGCGATGATCGATGAGTGGTAAGATCCTCGTTGCTGTGCCCGCGCTTCAACACAGGGAATAGGTGGCCGAGCAGGCAATGATGGCTGACGGTCTTTCTCTTCTGCCGTTGGGGGTATCCAGCTGGTTTGCGACGAGGCCGGGCGAAAAGGCGGAGAAAGGGGGAGCGGTGGCGATTCGGGAAGATGTCGGGGCGTTTCTTGTCTCCCATGCGGATGAGGGGTACCGGGCGTTCCAGGCGAAGCTCATCCCGAACATCGACGCGGCCACCATCGTGGGCGTGCGCACGCCCGAGCTGCGGAAGTTCGCGAAAGGGCTCGCCCGGCGGGAAGATGCGGGGGAGTTTCTGGCGGCGCTGCCGCACGGCACCTTCGAGGAGAATCAGCTGCACTCGTTCGTCATCGCCCAGGAGCGCGACTTCGATAAGCTCGTCGGCGAGATCGAGCGCTTCCTCCCCTTCGTCGACAACTGGGCCACCTGCGACCAGCTGTCCTGTCGTGGGTTCGCCGCGAACCCGGATGCCGCCCTGGCTAAGGCGCGATCGTGGCTGGAAAGTGACCACGAGTACACGGTGCGCTTCGCCATTGGCGTGCTCATGGAGCTGTTCCTCGACGAGCGGTTCCGGCCGGAGTTCTTCGCGTGGGTCATCGGCGTCTCGCGCCCGGAGTACTACGTGAACATGATGCGCGCCTGGTACTTCGCCGAGGCGCTGGCGAAGCAGCCGGCCGCTGCCGAGGCGGTCATCGCCTCCGGCGCCCTTGACGAGTGGACCCACAACAAGGCCATCCAGAAGGCCGTGGAGAGCCGCCGCATCCCCGCCGAGCAAAAGGACCGCCTGCGCGCCATGAAGCGACGACCGTGAGCGGGACGTGCGGCGGAAGCATCTTCGTTCTGGTTGGGCAATTACGGCGATTCAGTATGACGCGAACGAACGTTCCATGTTATACTGGGCGGCATGGAACGTGAGCGCACATATGTCTGTATCGATCTGAAGAGCTTCTACGCCTCGGTGGAGTGCGTGCGCCGGGGGCTGGATCCCATGACGACGCGGCTGGTGGTGGCCGATCCGACGCGCTCGGAGATGACCATCTGTTTGGCGGTGAGCCCGGCCATGAAGGCGGCGGGGGTGAAAAACCGCTGCCGGCTCTACGAGATTCCCGAGGGGATCGACTACATCACGGCCCAGCCGCGCATGACGAGCTACATGGAGGTGTCGGCGGAGATCTACGGCACCTACCTGCGCTATGTGTCCCAGGAGGACATCCATCCTTATTCCATCGACGAGTGCTTCATCGACGCCACGCCCTATCTGGAGCTGTACGACCTGACGGCCCGCGAGTTCGCCGACACCCTGCGCTCGGCAGTGCTCGCGGAGACGGGCATCCCGGCCACCGTGGGCATCGGCCCCAACTTGTTCCTCGCGAAGGTGGCGCTCGACATCTCGGCCAAGCACGCGCCGGACGGGGTGGGTGAGCTCGATGCGCGCTCCTTTCGCGAGAGCATCTGGCGGCATCGGCCCATCACCGACATTTGGAACATCGGGCCGGGCATTGCTCGGCGGCTCGCGAAGTACCGGGTGTTCGATTTGAAGGGCGTGACCGAGATGGATCCGGACGTGCTCTACGGCGAGTTCGGGGTGAACGCCGAGTACCTCATCGATCATGCCTGGGGCGTGGAGCCCTGCACCATCGCCGAGATCAAGGCCTACGAGCCGGAGAGCTCCTCCACGATGAACGGGCAGATCCTGCCCTGCGGCTACAACTTCGACGACACCCTCATGGTGCTGCGCGAGATGGTGGACGACTCTGTGCTCGATCTGGTAGAGAAGCACCTGGTGACCGATCACATCTCGCTGCACGTGAGCTACGGGAGGGGCGGGGATGGGGACGAGGCGGCGGAAGGTGCCGGGGGGGACGCCGCAAAGGGCCCCGAGAAGGCGGGGGAGCTCTTCGACGGCGGCCATGGTACCCGGCGTGTCGGCGGCACGCGTCCGCATGGGGGCGGCTCCCGTAAGATTCCCGAGCGCACGAACTCCTTCGCGAAGCTCTACGGATACTTGGAGGCGCTCTTCCGGGAGACGGTGGATCCGGCCCGCACCATGCGCAAGATCAGCATCGGTTTTGGCAACCTGGTGGACGCCGATCTGGCCACGGTGGACCTGTTCACCGATGTTGCGGCCGCCGATCGCGAGCGGCGCCGCGCCGAGGCCGTGCTCGCCGTGAAGGGGAAGTTCGGGAAGAACGCCCTCATCAAGGGCACGAGCCTGAAGGAACACGCGCTTGGTCGCGAGCGGAACACCATGGTGGGAGGGCACCATGGCTAGGGAAGTGGATGTGCTCGCGGGACTTAGGTGGGAGGAGGTCGGCGACGCGGGCCCGTGCGGTGCGCAGACCGCTGCCGGGGCCGAGGCGCCCTTGGATCCGCCGGTGCCTCCGGGCATCGGACGGCCGCATCCCGATCGCGCCCGCCAGTTCATGCCCTTCGCGGCGCTGCGCGGCTACTACGATCTCGTCCACGCAAAGGAGGCGGTTCCCGAATCGCGCCGGCCGCTTTCCGACGACGAGGCCCGGGCACTGGATGATCTCATCGCGAACCTCGACCGCGGGGACGTGGTGCGCTGCCGCTACTACGAGGGCGGCGGCTATCGCGAGGCCGAAGGGGCCGTGAGCCAGATCGATGTCACCTTCCGCGATCTGTGGATCGTGCGTCGGCGCATCCCCTTTTCGGCCATCCAGTCTCTGGAATTGCTGTACCCGGCCAGCTGAGCTTCGAGCCGCCGCGTTGGCGACGGTGTATGATTTCCTCGAGCAACAGGAAGGAACCGTTTCATGAGCAACGAGATCAAGTGCCCCCATTGCGGCGAGGCGTTCACCGTGGACGAGAGCGGGTACGCCGCCATTTTGAACCAAGTGCGCGACCAGGAGTTCCAGCGCGAGGTGGATGCCCGCGTGTCTCTGGCCGAGAAAAGCCGCGAGCAGGAGGTGGCGCTGGCGGTCACCAAGGCCGAGGAGGCTCTGCGCGCCCAGATCGCCGAGCGCGACGGCCAGATTGCCGCGCAGGCCGAGCGCTTCAAGGCCCAGGCCAAGGATTTTCAACTGGCTGCCCAGAACGAGAAATCGGAACTGGAGAAGCAGGTGGAGAGCTTGCGAGCGCAGCTGTCCTCCAAGGACGGAGAGGCTGAGGTTGCGCGCAAGCTGGCCGTGAGCGATGCGGTGGCCGCCGAGACCGAGCGGCTGCGCGCGGTGGAGCGCGAGCGGGACGAGCTGGCCCAGAAGCTGGAGAGTGAGCGCGCGCAGGCTTCCATGAGCACGCAGATCGCGGTGCAGAGGGCCGAGGCCGCAGCCAAGGACGCCCAGGTGGCCGTCGAGCGCGAGCGGGACGATTTGCGCGGCAAAGTGGAGCGGGCGCGCGACGAGCTGGAGGCGCAGAAGACCCGCGCCGAGGCCGAGCTGGCCCGGGCTCGGGCCGAGGCCCAGGCCCAGCTGGCCGAGAAGCTTCGGGCGAAGGACGAGCTCATCGCCGACCGCGAGCGGGAGATCGAGCGCATCCAGGACATGAGGGCGCGCCTTTCCACGAAGATGCTCGGCGAGTCGCTGGAACAGCACTGCGAGATCGAGTTCAACCGCCTGCGCCCTACGGCCTTCCCGCGCGCCTACTTCGAGAAGGACAACGAGGTGGTGGAGGGCACCAAGGGCGACTTCGTCTTCCGCGACTTCGACGAGGAGGGCAACGAGATCGTCTCCATCATGTTTGAGATGAAGAACGAGGCCGACGACTCCACCCATCGAAAGACCAACGAGTCGCACTTCAAGAAGCTGGACGCCGATCGCCGCAAGAAGGGCTGCGAGTACGCCGTGCTCGTGTCGCTGCTCGAGCCGGACAACGAGCTGTACGCCGCCGGCATCACGGACGTGTCCTATCGCTTCGAGAAGATGTACGTCATCCGCCCGCAGTTCTTCATCCCGCTCATCACACTTTTGCGCAACGCGGCGCTCTCATCCATGGATGCCCGCCGCGAGTTGGCGCTCGTGCGCCAGCAGAACATCGACGTCACGAACTTCGAGGACTCACTGGCCGATTTCAAGGAGAAGTTCGGGCGCAACTACCGCATCGCCTCCGACAAGTTCCGCAAGGCCATCGAGGAGATCGATAAATCCATCGATCACCTGCAGAAGATCAAGGACAACCTCCTCGGCAGCGAGAACCAGCTGCGGTTGGCCAACGAGAAGGCGGAGGATCTAACCGTGAAGCGCCTGACGCGGAAGAATCCCACCATGAAGGCCCTGCTGGACGAGGCCCGGGCCTCCAAGGAAGGTGCTGGGGCAGATGGCGGGGCGGCGGAGGTGGCCGACGCCGAGGTCATCGACGACTAAGCCTTCTTCTCCCGCAGTTTGAGGGCGGCGGCGAGGCGGCGGCCCTTGCCGCACTTCGGTTTGGAGAGCGGGCAGCGCTTCTTGCAGCAGGTGCAGTGGGAGAGCGCAAGCGACGCCTTCGCCTTGGCGCAGCCCTTGCAGCCTGCGGCGCCCTTCTCGCCTTTGCAACCGGTGTGCTTCTTCTTGCGGGCGAGTTTATCGGCCTTCTTGTCGGCGGCGGCCTTCTTCGATTTCTTGTTTTTCATGTCATTCCTCGTCTTTCGGGGAAGCGGATTTCGTGTTAGCGGACTCTAACATAATCGTGCAGCTGCGACAACCATGATCGATCTGCTCAGCAAGGGCGATCTTCGGTGGCTCGCTGTACCGAATAAGGGACACTTGATCGTAAGCGGTTCTTTATCATGATCGATCATAAGGTTATCGGTCAGGAGGAGCCATGGCAAATGCACCAAAATCGATTCGCGTCGTGGAAAACACTACCGTGGCGGGAACGCGCCACGTGCCCGCGATGGCGGCCATTGCGGAAGGCTACGGAAAGGGGGATCGGCTCTCCCTCGTGCGGGACGCGGCCAACCCCCACGACGGCTGGGCCGTGGAGGTGCGCGACGGCGCCGACCGCCGGATTGGCTACGTCTCCTGCGAGTGCAACGAGTTCGTCGCTCGGCTCATCGACGGCGGCAAGTCCGTGGAGGGGCGGCTCACGGACAAGGAGCAGATCGGCTCGTGGACGCGGCTCGTGATGGAGGTGGTGCTCAATGACTAGCGCCGTTGCGGCCGTGGCCGACCCTTCCGTCGCCTGCGCCTTGGCCCTTCCTGCTGAGGATGTCGCCTCCTCGGTTGCCGCTCCAGCCCGTGCGCGGGAAGTGGGCTGGGCCCAGCGGGCCGCCAACGTGCTCTTTGGCGCGCCCAGTGCGCGGCGGGCCTGCGGCGGCGCGGAGACGAGCTTCACGCCGAAAGTGCTGCGCAACGAGAAGTGGCGGCGTCGGCGTGAGACGGGCTCGGTGTTCGCCGCGGATCGCAAGGGAGGCGCCGGCGAGGGCGGTCTGCCCCGCATCTGGGTGAGCGAGCCGGCGCCCGACGGGAAAGGGCGCACGTTCGTCGCCTCCTATCCCTGCGGCGCCGACCGTGGCGGCTGGCGCGCCCTGGAGCTGGCGGAGGTCTATTTCAGCGAGGCTCTGGGCCTGCCGGGCGAGGAGCATCGGCGCCGCCGCGTCGACTGCTACCGCGCGGCCGAGATGCTCCTTCTGCATGCGGCGGCCCGGGGCAATATCGGCGCCCACTGCCGTCTCGGCGTCATCTACGAGGGCGATCTGTGCGAGGGGGCGTACTGGGACGGCCTGGCCGATCGCCAGGCGCTCCACAAGGCGGACACCCCCTGCGACGAGCGCGCCTACCTGCACTTCTCCTTCGGCGCCTATCATGGTCACGGTGAGTGCTGCTGGCGTTTGGGCGATCTGGTGGCCGCGGGTCGGGGATGCGCTTCCTCGGCGGCTCGGGCTTTCTCGCTGTACCGGCGAGCCTTCGATTTGGAGAGCGGGCGCATCGACGAGGACCGTGCGAGTACGGGCAACGCCGCGCTGCGCCTCGCCCGCGCCTTCGAGCTGGGACGCGGCTGCGAGCAGGACTTCCGCCGGGCGCGCACCTGGTACCGGCTGGCCGCCATTGGCCTCGGCGCCGCCTTCGATGCTGGCCAGTGGCACTTCAAGCGCGAGCGCATCGAGGCCCGCCGCGGGGTGGCCCGCATGGCCCAGGAGATCGCGGGCACTTACTAAGGGCAACGCGGCCGCAGACGGCGAGAGCCGCCCGTTAAGGCGGCTCTCGAAGATAGCGGCTGGATTGGATTGACCGGCTGGCATTCGACGCTCGTCTTCTGGGCGAGGGCGAAGCGGGGCGCGTGGCCGGAGGTGCTGCGGAGCCTACTGGCCGAGCGGGTGGGCGAAGGCCTCGGGCAGCTGGCCGGCGAGCACCTCGTACTCGGCGATGTTGCGTCGCATGAAGTCGTTGAAGTCGTCGTAGTGATCGCGCAGGGCCCGGGCGAACTTCTCCACGGGCCAGATCTCCGGGGCGTCTTCCAGGCCGCCGTCGCCGTCCACGGTGTGCTCCCACTCGATGATCTCGGCCTTGGCGACCTTGAGGTCGTGGGGCAGCCGATCCTCGCGCTCGAACTTCTCCAAGTCGGGCATCATGTGCTTCTGAATCTCGATGAGCTTGGTAACCAGTTCCTGATAGGTCATCATGCGCCTCCTGTAATCTGCGGTTCGGGAAAGCGGGTCGGCCTGGGCGGGGGAGCGCCCGGTGCCGACTCGTTCTTTCGCTATGGTAGGCCTGGCCGCGCCGATGCAAGACCAGGTCGGCGACGGGTCACCGCACGGGCGGCAATCCGTTGCCAAATGCTCACGGGAGCTGCCGACGGAAGAGGCGTTCTGGCTGTGGAGGGACATAAAGAGGACACCGAAGCGCCCCGGTCGCGCTAGAATGGTCGGAACTGATTTTTGAGGAGGACCGCCGTGCCGACAACCGTTCCCGTAGAGCTCTACCGCACCATCGAGCGCGCCAATGCTGCCGCCAAGGCCGCTGCAACCGCGACGGCTCCCGGTGCCGCTTTCGGCGTGCGTCGCCTTACGGCCGCGGGATTGGTGGAGGAGCTGTGGGAGCTGTGGGGCGACGGGCGCGTTCTCGTTTCTGCTGAGGAGCGCTCCCTTCTTGCGGCCCGGACGGCTTCGACTTGCGATGCCGCCGCTGCCTCCGGAGCGCCATCGGTGCTGGCGGCTTTTGCCGCCGAGCACGCGGCCGCTCTCGCCGACGAGGGAGCTGTTCCCGTTGCGGAGTTGACCTCTCTGCAGCGCGGGCTCGTCGCGTGTTTGCGCTCCTACTACGATGAGCTGGCCGCGCGGAATCTGATCGAGGCGGATGAGGCGGCCGATCTCCTTGCCTCGATGGTCGAGGATGGGCGGCTTCCCGCCATGGGCGTGACTGTTTGCGATTGCCTGGACGTCTCGGGAGGGCTTCGGCACCTTCTGACGGCTTTGGGCGCTTCCGCGGAAGGCGATGAGGCTCTTGCCGCGGTTTCCTGTCTTCCGGAAGACGTGGAGCTGGGCGTGCTGATCGCCGCAGGAGCGGCGGCGATGCCCGGGCTTCTGCTCGACGAGATAGGGCGCGTCGGTCGTGCGGGCGCAAGAAGCGTTCTGGTGGTGGGCGCCGACCCTGCAGAGCTGTTCGGCGTGTTGGGAGCGCCTTTGTGCACCAGCGGTTGGGCGGTGACGCTTCGGTGCACCGCGCCCTGGAGGGCCACCGCCTTCGGGCGCGCTTGGGAATGCGCGCGGCGGCTGGAGGAGGGGAGCCCCCACTGGCTCGAGGCAGCCACTGATTTCGCCTACAACCCCTTTTCGGGCATCGCCGAGCGAAAGGCGCGGGATCTCAACGGGCGTCTGCGCAAAGACCGCCTGCTGACTGCCACCGATGCCGCCGAGATCCTCGCGGGGGAGAGCGACTCGTTTTCCGCTCTGGCCCTCGCCGTGCGCGCCGTGGCTTGCGGCGAAAGCGTTCCTCCTCGTATTCTCGACACCCTTTCTAGCGCCGTCGGTGCTTCCTCGTCGGACGCGCTGGAGCGTGCCGTCGAGCGCGCCGCCTTCGACAAGCTCTGCGGTCTGCTTGCCCTGGCGGAGGGGCTGGGCGTGTCGACCTGCGCGCTGACGCCGCTGCTTGCCGATGCCACGCTGAGCGTCGAGGGCTCCTCCGGGACGGACGGCCCCCTCTGCGAAATCGCCGGTGCGGCCGTACTGGACTCGCTCGTGCCGAAAAGCTGGGATGTGGTGATCCTGGCGGACGTCAGCGCGCGCACCTTCGGCATCTCCGAGAGCCTATCGGCTTTGGACGGCCTCGCCGAGACGCTCGGACTTCCCCGAGAGCCTTCGGCGCTCTGGCGCCAGCGCTCGCGGTTCGCGGCGGCACAGCGCGCCGCCCGTCGGCGATTTGTCCTGGGCGTGAGCCGGCGCGACGAGCGGGAAAACGAGCTGTTCCCCTCCTTTCTGCTGGAAGAGTTCGCGAGCGCCCAGGCCCGGGCCGGCGCCGACCGGGCCTTGGCGGCCGGCGATGAGGAGCTGGCCTTGCGTTG
Organism: Adlercreutzia sp. CNCM I-6207; assembly: GCF_977072305.1. Taxonomy (NCBI): domain Bacteria; kingdom Bacillati; phylum Actinomycetota; class Coriobacteriia; order Eggerthellales; family Eggerthellaceae; genus Adlercreutzia; species Adlercreutzia sp. CNCM I-6207. The sequence continues at coordinate 8,681 of NZ_CDRVLZ010000028.1, forward strand.
GGGCCGCCCTGACCCTGCGCGCTTCGGACTCCCCGAGCCCTTGGCCGCCAGCGCCCGATGCGCCGGCGAAGGCGACTTGCCGCAAGCGCTTGGCGCCGCCTTCGCCCCGGTGACGGGATGCGAGGAGCTTCTCCGCCCGTCGCGGGGCAGCCTGCGGTCGCTTCCGCTTCTTCGCTACCTTCAGCGCACGCCCGAGGGTCTGCCCGTGCTCTCTCCCTCGGCGATCGAGCAGTACCTCCACTGCCCCTATCGGTGGTTCGTGCAGTCGTGCATTCGACCCGAGGCTCCCGACGAGAGGTTCGGGCCGCGGGAGCTGGGCAATTTCGCCCATGAAGCCTTTGCCCGCTTCTACGACAGGCTCGCCGAGGAGGGCGTGCGACGCGTGGACGCGGAGAACATCGAGGCCATGGTGCCCCGGTTCGAGGCGCTCGTGGACGAGCTTGTCCGCGAGCAGCCCGAGCGCCGAGGGGGCTCTCGCCTTGCGGCGACGACGCGCGAGGAGCGGCAGCGGGTGGCGCAGCTCAAGCGCCAACTGGTTCACAGCCTGCGCCTGCAGGCCCAGATGCCCCCGGGCTACGAAGTGGTCTTCTGCGAGCATCCCATCGAGGTCGCCGACGGCGTGGACTTTGCCGGCGTCCGGCTGCGGGGGCGCGTCGACCGCGTCGATGCCGACGCAGAGCGGGGACGTTTCGTGGTGATCGACTACAAGGGATCGTCCAAGGATTACGCATCCGGCCTGAAGGAGGGCGACGAGCCGTCCGTGCCGCATCACGTGCAGGGGCTCATCTACGCCCAGGCGCTTTTGCGCACCGACCTCGGCCTCGCCTGCGCCGGGGCGCTGTACTTGGGCTACCGGGCGCAGAGCCCCAAGGAGCTGTTGGCGGGGGCCTACGACGGTGCGGCTTTCGACCCTGCGGGCCTGTCTTCCAGAAGCTCGGCGGTGGCCATGAACTTCTCCGCCTATCTGGATGCCATCGAGGCCTTGGTGGCCGATCGATTGGCGGCGCTTTCCGAGGGGGCCATCCCCGTGAGCCCGTCCGCGCCGAAAGCTTGTGAATTCTGTCCCGCCTACGATTGCCCCGGGAGGCTCGCGTGAATCTCGATACCTGCAAAGAGGGCCAGCGCCTTACCATCACCACCTTCGACCGCCCCCTCATGGTCGCCGCCGGCGCCGGCTCGGGAAAGACCTTCACCCTGACGAGGCGCATCGCCTACGGGCTGCTCGCCGGCGAGGAGGCGCCCGGCGGTCTGCAATCCATCGACGAGGTGCTCGCCATTACCTTCACCGTGAAGGCCGCCGCGGAGCTGCGCGACCGCATCCGCGCTCTTCTGCGCGAGGAGGGGCTTGCGGAGGAATCGCTGAAGGTGGATGATGCCTGGGTGTGCACCATCGGCTCTATGGCCGCGCGCATCCTGCGCGAGAACGCCTTCGAGGTAGGCATCGATCCGAAGTTCGAGGTGATCGACGAGGCGGAGGCGAGCTACCTTCGGGCCGAAGCCACCGAGCAGGTGCTCGCCCATCTCGAAACGGGGGCCGACCCGCTTCTTCGCGCGGTCATCGACGAGTTCGGACTGAGGGGGCAGGGGCCCTTCGACAAGAGGCTCTTGGAGTATTCCCAGGAGGTGGTGGCCCGGGTACGGGCGATGCCCGAGGGGTTCGAGGGCCTGCGCCTGTCCGTGCCGACCGCCACGCCTGCGCGCCTTGTGCGACAGGCTCTGGAGGCTGCCATGGAGATTCAGGAGGTGGTGAAGGTCTGGGGAAAGACGAATGCCACCGACGAGACGTTCGCCTCCGATCTAGAGACCGGCATCGACCGGGCCGAGCAGTGGCTCGCTGCCGATACGGGCGAGGGATTCTTGGATGCGCGGTTCGAGGCGGGGCCTTTTCTCGAGGCGCTTCTGGCGTTTCCCCCTTCTTCGGACAAGTACCGCGCCAAAAAGCCGGACGCCGATGCTTTCGCTGCCTGGCGAGGTGCCTACGCGAGCGTGTTCTCCGAGGCGCAAGCGGCCTTGGGGGCGCGGGTGAGCGTTGCCGCCGTGTCGCTCGCGCGCCTTCTGGAGGACGCCTACGCCCGAGCGAAGGGGAACGACCGACTCGATCAGGGCGATTTGCTGCGCCGGTGCTTGGACGCGTTTTCCGCCCACCCGGAGCTGTCCGAGCGCTACCGCGAGCGGTTCAAGGTCATCATGGTCGACGAGTTCCAGGATACCGACAAGCTGCAGGTCGCCGTTATCGCCGCCCTGGCGCAGCCGGGCTTCGCCAACGTGTGCACGGTGGGCGACGCGCAGCAGAGCATCTACCGGTTCCGCGGCGCCGATGTGAACGTGTTCTTCGAGTACCGCGACCGGCTGCGATCCCTCTCGCCCGAGGCGGAGTTCCCCCAGCTGCCCCACAACTTCCGCAGCCACGGCGACGTCTTGTCGTTGGTGGATGCCGTCTTCGGCCAGCCCCAGGTCTTCGGCGACGAGTTCTTGCATCTGGAGGCCGCCGGCGCGGTGAACACGGCCGCCGATCCGGTGTTCGAGGGGGACGGCCCGGCACGTATCGCCGTGAGCGTCTTCCAGAACGACGGCAGTCGCGCCACCGTGTCTTCCGAGGAGCTGTCGGCCCGGTGCGCCCGCGAGGTGGCCGAGCGCTTCGCGCAGCTGAGGGAGGCCGGCGCGCGCCCCGGGGAGATGGCCCTGCTGCTGGGAACGATGACCCGCGCCTCCGTCTACCAGGAGGCGCTGCGCGATGCGGGCTTCGAGAGCATCGTGACGGGCGGATCGGGGTTCGGCCAGAGCGCAGAGGCCCAACTTGTGGCTACGCTGCTGCGCGTGGCAGTGAACCGCGACGACTCCGAGGCACTTTACCAGGCGCTCGCCTCCGATCTGTTCGCGCTTTCCGACGATGCTCTTCTCGCGCTCGCCACAACGGACGCCTGGGCGTCGGAAAGCGACGGCGAAGGCGAAGGCGACGATGGCCGTGCTCGCCCCCGTCAGCCTATCTCTCGCGGCTTCTTCGGACGAGAGGAAGGTGATGGGTTTCCCCTCGGGGAGAACGATCGCGCCGCTTTGGCGCTGGCGCGCCGCTGCCTGCGCGATTTCGCGCGCCGCGCGGTTCGCGAAGAGCCGGCGTTGGCGCTGCGGCGCCTTTTCGTGGACAGCGGACTAGCGGATCGGCTTCAGCTTGAGGGGGCCGACGGCATGGCGCGCGCGGGCAACTTCAACAAAGCGTGCGTGGTCGTTGAGGAGCTCGCGCGGGAGAGCTGCGGTATCGCCGATGTGGCCCGCCAATTCGCCGACTACCTTTCCCTGGCTAAGGAGGCGCCGGGCGCGCTGGCGTGCCTCGATGCCGATTTCGTGCGCATCATGACGGTTCATACCTCCAAGGGGCTGGAGTTTCCCCATGTGGCCGTGGCCGAACTGAAGGACGGCTATCCCGGAAGTCGCGCCCCCTCGTTCTTTGTCGAGAACATCGGCGAGGGGACCTACGTGGCTGCAACGTGGATGCCCCATGGTCCTTGGGACAAGACCGCCTCCAAATTGAAAGGATGGGCGCGGGCTCAGGAGGCAGAGGATCTTGACGTTTCCCTGGACGGCCCCGCCGAGGCCGAGCGCGCCTTCGGAGCTCTTTCCGCAGCTCAATTCGGCGCGGCGCTGGCCGCGTATTCCGCCGCCCAGGAGCGCGAGGAGGCGCGGCGCCTCATGTACGTGGCCCTCACGCGCGCGAGCCGATCTCTTCTTCTGGCTATGAGGGTGAGCGCGAAGATAGAGGACGGTTACGAGAGCACCTGGGTGACCGGCGACGTCTTTAACGCCCTTGGCTGGGCCATGGACGACGGCGCGAGCGTCGCAATGATGGATTTCGGCGGCCGTGCGCCTGCCCGGGTGGCGAGCGAGCGGGTTCTCGCCGAGGTTGGGGAAGAGACGGGCGGGGAGCCTCTTGCGGCCTCGGCGCCCACAGGGGAGGAGCGGCTCGACGAGGAGCTTGGCGCGGCTCCGCCCCTTAGTGAGGATGCCCCTGCCGTCTTCGCGGTTGTCCGGCGAGCGCATGGCGAAGACCCGGCGCTCGCGCCGCACAATTTCGCGCGGGAGGGGCTGTACTCCTACACGTCGCTTTCGGGCGCGCATCCCCATAGCGACGAGCCGGCTATTGAGGCTGACGAGGGCATCGTTCTGTTGCATGAGGGCCGCAGCGCACTCGGTTCGGGGGCTTCGAATGAGAGCGATGAGAGCGAATCTTCGTTCGCTGACGATGCTTCAGAGTCTCGTGAATCTGACGGTTCCCCTGCGTGCGTCTTTGGGGCGCAGGAGTCCGCCACGGCCCTGGGCACGGCGTTTCATCGTTTGGCCCAACAGGCCATCGAGCGCAGCGAGCGGGGATCGCTCTTCGCTCCCAGCGAGGAAGCCATCCGGGCGCAGATTCAGAAGGAGGGCCTGTCGGAGGAGCAGCAGGCGCGCTTGCGCGCGGCGCTCGTTCGCTGGCTCGGCAGCGACGAGGCCGCCCGTTTTGCCGCTTTCGAGAACCGACGCGCCGAAGTGCCCTTCACCGTGGCGATAGGGAACTTCTTCCTTGAAGGCGAGATCGACGGCCTCGCCGACAACGGGGACGGAGCCGCCTTCCTCATCGACTACAAGACCGGCGGCCGTAACGACGAGGCGCCCGAGCAGCTCGACGGAAAGCACCGCCTCCAGGCGAGCTGCTACGCCTATGCGCTCATGCGCGCGGGCTACGAGTCGGTGGAGGCCCACTTCCTGCGCATCGAGCACTCCAGCGCCGACAACCCGTGCGATCCGCAGATCGTTCCGTACCATTTCGAGAAAACCGACCTGTCCGCCCTGGAAGCGCTTATAATCGACAAGCAGAAGGAGGCGACGTTATGAGCCGTGAACATACTGGAACCAACCGAGAGCGCAGCGAGTACTACGGGGCGCTGCAGGATATCGTGGATGCCCTGTTCGCGCAGTACGGCGACCTGGATCCCACCATCGCCGAGGCCATCGGTGCCAAAGTGCGCCGCCTCGACGTGGTGGTAGCGGCCGAGGCGGCCGACTTGCCTGACGAGCTTCTGCGCATCGTCACGCTGCTCCCGCCCGGTGACTACACGCGCCAGCGCCTGTGCACCCAGCTGAACAGCGCCATCGCCGGCCACGCCTGGGGCCAGGTATACGGCACAGTGGAATAATAAGTCTAATGAGGTGTCTTCGCGGGGGTGGAGTGTTGCGTCGCGAGGGCTTGTATGCGAAGTCTCGTCGCAAGAGCCGATAGCTTTAATGCATCGAAAAGCATATATGATCAGCACTGATATAAAACTTCAATTGTCACGATAGAACAATCAAGCTTCCATTTCGGATCAATGCAGTGTCATGATGCTCGTGCCGAAGGATTAATCTTCGGTCAAGAAACGAGTATTGGAGAGACTATGCAAAACGTAGGATTTGAAATGGATGGAGCCTTTTCGCGGCGAAATTTTCTCAAAGGGGCAGCAGCGGGATTGGCTGTAGGGTCAGCAGCGGTTATTGCTGGCTGTGCTCCCCGAACGCTCTCGAGTGGCGAAGATGAACCGTTGGCTAATACCGCATCGTCAAATGATCTTTCGTCGCTCGGCGAGATGAAGCCCATTGATTCTTTTGACTTTGTGGATACGATCGACACCGAGGTGCTGGTGGTTGGTGCTGGAAACGCGGGCGCTAGTGCTTTTCTTGCGGCAGTCGAAAGTGGGGTGGATACACTTCTGATCGAGCAGGGAACTGACGAGACGCGAAACATGGCAAAGAATAACCTGATGGGTTTTCGAACCCGTGCATGTGAACGTGATGGCGTGAATGTTGACCAAGGTGCGGTGATCAAAGAGCTCGCCCGTTATGCCTCTGGGCGATGCGATCAAGAGCTCATGAAAGTTTGGGCCGATAACAGCGCAGAAGCTATTAATCGAATTGAAGAAGTGCTGGAAAAGAGAAACTGCAAATTCGTTATTGAGAAGGAAGAGACTGAGGGCCTGTTCATCAAGGAGTACTTGACAAGCCATATGGCCGTCAGTAACGACGAGAGCATGAATAAAATCGACCATACTGGTTTCACTATCGAGGATGCCGTAGAACTGGGCGGAACGTATCGCACCGAGACTAAGCTGGTGCAATTGATAAAGGAGGAAGACCGCATAGCGGGCGTGGTTGCCGAAACCCCCGATGGCTATGTGCGCATTAACGCTTCTAATGGAGTTATTTTGTGCACAGGCGGATATTCGACCAATATCGAGATGATGAAAATCAAGAATCCTCTTGCGCTTTCGACGACGGCGCGAATTGATCCCGTCAACACTAACGGTGCAGGAATCTTGTCCGCCTTGTGGGTTGGTGCGGCGATGGACGAGGTTCCTACAGTGATGGTATTCGATCGTGGGGCTCTTCTTCCTGATGAGTTGCCTGGAACCGAGCCTTTCGATCGCTCATGGTGGTGGCCGGGCAGTCAGCCGTTCTTGCGCGTGAATCACAACGGGGAACGATTTGCCCCGGAATCGAATCCTTATGATTTTGTCGTTCATGCCGCCAGTTTGCAGCCAAAGAAGTGCTGGATTCAGGTTTGGGATTCTAGCTTCTGGGACAACGTAGCTAAGTTTCAGACAGTGGGATGCTCGCGTCTCATCCAGAAAGAGGGCGCGAAGGCTCCGGTGATCTGGCCGCGTTCGGTTATTGAGTAGTAACCTCTCGCGGTACCATCGATCACCTGGCTTGGTACCGGCGATCAGCAAAAGGCGGTACCGCGAGTAGGCTGTCTCGGTACCGCTAA
>NZ_CDRVLZ010000029.1:0-14589 GCF_977072305.1 Adlercreutzia sp. CNCM I-6207
GGGCGGCGGTACCAATTTATCTTACCCAGGGTACCAAGCCCGCTGACTGGCGGTACCAGATTCTGCTGATTGTTGGTACCGGAGAGGGTTACTACTCAGCTTGCCACATTGTAGAGAAAGGCGAGGGACACGACTCCTCCTTCATCGGATAGCAAACATTATAGACGGTTTGGCTGCCAAGGCTACCGACTTGCCTGACACTCGATTCAGCTTCTTCGTTATCCCAGTTCAGAAGAGGGGATGACAAAAAATCATCCCCTAAATAATCTAGAAGCCCTCCCTGATTTCCTTAACAAGAGATTTCCCCGCTCTTAAAGTTAGGTCATCGCAGCACCGAGAAGAGAGCGCTGCGACCGAACTAAGGAGGGTTTTATGAGCATGTCCCGTCTCGATCAGCTTCTCAGCCGCCGCCATTTCGTCATTGGATCAAGTGCGCTTGCGGCCGCCACGCTTTCGGGCGGTCTTTGGGGATGCGCATCAGATGAGCCGCTCGGATCAACCGGCCCATCTGATTCCCCCGAAGAGAACGCCGCCGATCTCGTGCTGTACAACGGCCATGTGCAGACGATGGTATCGGAAAGCGAGGTTGCCTCGGCCATAGCCATCGCGGGCAACAAAATCGTCTATGTGGGCGATGATTCAGGCATCGACGCTTTCGTAGGAGACACCACCCAAGTCATCGACCTCGATGGCAAGTTCGTCTCCCCCGGCTTCATTGACGGCCACATCCACGCCCCTGGCAACTGGTTCACCAAACTCTTCCAAATCGATCTAACGGGACTTAGCACCAATGAGGAATACCTCGAGGCAATCCGCTCCTTCGTGGAAGCCCATCCCGACGAAGAAGGCTACATCGGATCGCCCTTCATGCTCAATGCCTACCAGCTTCCCGACGGCTCGAATCCCGGGCCCTCGAAAGAGGATCTAGATGCCATCTGCCCCGATAAGCCCATTCTCATCCATGACGTCTCCTACCACGCCGCTTGGGTCAATTCCAAGGCCTTCGAAATGGCTGGCGTAACCGCCGACACCCCCGACCCAGAAGGCGGCCTGTTCTATCGCAACGAAAAGGGCGAGCCTTCGGGATGCGTCAGCGATGCCGCCAAGGGAATAGTATTCGCCATCATGCCCGACACCATGACCAACGATAATCTGGAAAAGGCCCTGTACAAATTCATGGAGGAAGCAAACTCCTATGGCATAACCGGCATTACAAATATCACCCAAGGCGGTCTTGATATTATCGATATGTACCACAAGGTGGAGCGCGAGGGCAATTTGACCCTGCGCATGCGCGTCGTCCCCACTATGAAAGAAGGTCGCACCTATGACGAAGTGCTTTCCACCATCAAGTCCTACAACGACTCCGCCACAGACATGATTTCTTCGAATACTGTGAAGATTTTCTACGACGGAGTGACCGAAAGAGGCACCGCCGTCTTCCTGGAACCCTACCTGGAATCAACGGGACTCGGTGATCATTGGTGCGGCGAACCCATCTGGTCTCAGGAAGACTTTACCCGTCTTGTACACGACTTTGATGCAGAAGGCGTTCAGGTGCACGTGCACGCCATGGGCGACGGCGCCGTTCACGGCACCCTTGATGCCTTCGAGGAGGCTCGGGCGACCAATGGGGAGCGCGACGCGCGGCACACGATCACCCACGTATGCGCCATTACCGATGAGGATATCCAGCGCATGGCCGATTTGGATGTAGTGGCGAATCTCCAATTCCTGATGATGTACCACGATGATCTCATGGACCTGGAGCGCGCCTATGTCGGCGACGAGCGCGCCATGGCGATGTACCGAACAAAGCACATGGCCGAGGCAGGCATCTGCATCAGCGGCTCCTCAGACGCCCCCGTCATTCCATTTGTCCCGCTCGATGCGATCGAGGCCGGCGTTACCCGTAACTCGCCCTATCCCGAGGAAGAGGACACCGACATGACCCGCTGGCCCGAACAGGGGCTCACAGCCTACCAGCTGCTCGAGGCCTACACCAAGAACGACGCCTACCAGAACTTCATGGACGATATTATCGGCACCGTTGAAGTGGGCAAGTTCGCCGATCTCGTCGTGCTGGACACCAATATCCTGGAAGTGGATCCAAAGGAGATCTCCTCGGCGAAGGTCGTCTACACCATCTCCGACGGCCGCATCGTCTACGAGGGGTAGGACCGAGCTAGAAGACGCCAGCTATACGGAACGGCGCGCAAACCCTTGAACACAGGCCCCGCGGCTCTGCGGTCATTAGTCCCGCAGAGCCGCGGGGCCAGACCTATGCGCCCATGCAGCCCTTGCCGGCACTGCGGCCACACGCAAACACGCTGTATCCCGAAAAGGCGTTTCAGCCTCCTGGACTCACCCTTCCTACCCCAGGATGGATGAGAAGCCCGAAGAGCACCTCGCTTTCCAATTTGCGCCGCTCTATGCCAGCCTCCAGCAAGCCTTCGAGGCCATATTCGAACGCGCTCGTAGCCAGCGAGTCATCTTCGTCATTGACGAATTCCCCTATTTGGCAAAGGCCGACCCGAGCGTCTCTTCAATCCTGCAAGCTCTCATCGATCGCGCCTCTGCAGATTCGAAGCTGCTTCTCTTGCTGTGCGGGTCTTCGTTGTCGTTCATGAAAGAGCAGGTACTTGGAGAGAAGAGCCCTTTGTACGGGCGGAGAACAGCCCAGATAGAGCTTAAGCCCTTTGATTTTTTCACAGCCATGGAGCTCTTCCCCCAACGCAACCCCATCGAGACAGCCGAAATATACGGCATGGTGGGCGGCGTACCCCTTTATCTTATGTAATTTCAGAATGGTGGAACATTACGCGAGCTCACCGAGGCAGCGCTGCTCGACCCGAACTCAATCCTCTACGAGGAACCGAGCATCTTGCTCATGCAAGAGGTGTCGAAGGCATCGCGATACAACGCGGTCATCGACGCCATCGCAAATGGACGAACCCAGAGCGGGGAGATAGCAACCGCAATTGGCTCCACCACAGCGGAAACCTCGTACTACCTCAAAGAGCTTGAGCGCATTGGCCTGGTTACCCGCGAGCAGCCCCTTGGGGGAAAGGGCAAGAGGCCGATCTACAGACTCAGCGACAATCTCTTCCGTTTCTGGTTTCGATTCATCGCACCGCATACTTCCTCGATCCAACGTGGGATGCCAGGACGTGCTTGGCGCTCTATCGAAAAGGCACTTTCCGAATACATGGGACCGGTTTTCGAAGATATCTGCAACCAGTGGCTTTGGCGCCAGATGGCAAGAGACGAGTCGGCCATAGAATTCGATGACCTTGGACGCTGGTGGGGCAATGATCCGCAACGTAAGCAGGAAGCCGAAATTGACATCGTCGGCATAGAGGGCACACACGTGGTGCTCGCCGGAGAATGCAAGTGGCGAAACGAGGACTTTCCCGCCTCGGCCCTGGAGAAGCTTCGCCATCGCACGAACCTTATTGGCAATGCGGACGAGGCGCAGCTTTACGCGTTTTCGAAAACCGGATTCTCGCAAGCATGCCGAGCAGAGGCGAATAGATCGAGGAATGTGCGGCTCGTCTCCTTCAGCGACATGGTCAACGCTTGAACCGAACGGCCCGCTCGACAGGGCCACACGGAGGGGCCATTGTGAGGGCCCGTCGTAGGGGGGCTTCAGCCGCCCTGCAGAAGGAGGACGCCCATCGTAGGGAACAAGAAGGGAGGGCCTAAAGCCCTCCCCTACCAGGAAGCGGACTCCCCGCCTGCGCTTGTGATGTAGCCCTGGGACATGGCGCCGGCCTCGGGGAAGGGCATGTCCGGGGTCTTGTCGTCGTTGGCCGCCGCGTAGGCGAAGGCGTTGTTGATCATGCCGACCTGGGGGCCGTTGCCGTGGGAGACGACGACGTTGGTGCCCTCCTCGATCATGTCCACGATGTGCTTGGCGGTGTTCCGCACGAGCGTAAGCTGCTCCTGCGGGGTGTTGCCCAGGGCGTTGCCGCCCAGGGCGATGACGACGGTCTTGCCGTTGCCCTTTTCGTATGGCATAAGCGTTCTCCTCCTCTTTTGGGAATTCAACCTGATACGCCAAGGACAGCCTGGCACAATGGGCCGTCCTTGGCGCTCACTCTAATGTGACTCGAGAAATTGAAAAGTCCGAACTCGGTTTATTTTCTTTCTGCCCTCTGTCTAATCCAAAGTAAACCACTCAGCTTCTATGCCGCGTCCTCCTCGGGCCACGGGCTGGCGTACACGGCATAGCTCGCGTACTGAGGAGCGCCCACGGCGTAGATGTCGTAGTCGGCCGCCTGACCAGGCTCGGTGTCGACAATCTTGAAGTAACCGCCCTCAATCTTCCCGTCTTGATCAAGCAGCACCACGTCGACGCGCGACTGCGTGGCGCCATCCAGCGACTCGGACGCCGTCACCGTGCCTGTGAACTCCTTGGCGCCGAACTGAGTATCGGTCGCGCCCCCGTCCTGCACAGCGTACACATGAGCCAGCTTCTGGTCCGTGGCCTCCCACGAACCCTCGGGCGTCGTAATGGAGAACTCGACGGTCGCCGGCTTCACCACCTCGGTCGAGTTTGCCGAGGAATCAGCGGTCGATCCCGCCACGTAGGAATAATAGTAAGTGGAATCGGGCAACACACCCGGAGTTTCAATCGTCTCGTCGAAGATGACGTTGCCGCTATCGTCCTTGCCCACGACCTCGATGACTGGATCGATGGCCTCTACGGTTTTGTTGGGGTTCTGCACCTTCACGGCAAAATCGACCATGCCGTTGTCGGCAGCGAACCAGCCGGAATCGACGATTTGCAACTCGGCGGGGTTCGCGGCCTCCTGCTCGGCCGTGGCGGCATCGGCCTCGGCGTCGGCTTGCTCATCGACGGCGGCCTGCCCCGCAGCCGGGCCCTGGGTCTCTTCAGTCTGCACCACCGCCTGCTCCGATCCGGCCGGTGCCGTCTGACTACTTTGGGCCGCGCACCCCACAAGGCTTACCGCGAACAGACCGGAGAGCGCCACCCAGCCCATGTACTTCAGTTTCATCGTCATCACCATTCCCTTGAAGGTTCTTTTTACGCAAACCATGCAAGTAAATGATTACCCCGCTCGTGTACTAATTTAGAGCGCAGCGCCCTTTCGTAGTCTCTGCGCCACTGCTTTGTTTCAGCTGAAATTCCCACGTCAACGCTAGGAAATCAAGATGCGGAAGGTCATAGTTCACAGAGCATCAACCGAAGTGACCGCCCCTTGAACGCTTCGCTTCAGGTCCATGGCAAAACAGGGGATCCGGCCCGAAAAACACGAAGGCCCGCGGGAGGGGGGATCCGCGGGCTTCGTGTTGTGGCGATAGCGAGACGAGGAGAAGCTTCGCCACCCAGTAAAACAAGAAGAGAGGAGGTGTTGCAGGGCTTCGTTCCCTCGGCCCTGCTGACAAAAGTTATAATAGGTTAACTGATTCGTTCGCACAAGGGAGTTAACCTGGGTTTACACTTTCTCCACAACTCTCGCGCACCCAGCCCGCGCCTTCGTCGGTATCAAGCAGCCCGGTCGCCCCGCCCCTGTTTAACGGAACCGTGCACGCTTATTTACGCGATGGTAACTGCAGCACCAAAGGGCTCCCCCAAAAGCCGTCCCTCCCCTATACTGCAAACCAGCGAAACGGAAAAGAGCTGATAAGTCTTCTCCTTTCCCCTTTCCTTTCCTTCTTCTCTCTTTTGGAAGCGGGTACCCCTCAACAAGCCTGCTTCCCGAGAACGAGATTTCCCCGACCCGTTCTCGAACCCCTGCAATGAGGCGGCTCCCCCAAGCCGCCTCTTCTTTTTGGCACGCAAAGCCTCTCCCGAATTCATGCGCGTGAGAAAAGGGGTGCCCAGATGACACCCCTTTCGCTATCGTCGCCGAACGGCGCGCGTCGGATCACCCTTACCGAGCGCCCGTCTCCGCACAGCCGCTACGGGCGCGCATCCAGAATTTTGAGCGCTTGCTCGTAGCCGCCGGCGCCGTAGCTGAGGCACTTGGAAACCCGGGCGATAGTCGTGGCCGAGGCGCCCGTTTCCGCCTCGATGGCCGCATAGGACTTCCCCGCCGCCAAAAGACGCGCCACGCCCAGGCGCTGGGACGTCTCGCGAATCTCGCGCACGGTGAACAGGTCTTCCAGAAGCGCGAAAATAGCATCGGGATCGTCGAGGGCGGCCAGAACGCTCAGCAGGTCGTCCACATCGGGGGTGCGAATCTCAGCCATTAGACCTCCGTGAGCCAGTCGGCGTACTCGCCGATGCGACCGTAGGCCAAATCGAAGAACCGATCCTGCAGCGCGCGCGTGATTTCGCCGGGCTTGCCGATGACGCGACCGTCCACGGAACCCACGGGCGTCAGCTCGGCGGCCGAGCCGGTCATGAACACCTCATCGGCGATGTACAGGTCGCTGCGGGTGAGGCTTTCCTCCACAGCAGGGATCTCCAGGTCGTCGGCCAGACACAGCACCGTGTCGCGGGTGATGCCCTCGAGAAGTCCGTCGGAAAGCGGCGGCGTGGAAAGCACGCCGTTGCGCACGATGAACAAGTTCTCGCCCGTGCCCTCGCAGACAAGCCCCGCCTCGTTCAACATGATGGCCTCGGCATAGCCGTGGGCCTTCGCCTCCATCTTCGCGAGGATGGAGTTCATGTAAGAGGCCGTGGCCTTCACCGCCGGCGGAATGGCGTTGTTCGAGCGCTGGCGCCACGAGGAGATGCCCACGGCCACGCCGTTTTCCAGCGCGTCGGCGCCCAGGTAGGCGTCCCAGGGCCACACGGCGATGACGACGTCCACGGGCGCCCCGGTCGGGTCTACCCCCATGACGCCGTAGCCGCGGTATACCAATGGGCGGATATAGCAGGCCGGAAGCCTGTTGGCACGGATGACTTCCAACGTGGCGTCCATCAGCTCGTCGACGCTGTAGGGCAACTCGATCTGGGCAATCTTGCAGCTGCGATGCAGCCGTTCCATATGGTCGCGCAGGCGGAACACGTAGGATTTGTCCTCGTCGGGCACCTTGTAGCAGCGAATGCCCTCGAACACGCCGGAGCCGTAGTGCAGCGAATGCGACAGCACATGGGTCGTCGCCTCCGCCCACGGCACCAGCTCGCCGTTCTTCCAGATGTAATCGACCTCGGTGATGTCGGACAATGGAACCATCCCTTTCTCAGACTAGAAAAGCCCTCGTCGCGTGCGCAACGCGAGCAAGGGCCATTGTACTCCAACACGCTAAAGCGAAAGAGCAGTTCCACGAAGGCGGCAAAACCAGAGTCGTCCCCTCAGGGCCAAAGCGAGTTCGAAGCCGCAGCATGCCACTTTTACGTCGGAATAATTGGCATCCGTGCCACTTTTACGTCGGAATAATTGGTATCCGTGCCACTTTTCAGATGGAATATTGCTCTGAAACATATTATCATGGCATTCGAACCGATGACTGGCGTTGGCAGAAAGGAGCTTGCCGTGGAGCGATTCGCCATAAAAGACCTCATTGCCTGGAAGAACTCCCCTCGCCGACGACCGCTGCTCGTGCAGGGAGCACGACAGGTGGGCAAGACGTGGCTCATCAGGGAGTTCGGGCAGACCCACTTCGCCGCAGTGGCTTACGTGAACTTCCTCGAAGATGAGGCCATGGCGCGTCAGTTCGAAGGCGAGTTAGCTCCGGCGAGGCTGCTCGACGCCGTCACCTTGTACACCGGCGTTAACGCCAAAGACCCGAACACTCTCGTAGTGTTCGACGAGATTCAAGAATGCCCTCGGGCCCTTACCTCCCTCAAATCGTTCGCCGAGCGCAGCCCTGAAACCGCCCTCGTCGCTGCCGGGTCGCTTTTGGGCGTCGCCCTTCACCGGGGCGTCTCCTTCCCTGTCGGGAAAGTCGACCACCTGCTCATCTACCCCTTGTCCTTTGACGAATTTCTCCTCGCAACCGGCAACAATCTCATGCTGGATACCCTGCGACGAGGAGATCTCGCGTTGGCCGATTCCCTTTCGGAGCGTTACATAGAGCAGCTGCGCAATTACTACTTCGTCGGCGGCATGCCAGAAGTGGTTCAAACGTTTTTGGATACGGGCAGCTTCAGCGAAACGCGAAAGCAGCAGAATCGGCTGCTCTTCGACTACGAGCACGACTTTTCCAAATACGCCGACGCTGCCCTCGCCGAGAAAATACGGCTCGTGTGGAACTCGGCTCCCGGACAGCTCGCCCGCGAGAACAAGAAGTTCGTCTACTCAGCTGTGCGCACGGGCGCCCGCGCACGCGTCTACGAAGAGGCCATCCAGTGGCTCGTGGACGCAGGACTGCTTCTGCGCGTCAACCGCATCACGAAGCCGGGACTGCCCCTCTCCGCCTACGAGGATCGAGACGCTTTCAAGATATACCTGCTCGACGTGGGACTCCTCGGCGCGGCAAGCCGTCTCGATGCCTCGGTTCTCGTTGACGGCCATGAGCTGTTTTCCGAGTTCAAGGGGGCCCTCACGGAAAACTACGTGTGCCAGGAGCTCGTTGCCACAGGCAAGGTGGTTCCTTACTACTGGTCGGCCGAGAACTCCTCCGGCGAGGTCGATTTCGTGTACGATTACGGCCGCTCCATCGTGGCCGTCGAGGCGAAGGCCACCACGAACCTGAAGGCGAAGAGCCTTCGCTTGTTCGTGGAGCGTAACCACCTCGGCCGGGGCCTGCGCCTGTCGCTGTCGCCCTTCAAAGAGCAGGACTGGGTAGTGAACCTGCCCCTATACGCAGCAGGGCTGCTGCCCGAGTGGTTCGCACAGATGCGGAAGGGTGCGATCTAGAATCAATCCGCACACCTATACAGGCTCTCGCAATAAGGGGAAGGCGGGCCCCAATCGAGTCCGCCTTCCCAACGTCAGTACTATCACAAAGTGAGAAACTTGCTTAGGCTTGCTGTGCGCTGAGCGATTCCAACGCGTCATCGATCATGGCCTCGGCTCGGGCCAGATAATCCATCGATCCATCGAAATTGTGAGCCGCTGTACGTCCTTGTCCATCAGAGCCCGCAAGCGGATTCGTGGTAAGGTTCTTATTGGCAAACGTAGTGATGAACGATTGCGCGCCCCACTCGATGAAAGAGGGCGCCGGCGATGCCATAAAGAGCGCTTTGCCGTTTTATTGCGAAAGTATTGCGGGGTGCCCTCACGCCTCGAAGGAGTATCCCACGCCCCAGACGGTCTTCAGGTAGGCGGGCTTGGCGGGGTTCTCTTCTATCTTCTCGCGAATTTTCCGCACGTAGACGGCGATGGAGATGGCGCCGTCCAGGTACTCCTCGCCCCATAGCTCCTCGATGAGCTCGTCTTTGCCCATGACGGCGCCGGAATGGCTCGCGCGGAACACGCTGCCGACGCCCACTTCGCTCTGCACGGTGGCGCGGCCGCCGAGCAGTTCGGCCATCTCCTTCACGAGCGCAAGTCCCAAGCCGCTGCCGCCGTAGCGCCGCGAGATGGACGAGTCCGCCTGGCGGAAGCGTTCGAAAATGGTGGCGAGCTCGTCCTCGGGAATGCCAATACCGGTGTCGGCCACCTCGATGAGCAGGCCATCGCGGGCGGCCGTGAGCGCCACGGTCAGGCGCAACGGTCGCCTCCACCGCATTCTCCACGTCGAGCACATCGAGGGGAGAATTTCAACCCGATAGCGGTCGGCCTCGAGGCTCGCCGCGTCCAGGGTGTCCATCTGGCGCCCCTGCCGTCGGAGCGCTCCGTTCACCGCCACGGCCACCGCCACGATGACCGCCGCAAGCGCCCCGAACAGGCTGACGTTGGCCATCGTGCGCTCGCGGGCCTCCGCCTCGTACACCTCCATGGGAATGGCCAGGCTCACAGCGCCGGCCAAATCGCCCAGCTGGTAGCCCTCGCGGGGGAAGCCGGTCTCGTCCGGTTCGCCGCCCTCGCTGCCGCGGGCCTTATGCGCCCACGTCATGTTCAGCTTTCAGGATACCGCAAAAACGGGCGGGGAAAATATTGTCCTTTTATTGCGGGAGGGTGCAACGCGGCAGCTGTGGGCAACCCGCCCGCCCTCTGTTCCGCTATACTATCGGTACGAGCTGCACGGTCATTCGTCACAAAGGAGGCCCCATGCTTCTCTATCATGGCTCACGCCACGGTATTGACGGCCCCATTGCGCCTCTTAGCCGGGATCGATGTGATTTCGGACGGGGTTTCTACCTGGGCACCGAACCCCTGCAGCCGCTCACCCTTATCTGCGACTTCCCCGATGCGCGCTTTTACACCGTGGAACTTGATCTCGACGGCCTCGATGTGCGCGAGCTTTCCGCTGACGCAACCTGGGCCCTCGTCGTCGCCTATCATCGCGGCAAGATGGAGCAGGCCCGCGGCACCGCCCTCTATGCAGAGACAGCCGCCGTGCTTGAGGGTGCAGATGTTGCCATTGGGCCCATTGCCAACGACCGCATGTTCGTCGTCCTCGACCGCTTCTTCAACGGGGACATCACTGATGTCGCCCTTATAAAAAGTCTTTCCGCGCTGCAGCTGGGCAACCAAGTAGTGGCGCTCACCCAAGCCGCATGCGATGCCGTTCGCATCGTGGATGAGCGTAGCCTCAGCGAGGACGAGCGGACCGAGCTGATTGCCACGAGCGAGGCGAACCGGGCCGAGGGAGTGGCTTTGGCTGAGCGCATCTGTCGCGAGCACCGCCGCGAGGGACACTTCTTCGACGAGATACTGGAAGCCGGTGTTCCCCTTGGCTGACCTGCGATTAGACCAACGACAACTGTGCGACATCCAGGGACGTCTCTTCGAACTGGCCCGCGCGCGCGGCTACGATTGCCCCACCTTCATCGAGGCCTTCATGAACAGCGACGTGGCGCGACGTATGGATGGGGTCTTCGACTTCCTGCAGTGGGCCGGGGAGGAATACCTGTTGGAAGAGCTTGACGACGAAGTGGGCGGCCTGCCCCGTGCCGGAGCTTCCTGGGGCCGGGAACCCATGTACTGGACCGGCTACCTGTACCGTTTGTGGCACTATCTCACCGGCGAGACGAGTCGCGCCATCTACGCCACCGCCGATGCCGACACCATGGGCGGCGCCTACCTCGGCATGCACGTGCTCGATCCCGAACTGGCCATCGAGAACCTGAAAGAGCTGGCGGCGCAGCGCCCGTAACGGCTTTGAGAGAGTCCGTCATGCCGGCTTCCGACGAACGCCGACGTTAGCCTTACCCCGCATCAGCATTGTTGCGCCTCCATTTCCACAGCTGTCGACAGGCCCAGCAGGCGAGAAGCGAGCCCATCGCACAAACGAGGGCCGCGAGTAGCCAGGCGCCTTCATAGCCAAGGGCGCTTTGGGCCTCCCCTACCGCACCTTGGATGCCCGACATTGTGCCCACCGAGACAAACGGTCCGATAGAAGCAGCAATTTGGACGGCCATCGTCATTATGGTGACGCCCAGGGAGTGCTGGTTCAGCGCCAGGCACCGCAGCCCTGTAGTCTGGAAATTGGCGCACACCGTGCCGCAGCCGACAAACACCACCAACATCCCCGCCAGCAGTGTGATCTCGCTTGCCATCCAGGCGGCTACGGCCATCAGCACCGATCCAGCAGCCGCCACGGCCAAGCCTCGAGAAAGCAAGGGGGCGGGACCTCGGCGGTCGAGACGGCGACCGCCGGCAAGCGACGCGACAGCATAGGCCACCACGAGCGGGCCCAGGCACAGCCCCGAGAGGGCCGGGCCGAGGTGGGCGCATTCTTCCAGATACAGCGGGCCCATGACGTTAAGGGAAAAGTAAATGCTCATGGTGAGCACCACGAGCAGGGCCGCGGCGACAAAACCGCGGTTGAGCAGCACCCCGCGAAGAGAGACGAAGCTCCCTTGGACGTCGCCGCGTCTCGAGGGCCTGACGGCGACAAGGCCCCACAGACCTATAAGCGCCGAAACCACCAGGGGAACCACGAACACGCTATGCCAGCCAAAGGCGCCGACGAGGGCACCGGTGGCCACAGGCGCCACGGCGGGGCCCAAGGCGATCATGCCGTTGCCCACGGCGAGATAGGTGCCCAATTTCTCCGATGCCACCGTTTCCAATATGGCGTTCATCATAAGGGGGATGAAAATGCCCGTGCCCACGGCCTGCACGAGCCGCGACGCAAACAGCACCGCAAAGGTAGGGGCCACCAGACCGCCCATCGATCCGAGCGCGTTGCACGCCAGAGCGACGAACAGTAACGTCCGCGGGCCGAGCCGTCGATACAGGGCCGCCATGGCCGCCACAACGAACACCGTGACTACCATGAACCCCGTCACAAGCCACTGCGCCGTCATGGCATCCACGGAAAACTCGCCCATGATGGCAACAAGCGCCATGTTCACCAGGTTCTCGTTAAAGCCGGCGATAAAACCGCCCGCAAAAAATCCTATGAGACGACCCGCGGCATTCCGCGCACTCATGAAAGAACCAACCGCCTCACGCCTGCCCCTTCTCGTTCGATCCGTTCTCGGCCCGCTCGAAATCGCGGGCCAGATCATCATAGCTTTCCCGCGGTACAGGGGGAACCTTTTCGGCCCCCGCATCGGCGGAACGGCCGGGTAGCACGAGGTTCAGCACAATGCCCAGCAGCGCCGCCACGGCCAGCCCCGGCACGGAGTACTCACCGACGGGAATGCTCACGCCCATCGACTGCATGCCGATAGCCGCGATGGCCGGACCGCCGAAAATGATGAGGTTCCGGGAATCGGTCATGTCGACGGCGTGCTCCACAAGCATCTTCAGGGCATTGCAGGCAATCAGCCCGAATATCACGATGGACACCCCGCCGATAACCGGATCGGGAATAGTGCCCACCAGCGCCCCCAGCTTGGGACAGAATCCGCCAACGATGAATGCCGTGGCGGCAGCATACCAGAACACTTGGGTCGAATAGACGCGCGTCACGTTGAGCACGCCGATGTTCTCAGCGAAGGTCGTCGCCGGAGGTGCCCCCAGAAGGCCGGCGACAGTGGTGGCCAGGCCGTCCCCCAAAAGCGAGCGCCACAGAATGGGATTGTAATTCCTGTGGGTCATCTCGCCGATGACAAACAGATGCCCGATATGCTCGATCACCACGATAATCGCGATAGGGCTCACCAGCACAATGGCCGTCACATCGACGACGGGCAACGTGAACTCGGGCAAGCCGATCCAAGCCGCCTCAGCCACAGGGGTGAAGTCCACCATACCGAAAGCACATGAAAGGCCGTAAGCCACCGCTGCCCCGGCCAACACGGGGATGGTATTCAGCACTCGCTTCCCGAAGCACGTGCACAGCACGACCACGAAGAAGGCCACCCCCGCCACAACGAGCGTCTGCCACAGCGTCTCGCCCTCGGGCACGGTGAGCGCCTCCGAAACCGCCGTAGTAGCCAGGCCGCAGCCAATAACGAAGATGATCTCGGCCATGACCACCGTGGGAATGAGCCGATCGATCCAGCGCGTCCCCGTCTTGCGCACCACCAGAGCGCACACGACGAACACCAGGCCGGCCCCCACAATGGCCGAGCCGACCCCGGCCACTCCCGCCGTAGCGCTCGCAATAACCACTGGCCCCACGAAACTGAAGGAAGGTCCCAGGTAGCTCGGAATTTTCCCCTTCGTTGCCACGAGGTACAACGCCGTTCCGATACCCGAGCACATCACAGATACCGACGGCGAAAATCCCATGAGCATGGGCACGAGCACCGTTGCTCCGAACATTGAGAGGAAATGCTGTAGGCCCAGAGGCAGCGCCTGGTACCAGGGAAGCCTTTCCTCGACATCTACCACTCTCTTGCCCATGATGGACACCCCTTGTCAACGGCGCGGTGCCGAGCGAGCGCACAACTCTCTCGGCACCGCGACCCCTTGCTTGAACGGATGGGAAACCACAGCGCCTTAGGGCTCGACCAACTCGTCGT
Source organism: Adlercreutzia sp. CNCM I-6207 (assembly GCF_977072305.1). Classification (NCBI taxonomy): domain Bacteria; kingdom Bacillati; phylum Actinomycetota; class Coriobacteriia; order Eggerthellales; family Eggerthellaceae; genus Adlercreutzia; species Adlercreutzia sp. CNCM I-6207. The sequence goes on from NZ_CDRVLZ010000029.1 coordinate 13,886, forward strand.
AGACCTGGACCTTACCGGCGCCCTCGGCCGCCGTCGTCGCCGTCACCGGCTTCTCGCCCTGAGACTCCTTGGGCAAGACGAGGTTCAGGATCACAGCCAGCACCGCAGCCAGCAGCAGGCCGGGAACATTGAAGGAACCCAGGGGGATGGACACGCCGGTGGTCATCATGCCGATGCCGCCGCGGCCCTGCGCGCGGGAAACGAAGGCCAGGCCGCAGAGCTTCTCGAGCGCCAGCGATCCTTCTTCCGGGCCCATGTGGCCTCGTGGGTACGGGATTTTCTGGCCCAGGCGCGGCTGATGGTGGAAACCCGATTCTACCGGGGCGTCCTCGCGCTGACGGAAGCCTTCGTCGCCGAAGAGGAACGCTCCTTCGAAGAGGCGGCATCAGCGGCCGCATAGATACGGGCGCCCCGAATCGGGGCGCCCGTCGCGTTCTGCTGGGAAGAGCGTAGCGCATGGGCGCGTTTTTGGCTTGGAAATCACGGTTTTGTGACCAGCGGGCGGCAAACTCGCCATCTGCAAAATGCTCGACCTGGGAAAACGCCGCCCAGACTGCCCTCGCAAAGTGCCGAGGCGGCATTTTGCGTCACAAAACCGTTCAAACGGGGGTGCGGACTCCAAGTTGGACACCCAGGTGTCCGGAAGGGAGTTCGAATGTACGACAAGAGGGCCAAGCAGGATGCGCTGGATCTGTGGTTCTCGA
>NZ_CDRVLZ010000030.1:0-12373 GCF_977072305.1 Adlercreutzia sp. CNCM I-6207
TCGACGAGGGAGGGCGCAAGGTGTACGATACGATAGCCGGCCGCAGGAGGCGGCTGGGGCTGGCCGCCTAGGCCGTCCGGAAAAACGTCCGCACCCCCCCTGAAGTGCTAAAAACCTTCTCTGTGCAGAAAAAAGTGCGATCGTGCGAGTTTTTCATCGTAGAAAACTCGCACGATCGCACTTTTCTTTACATCAACGCCAGAAAACTCGGTTCGAATCCCGCGTCGTTGCAATTTCTTGTCTTAATGCGAGTTCACTAATGTCGCAACTAAACTGGCGGAGGAGGAGGGATTCGAACCCTCGTCACCGGGAGCACCGGTGAAACGGTTTTCGAGACCGCCGCATTCAACCACTCTGCCACCCCTCCGCAGGGGCGATGCGCCCGCAAAGGGGCGCCATATCAAAGCGAGCCTGGAAGAGGCTCGCGGGATTAGTCTGGCGGAGAGATGGGGATTCGAACCCCAGATACCCTTTTGGGGCATACACGATTTCCAATCGTGCTCCTTCGGCCAGCTCGGACATCTCTCCGCATAGCGTCTGCCCCGCCCTAAGACGAAGCGTCTAAGAAGTATAGCGCAGCACCGCCGCTGTCTCAAGAAGTTTTTTTGCCCAACAGAGAAGAATCGGATTGATGATCGACAAGAGCAAATCCGGTTACATAGCGGAGCGCCCACGCATCGGCGCGGGCGCTCTCGTCTCTTCTCTCGCAAGGTATCCCTCGCGACGTTGTTTCTCGAGTGTGCTACTGGGCGGGAGTCTCCGCAGGCTGGATGCCCTCGGCCGCGCCTTCGGTAGGCTGCTCGGCGTCGTCGCCAGCAGGCGCTGCGCCCTCGGCGTCGGCAGCAGCCTCATCGGCAGCGGCCGCGGCAGCATCTTCAGCACCTTCAGCGCCCTCATCGACGCCCTCAGCCACGGGCTCCTCGCCCTCGGCGCTTGCGTCGGCCTGCTCGCCGGCGCCCTCGCCTTCGACAGCGCCCTCGTCAAGAACGATGGGGTTGCCATCAGCGTCAACCGCCGTCACGCCCGTGCTGTCCTCGGAGCTTTCCTCCTTGGGATAGTTCGCCATATCGACCCAGTAGGGCAGCCCCTCGGGCATGTCGTTGATCTGAATGTCGGCGGCGTTACGCTGCTCCTCCAGCCACGAGTAGTACGCGTTGGACTGGTTGGAAGACTGCAGCATGGCGCGGATGGAGTCCTGGAACTCGGTCGGCAGCTGATCGAGGCTCGTCAGCTCCTCGGGGGCCTCGAACACATCGGTGCACTGAATGATGTGAATGCCATAGGTGCTGGTCACCAGCCCGCTCACGTCACCCTTGTTCAGGTCGGCGAGCGCCGTGGTGTACTCGGTCACCAGGTTCGAAAGACGATCCCAACCCACATTGCCGCCCTCGGCAGCGGAAGCGGTGTCCTTGGAATAGGACTCGGCCGCCGTCGCGAAATCAAGCTCGCCCGCGTTAATCTTGTCGAGCACTTCCTGGGCCTGAGCCTCATCGGAGGCCTCGAACAAGATGTGGGAAGACTTCTTCGCGCCGTCGTAAGAGCTCACGTAAGTCTTGGCGCTCTCAAGCACTTCCTCGTCGGTCGGCTCAGCAGCGCCCTCGCCCACCTTCTGCTGCAGCTGCTGAGACACCAGCGACAGCGAGATATTGTCACGGTACTCGTCCTCGGTCATGCCCACGGCCTCCAGCGCCTCTGCCCAAGCGGTATCGGAGTCATAGTGGCCACGCATGGTTTCCACGTACTGATCGACCTGGGCGGAATCCGCCGTGATTCCCTCGGAATCGGCGCCCTGCTTCACGAGCTCCTGATCGACATAAGAGTTCACGATCTCCTCGCGCACCGACTCGGGCGTGTAGTCGTTCTCGGCAAGCCACTTGCCCCATGCGTCCTCATCGGTAAGGCTCATCTGGGCGCGAATGTCCTGGATAGCCTGGGTAACCTTGTCCTCGGGAATCTCCACCCCGTTGACCGTGGCTGCAACACCACCCGTATAAGTGGGCGTGTCGCTGGTCTGCTCGGAGCAACCGACGATACCCAGGGCGCACACGGCCGCAAGACTCACCGAGGCAAGCGATTTCGCGAAAGACAGCTTCTTCATTAAATACCTTCCTCATAGGCGACGGAAACTGCCAGGCTTCAATTCACGAGTGCGTCTTGAGACAGTTCCCGATGATCTCAAAGCGCATTTTCCCACGCATGACGGCACGGTAACAACCGTCGCACAATTTGCCCACTTTTGATTCACGGTACATCAATGAGCGCGAGGAAGAAATCCCACTTCAAAGCTTATGAATCGGGTCATGTTCGAGAATATGACCCACACAATTTCGCAACCTGTTTCCCGCAGGGGCGGCGCGCGGTCAACACCGAGAATTTCGTAGGACCTGACCTTGGTCAGCCCTCTCGGCCATGGCGGCCATAGGAAGTCGGGAGGGGCGACCAAGGTCGCCCCCTACGGAGAGATCCATCCATGGGAGCCCCCCGCTGCAGAAAGGGGCGACCGAAGTCGCCCCTGCGGGTGGTTATGTGGCCCAGCTATTGAGCGCGGGACTAGTTCTTCTTCGCCTTCTTGCGGTCGGTGGCGGAAAGCAGGCGCTTGCGCAGGCGCACGGACTGCGGAGTGACCTCCACCAGCTCGTCGTCCTCGATGTATTCCAGAGCCTCTTCCAAGGTGAAGGTGATGGGCGGCGTCAGCTGGATGGCCTTGTCGGCCGAGCTGGAACGCTGGTTGCCCAGGTTCTTCGTCTTCTCGACGTTCACCACCATGTCGCCTTCCTTGGCGGACTCGCCCACGATCATGCCCTCGTAGCAGTCGTCGCCCGGCGCCACGAACAGGCGCCCGCGCTCCTGCAGCGTGTCCAGCGCGTAGGCCACGGCTTTGCCGGTGGACATAGCGATCATGCCGCCGTTCTTGCGCCCGGCCATCTCGCCAGTGTAGGGGCCGTACTCCTTGAAGTGGTGGAACAGCATGGCCTCGCCGTGGGTGGCGTTCAGGATGCGCGTCTTCAGGCCCATGGTGCCGCGCGAGGGGATGGAGAAGGAGAGGTGCGTCATGGTCTCGTCGGAGGCCATGTGCTCCATGATGCCGCCGGCGGTGCCCATGACCTCGATGGCCTTGCCCGCGTACTCGTTGGGCACGTCCACCGTGGCCTCCTCGATGGGCTCGAGCTTCGTGCCGTCCTCAGCGGTCTTGTACACCACGCGGGGGCGTCCCACCTGGAACTCGAAGCCCTCGCGGCGCATGGTCTCCATGAGCACGGACAGGTGCAGCACGCCGCGGCCGGCCACCTCGATGCCGGATTTGTCCTCCAGCTCGTTGATGCGCATGGAGATGTTGCTCTCCTTCTCGCGCATGAGGCGTTCCTTCAGCTGGCGGCCGCCGACGATCTCGCCCTCGCGACCCACCAAGGGGCTCGTGGACGCCTCGAAGACGACGGCCATGGTGGGCTCCTCCACGGCGATGGGGGCCATCTCGGTGACGGGGCTTTCCGGGTCGGTGATGATGTCGCCGATGTCGGCATCCTCGATGCCGATGACGGCCACGATATCGCCAGCATCAGCTGCGGTGACCTCGGCCTTGCCCAGGTTCTCGAAGGTGTACACCTTGCGAATCTGCGCGCGGCGCTCGGCTCCGTCGGGCTTCACGACGAGCACCTGCTCCTTCTCGTGCAACGTGCCGGAGGACAGACGGCCCACGCCGATACGGCCCTCGTAGCTGGAGTGGTCCACGGTGCAGATCTGCAGAGCAACCGGGCCGTCGATGTCCACGTCGGGGGCGGGAATCTCGTCCAGAATGGTGTCGAGCAGCGGCACCATGTCCATGTTGCCGTCGTCGGGATCGAGGCGCGCGTAGCCGTTCACAGCCGAGGCGTACACCACGGGGAAGTCGAGCTGCTCGTCGCTGGCGCCCAGTTCCACCATGAGGTCGAAGACCTTGTCCACGGCGCCCTCGGGATCGGCGTTGGGGCGGTCGATCTTGTTCACGACCACCACAATGCGCAGGCCGCGCTCGAGCGCATGGGACAGCACGAAGCGCGTCTGAGGCTTGGGACCCTCGTAGGCGTCCACGATGAGCAGGGCGCCGTCGGCCATGTTGAGCACGCGCTCAACCTCGCCGCCGAAGTCAGCATGGCCCGGCGTGTCGATGACGTTGATCTTCACGCCCTTGTAGGTGATGGAGATGTTCTTGGAAAGGATGGTGATGCCGCGCTCGCGCTCCTGATCGTTGGAGTCGAGGACGCGCTCTTCCACCTGCTGGTTCTCGCGGAAAACGTGGGAGGCCCACAGAAGGCGGTCTACGAGGGTGGTCTTGCCGTGGTCGACGTGGGCGATGATAGCGACGTTGCGGATGTTCTCTTGCTTCATGAATCTTCTTTCGGTTCGTTTTTGGGCGCAGAAATTATAGCGCTTTGCGGGGATGATGGCGGCGTGCGGCCGCAGACGGCACCGGGACGACAAACGGGCGCGGCAGAAGGGGTACGATGCGCACGGCCGGACGAGGCGGCGGGAGCAACTACTCCTCGAGGAGCGCCTCGTACTCCTTGCGTTCCTCGGTGAGCTTCGCCAAGTGCTCGTTCAACGTGTTGAGATTGCGCTGGGCACCGAGAAACTGGATGATGCCCCACACGGTGGCGGTGCCGGCGACGGCGGCGATCATGCCGAGGATGCCGAAAGGCCGCCGGATGGTGAGCAGCGTGGCCACCGCGCCAATGGCCGCCATGGCCAGGCCGTTGCGGCGCTCATCGGAGACGGTGTCGCGCTGGGCCACCAGCTGGGCGCGGGCGGCGGCGATGCCAGCGAGGCGCGCCTTGATCTCGGCCTCGGTGAGGTATTCCACTTCCACGCCATCTTCGACCTCGGTCCAGGCGCGGGCAGCGCCGGATGAGGTAGCCGGGCCGGACGAGGCGCCCGACCGCGAGCTGCGGCCCGCACGGGCGCTGCGACCGCCACCGGAACCCGAGGTCAGCAGGTCGTAGGCCTCTTGCAGCCGCTTGAACTGTTCGGTAGCGCGGTTTTGCAGCTTCTCATTGCCCGCGAACTTGTCCGGATGCAAAATCTGCACCGTCTCGCGATAGGCGATTTTGATGTCGTCGGCCGTGGCGTCGTCTTCCAGGCCGAGTATATGCAGGGCTTCAGTTCTGTTCATGGGCAAAGCCTAACATGATTTTACGGCCCATGCCAGCAGAACCGTTGTGATCACCAAAGGTACGAGATCGGCCGGATTGCCCGTGAGGTAGGTAGAGGGCAGCACGCCGCCTGTCAGCAAAAGGGGGCCCCAGAACAGCAGATCGAAAAGGCCGTGAACGATTACGGGTGCCATCAGGGAAAGCGCCCGCTGCGGGAAAGGACGCGAGCCGTAGGGACTACGAACGACGAGCAGCGCCATGACAGCCCCGAACAACGTCGCCTGCGCCACCTTGAGAACGCCCTGGATCGCAGCAACACCAATGTCGGCTCCTGGCGCCATCAACGATCCTTCAGGGAACAGGTGGGCCAATCCGAATACGAGGGAACTCGCCATTACCGCGAAACCGGCGGGATCAACGACAGCGCGTAAGCCAGCAAACCGATGATCGCGCGATGCTCTTCTGGGGTATGCTTCATTCCGGCGACGCGCCCAAGACAGGCATGCCCACAACAACACGCCGCGGAAAAGCACCTCTTCCACCGCCGCCGCCTCCCAAGCCTCGGCAAGCAACGCACCACAGCGCGTCAGCTGCACTGCTTGCGAACCTCCGTCGGGCCACCACTGACCGAGGCCGCCCACGACGCCGGCGAGCAGCACCAAGACGAGCGCAGGCCCAAAGCCACGCGGTATGATTTTGGTATTTCCCATGGCGCATCATTATAATAGGTGCGCCTCTTTGACTGCGCCGGCACCTTTCAGCCGGCCTCGCGAAAGGATCCCCATGAAGCCTATGCCCTCCGTTACCGCCTTTGCGTTGAAGGTGGCAGCTATCGTGGGCATGACGTGCAACCATATTGCCAACGTGTTCGGCAGCGAGCTGCCAGGGGGCGCCATGGTCGCTTTGTATTCTTTGGGCGGCCTCACCTTCCCCATTATGGCATATCTGCTGTGTGAGGGGTATCGACACACCTCCAGCGTGCGACGTTACGCAGAGCGACTCGCCGTGTTCGCAGTTGTCTCGCAAATTCCCTATTCGCTGCTGTTCGGAGCGACGGGCAACGTGCTTATTACGCTGCTTATCGGGCTCGGGATGCTGTGGCTTGTCGACCACCAGCGGCAGAATCTCGCCCTGTGCGCGCTGGGCCTCCTTGGAGGGCTGGCCGTCAGTTCCTTTTGCGACTGGGGCATTATCGGGCCGCTTATGATTCTGCTTTTCTGGCATTTTCACGATCGGCCACGCGGGGTAGCGCTCGCGATGCTCGTACCTTTTTTGGGCCTAGGACTGCCGGCTCTTTCATGGGCGATCAGCGATCCTGTACCGCTGAGCCTGGGCGTGCTCGGCTATTACACCGTTGGGTTCGGGTTGGCAACAGCGCTCATGCTGAACTACAACGGCCAGCGAGGCCGACCGTTGAAATGGTTCTTCTATGGGTACTACCCTGGGCATCTTCTAGCACTGTGGGCGCTGGCGCAAGCGCTTGCCCTCTAGCTGAAACGCCAAACCCTGGGGGCGCGGCCGCCCTTCAGAAGCTTTCCCTTTAAAGCAAGGCTAAAGCGCTTGATGCCCGGCATTTGGAACGGCGACGGCATCAGCCTCGACAGCACTATTGCCCAGCACCTGGCTTTCGAATGTGGCCAGCTGCTGCGCCATCACGAGGCGCCGGCGCACGGCGACAACGCCCCACAGTGCCGTTCCAATAGCCCCCAGACCCGCGACCCAAGGAGCCGGATCAACCGGAGCATCGAAAGCCCCCATGGGAACGTCCTCTTCGGCGATAGCTTCGGCGCCGCCGACCCGAGCAACCATCGGTGTTGCGTCATCGTCGATGGAAACCGTCTCGGCTGCAGGCTGCTCGGCGGGAGCCGTTTCAGCAAGCACGACCTTCGCAGTGCCGGCCTGGGGCGCGGGCTCGGACACGGTCGTGCGCTCGCCCGCGTTGAACCCGCCGCCGTTGGCACCATCAGCGTTATCGTTGTTCTGGGCATTGCTCTGCGACTGCTGAGGTGTGGACGGCGCGGGAACCTTGATGCTTGGTACCTTCGGGGTTTCGTTATCGGAAGGTGCCTGCGGCTTCACGCCACCGTTGTTGTCGACCGACCCGTTACCATCATCATCGGGAACGACGGGCTTGTCGGTAGGATCGTTATCTCCAGGGTTTTCGGGCCTGACCGGCTCTTCGGCTTTCTTTTCGTAGACCAAGGTCATGCCGGAAACGGAGGATCGCGCGAGAGGTTCAGCCGCTACCGTAACGGACTCGCCGCCGTTCTTCTCTGTAGTTAGATCTTTCGAATATTCGTAGCCTTCGATGTCGATGATTTGGTCGTCCGCAGCTATCTCCGACCCAACGGCAGCCAAAATGGTGCGCGTGTCGGTCTTGTTGCCCTGATCATCTACATCGCCCACAGCAAGTGCATTGCCCTCGGCGTCAATGTAGCGGACATCGAAATTCACCAGCTGATCGCACAGTTCTCCGTCGAGGTGCCACGTATGCCCTGCCGCTGCATAATCAGTCGCTCCGGAGCACACCTTAAGGGAAGTCCACTTCGCAGCACTCAGGCTCAGTGCTTGGGCACCAGGGTAATAGTTGATCGACCGCAAAGCCGTGTCTATCTGACTTTGCATAGCTTCAAGCTCAGGTTGGTCAACCTCGTAATTCAAGGGCTTTTCACTCGGTTTCGCAATGCCTTCCAATGCAATGACGCCTACCGTGAACCAGCCCTCCCGGTTAACCTCCAACCCGGCCGCCTTCGCCGTATCCAGAGCCGGCCCACTTAAATGCAGGTACACGAAGACGTTCGATCCCGCCTCGGGCTCCTCGGGTGCAGGCAAAACAAGGTGCTCAGTAGCCGCATCGACGCCGTCGGCCTCTTCTGCCAGGGCAGTGCCGGGAAGCACCGTCAGATTCAAAAATGTCAGAGCGAGCAATGCGGCCAAGCCGGCAGCCAAAACCCGCATCGCCAAACCCATTCCTTTATTGGTAAACCGCGTGATGTCTCCCACGATCATCACCCGCTTCCTTCCCATTTCAACATCTCGCTAAAGATGATCCAAGTTTACCAAATATTGACAGAATTATCAGCTCGTCAACCGCATTATTCGGCCTGGGAGACGCCAAACTCACGCATCAGCTCATCCCGGTAGCTCTCATCCACAGCTGCACGTCGAGCGTCGTCGAGCCGTTCGGCGCCCAAAAGCAACGCCATCAGCGAAGCAACCTCGCTAGCCGCTTCCGCGCGGCCCTCTGCCAGGCCCTGCTCTCGGCCCTCGGCCAGGCCCTGCTCCCGGCCCTCGGCCAGGCCCTGCTCCCGGCCCTCGGCCAGGCCTTGCTCTCGGCCCTCGGCCAGGCCCTGTTCTCGGCCCTCGGCCAGGCCATGCTCCCGGCCCTCGGCCAGGCCATGCTCCCGGCCCTCCGCCAGGCCCTGCTCAAGTCCCTCGGCCAGGCCCTGTTCAAGCCCCATCTGGAGGCCGATTATCTGACCGCGCTCTTGCCCCTTTTTCTCAGCAATGCGCCTTTGAATTTCCATGTCTTCCTCAAACGTCAGCAACGCCATCTTCTCCTTCCGCCAATTCTCGTTTTTGTTGGCCTTTTTCACCGCAACGGCAAGCTGGCCCATAAGCGGATCTTCCCCGGCTTCCCCCGTCCAAACATAGTGTAGCAGGTTCTGCAAGCGCCCCTCGGGGAGCTTGTCCCAAGCAGGAGCGGATAGGGCTTTCCAAAGAAAGCCATGACCGATGCGCGCACTGGGTTTCTCCAAGCAGTTCACATCGAGCGTATACACGGGAAGTCCTTCATCAAACGGATCGTGCATACAGATGAAAATAATGATACAAGGGGGCAGCTCTTCGTAACCTTCCCCCTTCCGCAGAGTCAGCGTATCCAACGCTCCCTGGTAGTATCGCATTCTCCGTCCGAGATCTTCTCGTTTGGTTGTCTGCATCTCGATATCATAGATCTCGTTTTTCGTCTTCACGAAGGCATCGAGACGCACGCCGTGATTGGTAAGTGTCGGGCGAACGTCATCTTCAGTGACGATGTACTCGATATCTGCTATCGACTCGTCTAGGATAATTTCAATCACTTCGCGGCACAGCTCTTTATCCGTCATCAAAAGATCGAACATAGGCCAGTCGCTGAACTCGAGCATGCCGTCTTTCATGGGAACCTCCTTGTTTCATCGATGGAGGATCCACCCTACTCGATCGTGACCGCGGAAATGACGCGGGAATGTCCCGATCCGTTCCCCGCGCCGACCCCGACGGAGTCGCAAAACGCCCGGAAGACGCCCCAGAACCGCACGTAAGCCGCAGTCATACGAGAGAGGGGGCCGGCTGCCTGGGCATCGGCTGCCTCGGATCGTTGGCTATGTCCTGGGTCTAGCGCCCCTGCGCCGCCAGCATGGCGGCCAGCAGTCCATCGTCCCGAGCGACTTCGCGCTCATCCCGAAAGTTCTCAACGAGTCCGACGCATGCGATCACGCGGACGGACAAGGCGGGCAACAAGAAGTCCCTCGTGAGAAAGGAGATCGGGGCACCGCTTACCTGGTGACGGCGCAGAGGGGGAAGAGGAAGCTGGAGGTTAAGACGATGCGGAAGGCGCATCGGTCGGGTGCCTCGTGCTAGCCGCGAGCGGCTCCCTTGGGCTTACGTCCGAAACAACCCCGACGATAAGGGCATTATAGCATCGGCAATGCCGCCCGAGAACGGCGACGAGGCCGCGTTACCTGCATTCCACAGACGGCGGCGCTTCCACGATAAAGAAAATGACGAGACGTGCCTTTTCGCTTTGCCCTTGCCTCTCATCCTTACCAGCCTGCATGGAATCCAACTTCGAACGTTTGCCCTGCATCCAATTATCGCAAATTGCATCGATCAGCATGTTTGGTACCTTTCCATAAGAAGGAGGGGGCCGACGCTCGTCAGAGCGCCGGCCCCCTCTCGGTTGGCTATGTCTCGGCCCCGAAGGGCCGGCGGGTCGCCCCTACGCCGCCAGGAGGGCGGCCAGGTCCTCGCGGGACGCGAACGGGCGCGGCTCGGCGTCCGGGTCGTGGGCGGCGACGACCTCGCCCTCCCAGACCTCGCCGTTGCGGTCGAACTTGCGGCTCCGCACCACCCAGCGGAAGGCGGGGCGCACGCGCTCGTCCAGCGCGGCCACCTCGTCGGGGAACGCCATGCCCGAGAGCGTCCGCTCCAGCGCTGCCAGCTCGCTCTCGCCGGCGTCTGGCATCACGAGCCCGGCCTCCGGGCTGCACCCGGCGCCCTCGCCGACGAAGGCCAGGCGCATCTTCTCGCGCCTCTTGCCCTCGGCCCACACGATGCCGCCCGCCACGGCGGCCACGACGAGCCACCATGCGACGGCCACGACGAGATCCAGCGGATCATCCACGTGGTTGAATCCAAGAGCGAACCAGGCCCACAGCAAAACTCCGCAGGCGACAGCCGCGATCGCTGTGACGATCCAGTTGTTCTTTCTCATCTCAGTCTCTCCTTCCGTATCGGACGGGGGCGGCTCGCGGCCGCCCCCTCGCGGCTATCTCTTACAGGGCCTGATGGCCAGTCGCAGGCACTGTCTCGGCTTGCTCGTCCTCAATGCCGAGCACCTGCTTCTCGTAGTCGTCGACATCGTCGGCCAGGTGCAGACGGCGGCGCACCACCACGATACCATAAACAGCCGTGAGCAGGATGCCCAGGAGCATCACCCAATGCACCCAACAGTGCGGCTCGTCGAAGGCGCCCATGGGAGTCGCCTCGTCATCGATCGTCTCGGACTCATTAGCCGTCGGCGTGGCAGCCTGCGGCGTCGCGTCGTCCTCGATGGTCTCGGTAGCCGGGGCCGGGGTCGCGGGCGCAGGCGTGGCCGGGGCAGCCGGGGTGGCCGGCGTCACAGCAGCCGGAGTTACCGGAGCCGTCGGGACGACCGGAAGGGGAGCCGGCGTGGTGATTGAGAAATCACCCGGAACAACCGTCACCCGATAGTTCGGGTTGGCGCTGTAGCGAGCGCTGAGCACATCCGCGTAGGTGCCGACGGCCTGCGCCGCGTTGGTGCGGTAGAACGTGATCGTACCAAGGTCATCGGAGCTCACCAGAGGCGTTGCGGCGCTCACGCTACCCGTAAAGGCCGGGTCAGCGGTGCCGAGAACCTTGGTCGCGCTGTCGACGACGATCGTCACAGGACGCGGTGTAATAACGACCTGCGCCGACCCCGTGATCGTCTCGTAGTTCGGGCGCGTCACCGTGTATCCCACAGTATAGGTGCCGGCCTCGGTGAAGGCGTTCGCATTCGTGTAGGTTACCGTGGCGTCCGATGGGGCGTTCACGATTATGCCGTGGGCGGAACCGTCATAGAGGCCGCTGTATCCATTAGCCGAGATGGCATAGGAGGCGTTCACTACCTCGAGCACGCCAAGGGTCTCGCTCGCAAGCACGTAGTTGCCCTCCTTGGCCGTTCCGTTCCAGACGATGGAGTACGTGTTGTCAGCCGTACCAACCTCAGTGATGGAACCCGTAGCAGTCGCAGTTACCGTCTCGCCGGCCACTAGGTCGACGTCAACACGAGCATCGGTCAGCGGCGTGCCGTCATAGCTCTTGAGGGCATCGTAGGTCGTCACGGTGTAGGGGCGCGGTTCGATCTGATACGTCCGGTCGATAACACCCGTGTAGTCGCCGATACCTGTGATCGTCACCGTCTTTTCGCCGGCATCGGTCACGTTCTCGGAGTATTCAAGTGTGTAGTGCACGTTCTCAGTAAGAGTGGCGCCAGTGGTCTTATCGGTCACGTTGACTTCCTGGTAATGAGGCTGACCATCATAGACCAGAGACTCAGGCTGGCTCACTTCGAATGAGAACTTAGTCGGGATTTCGACCTCGGGCTCGGGGTCGGTGCCGGCGCCGTCGACCGTGGCGACGTTCTTCAGGCCGCCCTTGTCCACGTCGGCCTGGGTCACGGTGTAGGTCGCCTTGACGGTGACCTCGTCGCCGGGGGCCATGGAGGCGATGACGGCCTTGCCGTCGACGATGTCATAGCTGGTTCCCGCGACGATCTCGGCGCCGGGCATCTCGGCCACGGTCACGTTGGTCTGGGTGGTGTTGCCGGTGTTGGTCACGGTGATCTCGAACTCGGCGGTCTCGCCCTTCTTGAAAGTGCCGGATGAGTAGTAACCTCTCGCGGTACCATCGATCACCTGGCTTGGTACCGGCGATCAGCAAAAGGCGGTACCGCGAGTAGGCTGTCTCGGTACCGCTAATCA
>NZ_CDRVLZ010000031.1:0-11530 GCF_977072305.1 Adlercreutzia sp. CNCM I-6207
CGAATCTAGACAACTCGAATCATACCGAAGGCCGGAGCCGTGTCTTTTGGTATCTAGGCTATGCTGCTGTGAAAGTGCGCAAGAGATTGTACGTTACCGGAAGCACAATACAGCCCTGTTTAGATCGTTGCAGCTCTACGTTCGCTATTTAACTATTAGCATGGGAAGAAGTACTTCCTGATGTCGATTCCGACGCAACACCAACATTGATCATGGACTATCTGCATCCAGTTTTCAAGACAATTTGAGACGTCCCCATCACCTTCAAAGACCAGCTTTTGAGAGCGGCAACTATTTTGTCTCACGTTTCAATAGGAGATCTCGAATATATCTCGAGCAAGCACAAGGATCGCAGGAGAAACCAGGCAGACGCAATGAAGCGAGCTGCAGCAATAGATGCTGATTTGTCGCCCCCATACGAACTCGCCGCTAAGGATCTGTACGGATCGGATACTGCCAAACATTTTGCAAGTCTTCATGGTAGATTCGTGCATGACGCGCATCCGACCCTTCTGGAAGAAATAAACGACGCCCAGCAAGACTCAAGTGGAGTCACCGTATACCACTCAGAAGGATCGTACAATTTGAGCGCTGAGATCAAAGTACTATTACTTCACTTGCCCCTGCTCTGCACGTCCTATCAAGCCTTCAACGAGTACGCTAATAGCAAATATCGGTCATTGAGCCACCATCCTTATCCGGAAAACGGACGCAGCTCGAACGAGAATGCGCGATTGGACTAGCTCCGCATGATATTGCCCGATACCGACCGCTTCGCTCCCGCATATGTCTCCGTTATAAAGTGAATAGACCAACCGTCAGCGAGTACGGGCGTCGCACCTATTATAGATTCCCTCTCTTGCTTACGCGGTAATCTATAATAGGACAATTGCGGTAACTTGAAAGACTTGAAGGTCTCTTAGCATCCTTGCAGCCACATTGCCAATGATCAACTCTGCTTCGACAATCTAAGATAGAATATCTAGCATTCGAATAACGCATCACCGCAGAACCAGGAAAACAGATTAGTGCGCAAGATCGTCATTGGCATAGCAACTTTTCTTCTGGCGGCGCTCTATGCGCTGTGCTCGTTGTTGCCGCAACGGCAATGCATCGTGTGCATCAGCCGGCAGAGCGATAGCGCGCCGATCGACTTTCGACTCATTAAGGACTATTGCGAGCGCCGCGACCCGGCATGGGAAGTCATCATTCTTCCCAAGCAGCTGCGCAATCCAACGACCTACCTACTCGAGATGATCCGCCAGGTCTACTACATCGCGACGAGCCGCGCCGTGGTGCTGGACTCCTACTGCATCGTCGTCAGCCTGCTGCACGACCGCATTCGCGTGCCCGTCATTCAAATCTGGCACTCCCTGGGCAATATGAAGAGGTTCGGCTACACCGCCTTCGGCACAGACGAGGGGCATTCCGAGGCGACGGCGCGCCTGATGCACATGCACGAGGGCTACGACGCTATCGCCACCTCGTCCTTAAGCTTCGCCGACGAGTTCGCCGCCGCGTTCAACGCCGAGCCGGCCAAACTCTTCGAGGCGCCCCTCCCCCGAGTCGACCTCCTGCTGGACGAGCAGCACCGCGCCCGCCAGCGCGAGGCCATCCTCGCCGCCTACCCGCAGCTGCGCGGGCGCGATACCATCGTCTACTGCCCCACTTTCCGCAAGCAGCCGGCCGCCAACGAAGCCGAGGCCGCGGGCGCGCTCGTCGATGCCGTCGACTTCGACCGCTTCAACTTCGTCTACAAGCCGCATCCCGTGAGCAAGCAGGTCATCGACGATCCGCGCATCGTCACCATCCCCGGAGGCCAATTCGATGCCCTGTTCGTGGCCGACGTCATCATCAGCGACTACTCCACCGTCATCTACGAGGCCGGCCTGCTGGACATCCCCGTCTACTTGTACGCCTACGATTGGGCTACCTACCGGGAGAAACGCGGCCTCACTATCGATTTCGAAAACGACGTTCCCGCGCTGTTCACAGACGATCCCGACGCAATCATAAAAGCCATCGAGGACAAAGAGTTCGATGCGGAGGCCTACCGTGTCTTCGAAAACGCCAACGTCACGCTGCCGGAAAACGCGTCGTGCACGGAGACGATCTGCGAAGTCATCATCCGCGCTGCAACGCCCTGCAAGAAAAAATCCTAAGCCGGCGAGTCCTACTCGTGACTCTCATAGAATGCAATGGCGTCTTGGATGGAGCCGTCGAACTTCTTTGTGCCTTTGTCCAGCACGATACCGCGAGTGCAGAACTCTTGCGCAGCCGATGAGGAGTGGGTGACGAAGAGCACCGTCACGTTCTCGTCCTCCATGATCTCGCGCACGCGGGCGAAACACTTCTGCTGGAACTGTTTGTCCCCCACCGACAGCGCCTCGTCCACCACGAGAATCTCCGGGTCGCTGGACACGGCGAAAGCGAAACCCAGGCGCGACTTCATACCCGACGAGTAGGTGCGCACCGGCTGGTCGATGTACACGCCCAGATCGGCGAACTCCACCACCTTGGGCTCCAGCGCGGCAATCTCGTCCGCATCGAGCCCCATGGCGTGCCCGCGCAAATGAATGTTCTCGCGCCCCGTGAGCGCCATGTCGAAACCAGCCGTGAGCTCCAGAAGCGCGCTAACCGTGCCGTTCACGATCACCTCACCCTTAGTTGGGAACGTCACACCGGTAATCATCTTCAGCGCCGTCGATTTTCCCGCGCCGTTGTGCCCGAGAAACGCCACCGCCTCCCCTTTCTTTATTTCAAAAGAGAGGTCGTTGCTGGCGTTCACCTTGGTAATGAGCTTGCGCTTGTCGCGGCTGCTAAAGATGCTGAAAAACCGCTGCCGGTCGTTCTCGTACAGCTTGTAGGTCTTCGTGACATGGTCGAATTTGATGGCGACGGGCGCCTCGGCGCTAGAGGACATCGGCCACCTCCTCGTGCGTGCGCCGGTAGATCACCAGCGTGACCAGCAGCGTGACGACGAACACCACGACAAAGCCAATAATGGCCTCCGGCTTGTCCCAAATCCACATCTTGTCGTACACCGCGCAACGGTACATCGTGACAATGAACGTGATGGGATTGAGCATAAGGATCAGCTCAATAACGGGAATTCCCAGATTAAACACGTTGAAAATGATACCCGACAACCAAAAGAGAGGCGTCGAGAGCGTCTTCATCAAGTTCATAAAATCCTTGCTGATGGCCGAGAGCAAGCTTGTCACAAGCGAGAACATGTTGAAGAACACGAACATGAGCACAAGGGCCACCGGCAATTGCAGCAAATACAGATCCAACGGCAAACCGCAGAGGAAATAAACGACAAGTAGCGCCACCACAAGCCCCAGCTGAACGACGAACGTCGAAATGCTGAAGATCGTCGGAATGCCCGCAAGCGGAAACTTAATCTTCGTGACCAAATACGAGTAACGCTTGAAAACATTGATGCCCGTGCCGAGAATTTCCTGAATGTAGAACCAGGGAATAAGGCCGCCCATAAGCCAGAGGATATAGGGGACATCGGAACCCGTCTGGTCAGCGCTACGCAGCCCAACCTCGAGCGCGAACCAGAACACCAGAATGTACACCGCCGGCTTCGCGAAGAACCACAAAGGCCCCAGCACCGCGCCCGCCGACGTTTTCTTCAGATCGAACAGCCCCAGGCTCAAGATTTGCTTGCGCCATTGCCACTGTTCCTTGAGTATCTCCGAGAGCGTGCCCACGATCCTCGTTTCTCGCAACCGATAATCAGCGAGCTTCTATTCTACCATTGCTTCGCCGCCATCACAGTACCCATACGCGATTGTTCGACTGCAGGAGGCAGGATGGTGAACCGGATGGTGAACCGGGGTTGTGCCCTGAATAGCGGATCGCCCTCATGCACTCGCAGTTATTTCGCACTTCCGTTAGCCGCATCCCTCTCTTCTGCCATCATTGCCGCAACATCCTCCTCGTGATTGCCCTAGGCGGCAGGCACGACTTGAAGCCTGAATCCAAGGCAATCAAGCACATTAACAACAGTGCTGAAGCGAGGGTTGCCCGATTTGCTCAGCGATTTATAGAGGCTCTCGCGTCCGAGGCCCGTTTCCTCGGCAATAGCCTTCATGCCGCGCGATCGGGCGATAACGCCGAGCGCATCTGGCAGAATCGCTGGATCCCCCAGCTCTAGGACGGCATTGAGAAACGCGGCAACGTCCTCGCTGGAATTAACATCCAACGATGGATCCCATTCTATCCATTCGCTACTCATAGTCACGCCTCCACGACTCGTAGATCTCCTTGGCGAGTTTAATGTCCTTCGTTTGAGACGACTTCGTGCCTCCAACGAGCAGCAGGAGGAGGGCTGCGCCTTCAAGGGCGATATAGACGCGATATCCAGCTCCGAAATGAAATCTCAACTCGAATACTCCATCGCCTACCGCTTTCCAATCCCCCGTCAATGCCCCATAGTGCTTGATCTGAAGGATCCGCGCATTGATACGCGCGATCACATTGCGATCCCTGAGAGAAGACGCCCATTTCTCATAACGCGGAGATTTGACAATCCTCACAGTTGCTCACCCTTTATTGTATCTTATAGGATACTAATGTCAAGACGGAATTTGCGCTCTAAAGCGATATCCGACCTTGAGACTGTCCTCGATTCATCGAGTTAGGGCAAGCCCAGCCTTTGCTGGAATACTACCATACATTTGTTCTATTTTCAACGTACAATTACCCTTTATGCAATGCCAACAGGGAGAAGGGCAGAAGCATCCCCATTACATATCAACGCGACTTCGTCCATCTAATTCGCGCCACAGCCCGTCCTTCAACTCCGCCGCCAGCTCTGCATCGCGCAGGCGTAGGCTGCAATCGTCGGTCTTCGGGAAGGCGAGCAGCGGCAAAGAACCGTACCAAATGAGAGCGTCGTCAATAATTGCCAAACGCGTCGGCCCGTCCTCAAACCAAGTAGCTTCAATGCCAGCCTCTCTGAGCAGAGCGGCAGCGGCGGCGTCTCTGGAATCCGACCGTTCACTCGCCGCACGCTTCCGCATCGCGCAAGTCACCTCCAGACCCCTCTCGCGAGCATCCCGCAGCGCGGGCAGAAGCTTCTTTACCGCTGCCTCGCTCGCATAAGGGGCCCTCACCAAAATCGAGCGCTTCGCCTCTCGAATATCCGTTTCGAACCTACCAAGCCAATCGCCCTTCCCAATGAAAGAGCCCCCATTCGCCCCTTCATCCTCATCTGTTGACGAGCACACTTCGTAGCCAAGGTTTCCATAGGTCTTCAGCCGTTTCTTGTACATGCGCTCGAGCATGGGAACCGAAACGTCCACATAGTCGTAGACGACCACCTCGGTCTTGCCCTCGAACTCGCGATGCAGCCGACCCGACTGCTGAGTGACATTGCCGTCCCAGGCTATGGGCGTCGTCAGGAACAGCGCATCAAGCTGCGGCATATCGAAGCCCTCTCCCAGATAGCTCTCCGTCGCTACCAGAATGAAGGGCTGGCCATCTTCGGACCGCTTAGCCCTCTCGATGGCCTCGCGTCTCTGCTTGGGCGTACCCTCCCCGATCAACAGCCTCGCGTCAAGGCCGAGCGAGCGCAAAGCGTGATGGATCATCCGAGCGTGATCCTTCCGCTTCGACACCACCAAGGGCGTGCGCCCAGCCGTTACGGCTTCATGAACATCCTCAACGATCAGAGCATTTCTCTTGTCGTGCGCGCAAAGCTTCTCCAGCACTTGGGAATAGGACGCACCCGCCTCTAAGTCGGGCAACCGTATGCCCGTAAAGCGCGGCCGGAGAACCCGCCGATAATTCTGCAGCCGGGCCTGCTGCTTAGGATCGATCTGAACGCGCACCGGCCCGCAAAGCAGATAGGTAATGCCCTCCAGCCCGTCAGCGCGCTTCGGCGTAGCGCTCAGCCCGTAGACATTGCGTGCGTTCACGGCCTTCAAAATGCGCTCAAGCTGCGGCGCGGCACCGTGGTGGCACTCGTCGACGATGACGAGCCCATACTCCTTAACGAAGTCTTTCGCTCTCGGGTAACCCTCCTCATCCTTTTCAACCAAAGATTGGAAGGTAGCGATATCGATGATCCCGCTTCGTTCGTTTTTCCCTCCACCGATCTGCCCAATGGGCGATCGCTTCCGACGGCTCTTGCGACCGGTCGGAGTGAGCAACGGCGGCAGCTCCTCATCGATGTCAAGGAACTCGCCGAGCCGCGCCTTCCATTGGGGCACGAGGGCCGTCTTCGGCACAATGACCAGCGTCGGCGTCTTGAGCTGCGCTATAACGGCAGCCCCTATTACGGTCTTGCCAAACCCTGTAGGAGCCGAGAGAATCCCGTTCTCGAACCCGAGCAATCGCTCCACCGCCTCCGACTGGCCGTCCCGCAACTCGCCGTTGAAACTTACCCGAATGCCGGGCCCCACAAAGCGCTCATCACTCACTCGATAGGGAACTCCCGATTCTTTCAGAAGTTCGACCAGCTTCTTCTCAGCACCTCGCGGCAGGGCGATGTGCCCGCCGCGCTCCTCGGCAAGGCAAATGATCCTCGGTTTCCCAAACACCGATTGGCGCATGGCTTGCGCACGGTAGAACTCCGGATTGCCGAAGGCGGCAAGTCGCAGCAGCCGATTGCGCGCCGCCGGCGACAGCCCCTCCTTGGAAACGTAGAGCATGTCCGCCTTGATGATATGAACCATCGTGGGAAAGTCCCTGGGGGTCAGCAGGGCTCTCTTGGGGCACTTCCACGGCTCACCATCCGAGTCGGATCCCGCGATCTGGCGTCCGTAGGCCAATCCACCCAGCGGGCCTCCAGCGCTTCGCCTCACCACCTCTTTCGCCTTCTCTTCGCTTACTTTCACGACCTTCGAGAGAAAGAGCCACTGATCCTCGTAAGGCTCGAATGCCTTGTCCACGAACACCGAGTTCCCTTGGCGCTGAGCGGCGCCCTGAAAAGGCAGCGCTATCAAGTTTCCGAAACCTCCCGCAGGAATGGTAGACTGCGTTGGAAACATCCTGTCGTAGGAAGAAAACGAGAGCGATTCGTCATGAGCCATACCCTCGCTTATGACTGCGCTTCCCAGATCTCGCGCCAAGGAGGCCGCTATGGGCTCATCGAAGAAAATCCAAGCATGGCCACCATTGCCGGAGCGCGACCGCTCCACGGCCACCGGAACCCCCAGGCGCTCCGCCGCGTCCCGATAGGCAGAGACCGCCTTCTGCCATCCCGTTTTATCGAAATCGGCCACGAGCACCGATGTCTTGCACTCGCTATCGAGTACATAAAGACCTACAACATCCTTAAAGGAAGGATCGCGCCCTTTGAAATGGTCTATCAGCTCGCGATCATTCAGCGGCGCGAACGACCACGACGGGCAATCAGCACACTTCGACCGCACGTTCTGACACTTCGGGCACACCCCACGCGCCCATTCGTTAGCGCAGGCCGGCGCATAGGCGATGCCCCCATCTCTGCGCCGATAACCATGGGCGTGCACATCCTCGCGCCCTTTGAACAGGCTTCGGAACAACCTTAACTTGTCAGGAGCCGGGCTCGCGGCCGTAACCAGACCTTGGGCACTCGCCTCTTCATCGAATGCCCGCGACGCGCAAGACCACTCTTCGCCCGTTGCATAGCGCCGCTCGCCTTCGGGTGATTCGCATAGCACAACTGCGGACACCAAGCCGTCCCTAACATGGGGAATTATTCCAAGGCACGTATAGAGCCGTCCATCGAAGAGCGCGTATTTGGACAGCTCCCCCATCCCCTACCGCCCGTGCCTGCCGTACCAGCGGGGCTTGTCTTCTTGGCGGGTGTGGCGGCCGTGGTAGTGATGGCGCAGGACTTGGTCGAAGATGCCGAGGCGCCACAATATCAAAAACGACCCCAGCAGCATGATGGCGATCATGGCCCACACCGCAATGCCGTGGGAGTTGCTCATGACCCAGGCGCCCACGCCCAGAAGCGCCGTCCAGGCGTACACGATGACGACGCTCTTGCGCACGCCATAGCCTTTGCGCAAAAGCATGTGGTGCAAGTGCTTGCGGTCGGCCTGCTGGATGGGCTGGTGATGGTACAGCCGCCGGATGATGGCCGCCGCCGTGTCGGCGATGGGAATGGCGGCGATCACGAGCGGCACCGCCAGCACGATGACCGTCGGCGAGCGCATGACGCCCATAAGCGAGATGACGCCGATCATGGCGCCCAGAAGCAGCGAGCCGGAATCCCCCATGAAGATGCTCGCCGGAGCGAAGTTGTAGCGCAGAAACGCCAGCGTCGCCCCCAGCAATATGATGGACAGCATCGCGGTCTCTTCCAAACCACGCCCGAAGGCGATCAGGAACAGAAAGAACGATGCGATGGCCGCGATGCCCGCCGCCAGGCCGTCCAGACCGTCGATGAGGTTGATGACGTTCATGAAGCACACGAGGTACAGCACCGTGAGCGGATAGGACCACCAGCCGAACTGGATGAACCCGGCGCCCAGAGGGTTTGCAATGCTCGACAGCAGAAGCCCCGAGGCCGCGATGATGGTCGCCCCCAGAATCTGCCCGGCGAACTTCACGCTGGGCTTGAGCGAGTACACATCGTCCATGGCGCCCACGCACACGATGGTGAGCAGGCCGCACATCACACCAGCATGGTTGATGGCCCGATCGGTGCCGTGGATGTAGAACCCGGCCCAGCCGAAGAAGTACTCCCCGGCCACTTCCACGATGAGCGCCGCCGCGATGCCCGCCGCCATGGCGATGCCACCCATGCGCGGCGTGGGGCGCTTGTTGACGCGCCGGGCGCTCGGGTAGTCGACGGCATCCAAACGCAGGGCGAGCCTCCGTGCCAACGGGACGCACAGATACGTCACAACGAAGGCAAGGAGGCCCAGCACCAGGAAATGTCGCAGAGTTACTCCCACGCGGCGCGCATACGGCCTAGAACTCGAGGCCGCGGAGCCACTCGGTGAGCTCGGCCAAGGTCTCGTCGGTCACGCCCAGGCGCTGCTCGCGCTCCTGCAGGTACTTCTCACGCTCCACGAACTGCGCCAGCTGCTCGTCGGAGAACTCGCTCATATCGATGCCCCGCACGTCCACGACGCGCTTCGCGAAGTCCGGCAGCTTGTCGTTCATAGCCGTGATCTTCACCACATCGCCCGTGTGCGGCGCCTCCACGTAGTAGCCGTCGCCCAGATACATCGCCACGTGGTGCACGTCCCCGCCGTCGGCAAAGAACAGCAAGTCGCCCGGAAGCAGCTCCTCGAAGGGCACTTCCACGCCCACCTCGCACTGGTAGTAGGTCGTGCGCGGCAGCTCGATGTTGAACACCTCGCGGTAGCAGTACTGCACCAGACCCGAGCAGTCGAAGCCGGCCGGCGTCGTGCCGCCCCACAGATACGGCACGCCGAGGAACGAGTTCGCGCAGGCGGTCAGGTCGTTCAGCGTGCGGGCCTCGCGCACCGGCAGGGGCTGGCCCGTGGCGATGAGCGTATCGAAGCCCTCAAAGCGCTCGGCGTCGATGGCATCCTGATGCTGCTGCATCGGCGTGTCCGCCGCGGGCATGGAGGGCTTCTCCAGATACACCGGCACGTGGTAGAGCTCCTCGGCCGCCGCCATCTGCTGGCCCCACTCGGCGAGCGCCTGCTGGTACTCGCTCGTGCGGGCGACGTAATCGCGGTACTCGGCCACGAGCGCCTCGTATTCCACCTTGTCGGTCACCGGATCGAGGTACTTGTCCAGCCCCGTAACCTCGTCCTTCACCGGCAGCACGAAGGTGTCGGCCAGCTCGTAGGTCAGCGGCACGTCGAAACGGGTGAGGTCGTAGGTCTCGATGAGGTCCTGCAGCTTCTCGGAGTAGAAGATGTCCGTGGCGTAGCGGCCCACAAGGAAGTCGCAGGCGTCCACGAAACTGTCGGAGTTCGACTTGCGCGCGCCCGCGTAGAAATCGCCCATGGAGTTGCTGAGCAGGTCGGCGTAGTCGGAAAGCGACTCGTCCACCGTCTCGTACTGACGGAAGTCGCTCATGATGGTGTAGGTGGCGCCGGTGCCGTCGTCCTCGCGGGTGGGCAGCTGCACCGAGTTTCCGTGGTAGGTGCCCTTGATGCCGAACAGGTTGTTGTTCGGCGCCTGGGCCAGCGTGGAATTGCCGGAGGCGGACTCCAGGATGGCCTGGGCGATCATAACCGACGCGTACAGGTCGTTCTCGGCGGCGATGGTGCGGGCCGACTCGCCCACCAGAGAGATGAACTTCTCGGTGGTGAGGTCCTCGCTGTAGTGGCGCGCCACGTAGGCCGAGTTGTCGATGTGCGTGAAGGAGATGGAAGGCACTGTGACGGCCACCTGCTTGAGGGGCGTTTGGGCCTGACCCTTGATGACGGCAGCGGTGTGCGACTCGTCCGTCACGCCGCCGGCGTTGCCGGGCCTCTGCTGGCCGGAATCGACCGGGTTATCCGTATCGATGATCGGCTCGTCCGGTTCCGCAGGCTGCTCGGGATCGGTAGGATCGGTAGGATCGACGGGATCCACTGGCTCGGCAGGATCGACAGGATCGGTCGGCTCCGTTGGGTCGGTAGGCTCGGCCGGATCAGTGGGCTCGACAGGATCAACCGGATCACCAGGTTCGGTCGGCTCTACGGGCTCAACAGGATCGGTAGGCTCCGCAGGATCAACGGGATCGGCCGGGTCGACAGGAGCAGTCGGATTCTCTGGATTGTCCGGATCAGCCGGCACCTCGGGAACGACCGGCTCCTCCACATCCGGCGTTTCAGGCTGCGCAGGCGTCTTTGCAGGCTCCTCAGATTCCGGCGTGGTCTCCACAGGAGCGGGAACAGGCTCGGGCTCCGGCTCAGAAACCGCCGTCATCTCGGACTCCGGCACCGTCGGCTCATCATCGACCGCAAGGCTCCACAACTCGGCGCGCTGCGCCTCGGTCAGGCCGCCGAACTTGTCGGCATGACCCGCCATATAGTCAACGCAAGACTTATAGAGGGTCTTGCCTTCTTTGATCCAGACAAGCGCTTCCTCGTAATTGGCCGGAATGTCATGATCCCGGTCGTCCTTAACCGTGTGCCCGTCGCCGTTGTCGGCATAACCGGTGGTGTACGTTGCGGCCACGCCGCCCACAGGGGCAACGACTAGAGCCGCAGCAGTAAGAATAGATACTGCCTCCCTCGGTGAAGTCATCGTGCCTCCTCAGTAGTTGTCGTTTCGCGTTTGCGCATTTGAGTGCGCAAAACCAGGGCAAATTTTTTGCCTTGAAGCCCGCATTATAGCGCGAAGGGAAGACCTGTCCAACCGATAAAATCGATGCATTTGGCAAACGTTGAGCGACCGTCTCGGCGAATTACCTGGTCATACACTCCTATTTGCATCTCTGATCTGGCATTTTGTCACATAACCCGCAAAATGGCGTCTCAAAGACCTCATATTCAACTTCCCGGCGCCGCGGTGAGTAGTAACCTCTCGCGGTACCATCGATCACCTGGCTTGGTACCGGCGATCAGCAAAAGGCGGTACCGCGAGTAGGCTGTCTCGGTACCGCTAATCA
>NZ_CDRVLZ010000032.1:0-10250 GCF_977072305.1 Adlercreutzia sp. CNCM I-6207
GGTCGAGGAGGTATCTGGACGTGTCGCTGCTGGACGAGTGATCATGCCGACGGCTGGCGGTCGCCTGCTGGAATTTGCGCAAGATTATTGACAGTACCGAGGATTCACGGTTTGCTTTAGAAATGACGGTTAGCGTAGCTTGAAACTACGACACCCCTCATTTCTAAAGCAGATTTTCGGAAAACTGAAGCGAAAAACTACGCTAACTGTCATTTCTAAAGCACGCAGCGTGCGCCTCTAGACCTCGTGCACCGTGAAGGCGAGGGCGGCGGCGTCGGTGATGTCATCGAAAGCCCATCCTTTGGCCGAGCGGCTCGCGCTCGTCGGGTCGTGCAGCACGATGTGGGAGTCCTTGTCGATGTCGTCCAGCACCACCACTGAGGAGGCGGGCGCGAAAGTGCCGGGCTGCGTGACGACGAGCACGGGCACATTCGAGACGATGGCGTGGCGCAGCGTCCGGTCGTCTACGATCATGGGATCCACGGCGAGCCCGAACGCGGTGCCTCCCTGCTGCAGGAAGGCACCGATGGTGTCGACGCCAGCGGCAGTCAGATCGTGATCGGTGGCCCATTGAGCGAACTCGACGGGAGTGTAGGTGGTGTCGCCCGTGGCCGCCACGTAGGCCATGGCCAGGGCGACGGGGGCGGCCCCGGTGGAGGCGAGCGTGGCCTGCCCATAGGGCACGTCGGCCCAGGAGGTGTCACTTTGGTACAGCGAGGGCACGACGCCCTGCTCCCACTGGTCCGCGGCCGTGCTCTGGGCGGCGCCCGCATCGGCGGTGGCGTACGGCGAGTCGGCGGCCGCCGGCGCCGGCAGCAGCCACCAATAGGCCAAAAGCGCCACGAAGAGCAGTACCAAAGCGGCGGCTACGGCGTAAATTGCCAGACGCAGTCCTTGGTGGGCCCGCATCATGGGAACGAGTCCCTGGGCCTTCAGCTCGGAAAGCTGCGGATGGTTCGAGGCATAGGCGCGGAAAGCACGCCACGACGGCGTGAGCATCGGGTGCTCGGCGCGGTCGGTCAGCTCGAGGGTGACGGGATCGGGAACGAAGTTGCTCGCGGCCGCGGCGCGCGGATGCAGCGAGGCGGTGCGAACGGGGCGCGCTGCTTGCCCGTCATCCTGCGGCTGCGCGGCGCCCGGGGAGTTGCCCGCAAGGGAAGGGCGCGGGGAGCGGGGTTTCGGCTTCGCCGCGGAGACGCTCGGAGGGACGGTTCCGGTAGCCGACAGCTTGCGACGATGGACGGTAGCGGTGCTCATGGCCGTATCCTCTCCTGAATAGACGTTTCCCTTTCCCGACTAGTTTATGGAAGGCGCGGTCAGCAGGGATGACGGACCGTCAAACGTCATGGCGGCGCGGCCCATTTGTCACCGCCCGTGCCCGTTTCGTCAGATTCCCGTAGAAATATGAGCGAAAAGCCTTGCGATTGATCGCAGGAGTGCTAAACTCCCGAGCCAAGTTAATACCGATGAAATGCGTTGACGAGGAAAAGTAGGGGCGAACCCATCTGAAGAGAGCCTGCGGTTGGTGCGAGCAGGCGGTGGGCGACCCGAACAGCCACCTCTGAGCAGTTCGGTGCGAACGACCTTTCGGTTGACAGGCTTACCGCCGGGCCGAAGGGGGCAAGTAGCGTCGGACCGGCGACACCGTTATCTGTCGTAGAGCCTCCCTGTGCGCGTCGTCGCACGGCTGTCTCGTTTTCCGGCCCGGTGCATCTTGCAGCGGGTTTTTGTGTATTTGGAGACGCAGCGCGAGAGGAAGCGAGGCCTATGGAACTGAGGAGCGACCAGATCAAGCGAGGGGTGGCGCGCGCGCCGCACCGCAGCCTGCTCAAAGCGGACGGCATCACCGACGAGGAGATGGACCGCCCCTTCATCGCGGTGCTGAGTTCGCGCAACGACGTCATTCCCGGGCACACCCACTTGGACAAGATCGCCGAGGCCGTGAAGGCCGGCATCTATATGGCCGGTGGCGTCCCCTTCGAAATTTCCACCATCGGCGTGTGCGACGGTATCGCCATGAACCATGAGGGCATGCACTACTCGCTCGTATCGCGCGAGGTCATCGCCGATTCCGTGGAATGCGCCGTCATGGGGCACGCCTTCGATGGCCTGGTGTGCATCCCGAACTGCGACAAGATCGTTCCCGGCATGATCTTGGGCGCGCTGCGGGCGAACGTGCCGACGGTGTTCGTCTCCGGCGGCCCCATGCTTCCCGGCACGGGCCCGGACGGGGAGGGCTCCACCGATCTGAACACGCTCTTCGACGGGGCGGGGAAGGTGGCGGCCGGCACCATGACCGCAGACGAGCTGGCCGCCCTCGAGGACACGGCCTGCCCCACCTGCGGCAGCTGCTCGGGCATGTTCACGGCGAACTCCATGAACTGCCTGTGCGAGGCGCTCGGCATCGCGCTTCCGGGCAACGGCACCGTGCCGGCCGTCTACTCCGAGCGGATTCGTCTGGCCAAGCGCGCGGGCATGAAGGTGATGGAACTGCTCCGCGATAACGTGCGCATCAAGGACATTCTGAATGCGGCGGCCGTGCGCAACGCCATGGAATGCGACATGGCCTTCGGCGGCTCCACGAACACGGTGCTGCACCTGACGGCCATCGCGAACGCAGCGGGATGCCCCATCACCATGGCCGACTGGGACGCAGCCAGCGCGCGCACGCCGCACTTGGTGAAGCTCGCGCCCTCCGGCCCGCGCCCGCTCATCGACCTGTACCGTGCCGGCGGCGTGCCGGCGGTCATGGGGGAGCTGGGGCGGTTGGGGCTGCTGGACGAGAGCGCGCTCACCTGCATGGGGCCTCTGCCCGAGTACCTGGCGAGATGCTGCCCCCCGGGCGACGGCGAGGTGTGCCGCACGGGCGAGAACCCCTATTCCGCCCAGGGCGCCCTCAAGGTGCTCTACGGCAACCTGGCGCCCGACGGCTCGGTGGTGAAGAAGGCGGCGGTGGATCCGTCCATGTTATGCCACACCGGGCCGGCCCGCGTGTTCGATTCGGAAGAGACGGCCTGCGCGGCCATCAACGGCGGCGCGATCGTCCCGGGAGATGTGGTGGTCATCCGCTACGAGGGGCCGGCCGGAGGCCCGGGCATGCGCGAGATGCTCGCGCCCACCTCGGCCATCTGCGGCATGGGGCTTTCCACCTCGGTGGCCCTGATCACCGACGGGCGCTTCTCCGGCGCCACCAAGGGGCCGGCCGTGGGGCACGTGAGCCCCGAGGCGGCGGCCGGCGGCCCCATCGCCCTCATCTGCGAGGGCGATTCCGTCACCGTGGACATCGAGGGCGGCGCGCTGACGCTGAACGTGAGCGACGAGGAGCTCGCGCGCCGGCGCGCGGCGTGGGAGCCACCGGCGCCCAAGCACGATGCGGGCGTGTTGGCCAAGTACGCGAAACTGGTAACTTCTGCTGACAAGGGGGCGATCATCCTGTGAGCGATATCAACGACAGCACTGCAGCCGCAAGCGCGGCAACGCCGGCCGAGGGCAAGCCGACAACGCCGGTCCGGCGCAACGCCGCCACCCAAGGCGCGCCCCGGGGTGCGGGCTCGCGCACGGCCAAGCAGGGCCGCACCATGCTTGGCGCCGAGGCCGTCGTCGCCAGCCTCGAGGCCGAGGGGGTGACGACGGTGTTCGGCTACCCGGGCGGCCAGGCCATCAAGCTCTACGACGCGCTGTACGACTCCGACCAGATCACCCACGTGCTCGCCCGCCACGAGCAGGGGGCCGTGCACATGGCCGACGGCTACGCCCGCTCCACCGGGCGCGCCGGCGTGGCCATCGTCACCTCGGGGCCGGGCGCCACGAACACGGTGACCGGCATCGCCACGGCCTACATGGACTCCGTGCCCCTCGTCGTCATCACCGGCCAGGTGGGCCGGGGGGTCATCGGCACCGACTCGTTCCAAGAGTCCGACATCGTGGGCATCACGATGCCCGTGGTCAAGCACTCCTATCTGCTGCAATCCACCGACGAGCTCACCCGCACCATCCGCGAGGCCTTCCACATCGCCGTCACGGGGCGCCCAGGCCCCGTGCTTATCGACATCCCGAGCGACGTGGCTGGCGAGACCATGGTGTTCGAGTACCCGGATGCGGTGAACCTGCCCTCCTACAAGCCCACCTACCGCGGCAACGCCAAGCAGATTCGCGCCGCCTGCCGCCTTCTGGAAGAGGCGGAACAACCTCTGCTCTACGTCGGCGGCGGCGTCATTTCATCAGAGGCGACCGACGAGATTGTGGCCCTCATGGACAAGATGCGCATTCCCGCCGTCGTCACCCTCATGGGCAAGGGCGGCGTGCCCGCGAGCCATCCGCTGAATTTGGGGCCGGTGGGCATGCACGGGGCGAAGTACTCGAACATGGCCATGACCGAGGCCGGCCTCATCATCGCCGCCGGCGCGCGCTTTTCCGACCGGGTCACCGGGCGCGTCACCGAGTTCGCCCCCAACGCGAAGATCGTGCACATCGACATCGACCCGGCGGAGATCGGGAAGATCCGCGATGCCGATGTGCCCATTGTGGGCGACTTGAAGGGCATCATCGCCGGCATGCTCGAGGTGCTCGAGAAGGACGGCGCCACCCCGCGCGACGACCAGTGGATCGCCGATATCGACGCGTGGCGCGCCCGCTACCCGTTCTACCACCCGAACATGGCCGAGAACGAGGAGAGCGACGAGATCGTCCCCGAGCTCGTTATCGCCGAGCTGGGACGCCAGCTGGATCCGGCGGCCTCCATCGTCACCACCGAGGTGGGCCAGCACCAGATGTGGGCGCACCAGTTCCTGCCCCGGGAGTTCCCGCGCACCTTCCTCTCCTCAGGGGGTCTGGGCACCATGGGCTTCGGTTTCCCGGCCGCCATCGGAGCGGCGGTGGCGAACCCCGATGCCACGGTGGTCTGCATCGCCGGCGACGGGTCGTTCCAGATGAACTCCCAGGAAATGGCCACGGCCGCCATCAACGGCGTGCCCGTGAAGGTCATGATCCTGGACAACCGCTGCCTCGGCATGGTCCACCAATGGCAGAAGCTGTTCTACGACAAGCGCTATTCTCAGACGCTGCTTGCGCCCGTGCCCGACTTCGTGAAGCTGGCGGAGGCCTACGGCTGGGAGGGCGAGCGCGTGGAGGCGCCCGGCGAGGTCGCTGCTGCTATCGAGCGCATGCTGGCCGCAGCGGGGCCCTACCTTTTGGACGTGGCCATTTCTCCCGATCAGAACGTCTATCCCATGGTGGCGCCGGGGGCGGCCTTGGGCGACGTCATGGGGGCGATCGACGTGGCCGTGGGCGCCGTGCGCACCGATGTGCCCGCCGCCCCGGGTTCTCTGCGGGCCCGGGCGGCCGCGGCCGGCGCGGCGGCCGCCACCTCTCCCTGCGCCAAGCTGGACGCCCAGTTCGGCGGCCGCTGGGAGATAGACCCCGAGGACACGGGCGCCCGTTTGGGTCAGGACGGCTCCACCGTGGACGTGCGCCCCGAAGACTGGAAGACCCTGTTCCGCGACGGCGACGAAGAGAAGGGGGGCGCGCGATGAAGCACGTTCTGTCTGTCCTGGTTGAGAACCGCCCCGGCGTGCTGTCCCGTGTGACAGGCCTCATCTCCCGGCGCGGCTTCAACATCGAATCGCTGTCCGTGGGCCCCACCGAAGACCCCACCCTCTCGCGCGTCACCGCCATCGTGCTCGCCGACGACGTGGCCTACGAGCAAATCACCAAGCAGCTGCACAAGCTCATCAGCGTGCACAAGATCACCGACCTCACCGATGAGGGCGCCATCGAGCGCGAGCTGGTGCTGTTCAAGGTGAATGCCGCGCCCGAGCGCCGCAGTGAGATCATCGAGATCGCCAACATCTTCCGCGCGAAGATCGTGGACGTGGGCAAAAGCTCGCTCACCATCGAGGCCACCGGCGACGACGCGAAGCTTCGGGGCCTTGAGGATCTGCTGCGCGCCTACGGCATCAAGGAAACTGTCCGCACCGGCAAAGTAGCCCTCTCCCGCAGCTCGCGCGATTAGGAAATAGAAAAGGCAACAAGAGAAAGGAACCAAAACCCATGGCCGTCACCATCTACTACGAACAGGACTGCAACCCCGACATCATCAAGGACAAGAAGATCGCCATCATCGGCTACGGATCCCAGGGTCATGCCCACGCGCTGAACCTCAAGGACTCCGGCTGCGACGTGCGCGTGGGCCTGCGCGAGGGCTCGCGCTCCATCGAGGCCGCCGAGGAGGCCGGCCTGCGCGTCACCGACATGGCCACGGCCGCCGAGGAGGCCGACCTCATCATGGTGCTCGTGCCCGACGAGCTGCAGCCCGAGGTGTACGAGACCTACATCGCCCCGCACTTGAAGACCGGCGACACCCTCGCTTTCGCCCACGGCTTCAACGTCCACTACGGCTACATCACCCCGCCTGAGGACGTGAACGTCATTATGTGCGCGCCGAAGGGCCCCGGTCACATCGTGCGCCGCCAGTACACCGAGGGCTCCGGCGTGCCGGACCTCATCTGCGTGGCCCAGGATGCCACGGGCGACGCGTGGGATATCGCGCTGTCCTACGCCTGGGGCGTGGGCGGTGCGCGCGCCGGCGTCATCAAGGCCACCTTCGCCCAGGAGACCGAGGAGGACCTCTTCGGCGAGCAGGCCGTGCTCTGCGGCGGCCTGGTGGAGCTGGTGAAGGCCGGCTTCGAGACCTTGGTGGACGCGGGCTATCCGCCGGAGCTCGCCTACTTCGAGTGCTACCACGAGATGAAGATGATCGTCGACCTCATGTACGAGAGCGGCATCCACTTCATGAACTACTCCATCTCCAACACCGCCGAGTACGGCGAGTACTACGCGGGCCCGAAGGTCATCAACGAGCAGAGCCGCGAGGCCATGCGAGAGATTCTGGCCCGCATCCAGGACGGCACCTTCGCCGAGGAGTTCGTCGCCGACTGCAAGAACGGCCATGCGTGGCTCATCGAGCAGCGCGAGGCCATCAACAGCCACGAGATCGAAAAGACCGGCGAGCGCATCCGCGGCATGTTCAGCTGGATCCACGAGTAGGAAAAATCTCCCATAGTTGTTCCGTAGGGGCTGACCTCGGTCAGCCCTTTTTTGCGTAAGCTTCTGACCAGCGAAAACGAGCTTTGTCACGTAAAGGTGTGACAGGGAAATTTCTTCGCCACGTGACAAAATCACGAGTCTGCGTGATAGGCAGGAGGCTTGGAAGGGGGCATAGTGGGCGGCGTCGAAACGCAAAAAACGGTGAAGCGCGGCGCAAGGAGTGTCCCGGCCGGCTTCGAAGCAAAGAAGGAGATTACCCACTATGAAGATTCTCGGACTGGGCGTGCCTGAGCTCGTTATCATCCTCGTCGTCGTGCTGCTCATCTTCGGGCCGAAGAACCTCCCCAAACTCGGCGCCTCCCTCGGCAAGACCGTGAAGAGCCTGCGCGAGGGCATGGCCTTCGATAAGAAGGACGACGAAGAGGTCGAGGAGATCATCGAGATCGTCGAGGACGAGCCCGAGGTCGCCTACGCCACTGCCGGCGAGCCAGAGACCAAGGTGGTCAAGAAGGTCGTTCGCAAGAAGGCCGAGTAACATCCGTGAACCGTCCCTGCGCCCTCGGGTGCGGGGTTCGTTTCAACCCTCCCTCCCAAGAGAAGCGGCAGCTGCCAGATACGGCCAGCGCCGCTTCTCTTCGTTTTACCAGATGCGGTTCATTTCGTCGGATGTCCCCGTCGGTGAGAACCGATGCGCTTGGTTGCGATAGAATACACCGTTGTCAATGTGAGAGAGAAAGGGAGGTTCATGGCGACGATGACGCTTTCGCGTTTGCGCCAAGCGCGCTACGCCATCCTCGGTTTCGGTTGCAACCAGGCCTTTCTCTTCGCCATGCTGTATCTGGGCTCCTATAACGAGAGCAGCCAGCACGGGTTCCTCATCGATCGGGCCGACCTGCTCTGCGTGCTCCTCGTCAT
This sequence comes from Adlercreutzia sp. CNCM I-6207, assembly GCF_977072305.1. Lineage (NCBI taxonomy): Bacteria > Bacillati > Actinomycetota > Coriobacteriia > Eggerthellales > Eggerthellaceae > Adlercreutzia > Adlercreutzia sp. CNCM I-6207. Next base: position 7,960 of record NZ_CDRVLZ010000032.1, read on the forward strand.
GGCCGCCACCTTCGCGCTCATGACCCGCGAGCGCCGGCGTCGGCATCTCATGGTCGTGGCCGAGGGTCTCGTTCGCTGCTACGCGCTGCCGTTGGTGGGAGCGCTGTACCTCATCGTTGCGCTGCACAGCCTTGCGCCCGGCATTCCGTGGCTCGCGCTTGCCGCCGTGGAGGGGCTGGCCGCCGGCGTTCCGCTCGCGCTGCTTCTATGTCGGTGGGGCCGGGTATTGGGGGAGGCTTCCATCGACCAGTCCGTGCCCGAGGTGTTCATCGGGAGCGCCCTGGGCGCGGCCGTCTGCTTCTTCGTCGTCGCCATTCCGGTAGAGGGCGCCTACATCCTGCTGTACGTGCTGCCCGTGGGAAGTGCCTGGGCCCTGCGTGCGCTCGGCGAGCCTGATGACCGCGACGCCGAGCCCGCGGCGGCCGACGATCCAACCGAGGAGGCCGCCAAGCTCTCCGGTCGCATTATCGCCGGCACGGTGGTCTACGGCCTGGCCACCGGTGCCGTGGAGGCCCTTGCCACCAGCGCCGAGGGGGGAGCCGCGTCATCGCTTTCCGTCACCTTCGTGCTCTTCGTGCTGTATTGCGCCGCTGCGCTGCAGCTCTACGGGGGTCGTCCGCTCTCGGTGGGCGTGCGCGCCGTGCTGCCCACGGGGCCCGATCAGGAGGTGGGGCCGCTCGGCGGCGCGTACCGGCTCGCCATCCTGCTCATGGTGGGCGGTTTCGTGGCGGTGCCGCTGCTGGAGAGCGTGAACGTCTCCGGCGTGGCCGTGGTGCTCGCCGGCTATCTGGGGGTCTTCTCGGTGCTCGTCTCGCTGTTCCTCATCATGGGCCGCATTGGCGGCGGGGACGCGGCGCGCTCCTTCGCCCGGGGCTTCGCGGCGCTGTTCGCGGGCGAGATCACCGGCGTGCTCGTCGGCGGCGTGCTCGGGGCGCTTCCCGGCGCCTTCGACGTGTCGGCGGCGCTCGTGGCCCTGGCCGGCGTGGCGGTGCTGTACGCGTATCTGTTCCTGTTCACTGACCGCGACATGGCAGCGCTCTCGGTGGTCATCGCCCAGAGCGACCGTTTCGAGGAGGCCTGCGAGCTTATCGCGCGGACGGCAAAGCTCTCGAAGCGCGAGGCGGAGATCTTGCCGCTCGCCCTGCGCGGCCGCACCGCCGAGCGCATCGCCGGCGAGTTCTTCATCTCGAAGAACACCGTCGACACGCACCTGCGCCGCATCTACGCCAAGTGCGGCGTGCACACCCGCCAGGAGCTCATCGACCTGGGCGAGCGCACGGAAGCGGAGTTGTAGCCCATGACCGCGCAATCCGGCTTCTCTTTCAACGACTTCGCCGCCGCGGGCCACGTGGCGGCCTCACCCGAGCACCAAGGAGCCCCCATGGAAGTGACCCTGTACTCCGACGGCTCGTCCCGGGGCAATCCCGGGCCGGGCGGCTACGGCACCATTCTGCGCTACACGGCGCCCTCGGGCGCGGTGCACGAGAAGGAGTTCTCCGCTGGCTTTTCCTGCACCACCAACAACCGCATGGAGCTGCTCGGCTGCATCGTGGGCCTGGAGGCTTTGAAGCGCCCCTGCACGGTGACGGTGTACTCGGATTCGCAGTACCTCGTGAACGCCTTCAACCAGAACTGGGTGGCCGGCTGGCTGAAGCGCGGCTGGAAGAACTCGCAGAAACAACCGGTGAAGAACGTCGATCTGTGGAAGCGCCTGCTCGCCGCCAAAGAGCCCCACACCGTGAAGTTCGTCTGGGTGAAGGGCCACGCCGGGCACGCCGAGAACGAGCGCTGCGACGAGCTCGCCACCACCGCCGCCGACAACCCCGCCTGCCATCAGCAAGACACTGGTTTTCGGGGGGATCTGTGAAGATGACCTTCTCGGGAGACTCTGTGTTTGGAAAGATGCAAAAGTAGTCTTTATGGATCGAGTCTCATTTCGCATCAAGGCATGTATAAAGCGCGAGGATTTGGAAAATGTGTTTAAATGGACGGTATTCTAAGATCCGGACAAACTGAAGAGCAAAAAAGCACATTTTCCAAATCTGAATGTTTAATATGCGGAGGATAGAATTACAGACTTCGAGAAAAGCCTGGTAGAGCGATTGCAAAAAATTAGCACTCGCATAATTGCATCGCCGTGATTTGGAAAATGTGTAATTTTGGAAAGAGCAATTTGGAAAATGTGCTTTTCTTGAGTAGTAACCCTCTCCGGTACCAACAATCAGCAGAATCTGGTACCGCCAGTCAGCGGGCTTGGTACCCTGGGTAAGATAAATTGGTACCGCCGCCCA
>NZ_CDRVLZ010000033.1:0-8087 GCF_977072305.1 Adlercreutzia sp. CNCM I-6207
TCGAATCTAGACAACTCGAATCATACCGAAGGCCGGAGCCGTGTCTTTTGGTATCTAGGCTATGCTGCTGTGAAAGTGCGCAAGAGATTGTACGTTACCAATAGATCATCATAGTCTTCGGTTTCTATCCCATCATTCACAACTTCCCTAAGATGGTTCATGGAAATGAGGACTTTCCGCATGAAATCGTTTCTGTCTTTTCGCAGCTCCGCATCTACGTTTTTTGAGAACTCTAATTTCTTGTCAATGTCTTCTATTTCATCAATAATCGCTGTCAGTTCACGATCCATTTCCTCAAGATTTCCATAGTCGTCTTTTACGGAAATTATATCTATCAGACTTATTTCTCTAGTTTCCGCAAGCGCATTAAAGCGTATCTGTAGTTCACGTATCTCTTTCTCAAGCCTCTCGACTTCCCCCACATAGTCATCAATCTTGTAATCTATCGTTCGCAATATTTCTTGCCTCATATCTTGTGTTGTTATATCAAAAGCAACGTTTGATTCTGGCATTGAATAGCCAATCGCTTTTGACCCACAATCGAGACAAACTATCGAACCGGTTTTTAGCTCTCTGTTCAATGACCCTAGTTCTCTGCGAAGTTGCTCGTTCTTCTTCATACGCACGTATGCATGGTTTCTTAGTTTCTGTCTTTCAGAGATATCGTTTTTTAACTTATCCAATTGTTCTACGAATCTACTGGTTTCTTCGCGGTCTGCGGTAGGACTTATCGCTGCAAGCGAAGTTCCACTCTCTCTTAAATCTCGAACCAATTTGGCAAGCTCTTTTCGCCTGGTTTTCAGCTTTCCTTTCCTATCTTTTAGTTCCCGTTCTGCTTGCGAATCTAGCTGCCGAGCATCCAATCCAACAATAGCAAACACCATTTCTTTAAAATCATCCTTTTTGTAGTAACTCCCGATTAAGCTGGAAGTATTTCTTGGAGTTTGGTTCACAAAGGATAATTGATTGAACAATGGCAATCCCACTCTTTGTAGCTTTCCGTCTTTGATTATTGAAGGCAAAGCACAAATGTTGTCGCTCCAGAACTCATCAAAATCTCGCTTGCTTTCTTCAAATACGAGCTCATCACGTTTTTTTATTGCAAATGTATCTCTACTCCTGAGTATCGATATTGCTTCTCCGTCAACATCCAAATCAATTATGAAAACGTACTCTTTCGGTTTGAAATTATGAGGAAACATGGCTTCCGAACCCATAGCGAACATGATTGATTGCATAACAATCGTTTTTCCAACATGGTTATCATCGCTATTTATGATGTTAATTCCATCAATAAAGTCGTCTAAAATATAGGCTTCAGCTTCATTCCCGAGGTAAATAGCTCTAACATTAATCATTTATATAGACCATCCTTTATAGTTGCGATGAAGTAGAGGCATGATCGCCTTTCTAAATGTGTGCACGCCTTACGAGTCTCAACTTTTAACTGATCGTATATTTCCTCAATATCTTTTTGATTACTATTGTCGATCGTTGTCACGACTTCATCCAAGAATGTCCAGAATGCTTCGCTGTTGTTTTTATCGAAGAATTGTCTGTAGATGGCATGTCGACAATCTTCTGTGATCGCATCTGGATCTTCTTCATCAGGTATTTGGTTTAAGTAATGAATAAAGCTTTTAGGCGTATCATCTCTAAGAAAGTCTCTATTCAGAATTCTTTGGATTACGAGCAATTCGATATCCCTGCGTTTTACCACACGCCCCAAATCAATAACCCTGTCTGGATGCGTTATCCTTTTTCCGGCTATACCTGCTCGGTTCTTAAGGGCTGATTGCTTGTCACGTATCTCAGTAAAGATTCTTTTAAGCTTCTTCGAATCCGGCATTATCGGGGCCGAAGTTCTTACTAAAGGTTTTATGTAATCCTCGCGATTTTCACGAAAGATAACAAAGTGAACCTTACTAAGAAAATCATTTATATTGTCTTCGCTAAGCAAATTATCATCAATGCCATTTTTTCGCTTCTTGCATTCTTCGATAAGGCTATCTTGGACTTTTTTCTGAGCCTTGGCTTCAATATCATGAAACCCAAACTCCACTAACTCAGGATTCTGCAGTACAGTTTTTGAAACGCCTCCAACAAACAGAGTCAAGCTATCAAAGAATTGCGAGAACTCGCTAAGATGATTCTCCAGAAGGGTTACAAGATATCTTCCCAGTTTTGCTGGAGAGATATTCTTTTCAGCCTTTGATTGTGCATCATGAAGCACAAAACAGGGATTGTCCATCCCTGTAACATCATTGAAGCAATCTACCGCAAATAACTCTATTCCATCTTCTGTAGCATCAAGCATATGCAATAAAGCTTTTGTCTCTGCTTCATTTCCGGAAGGCGTCCCTGTTTCTGTCGCTGTAAATACATATTCCATGCTTCATCTGCTGTTCTGCCCTAAGACTCAATTATTTCTCTTAACACCTCGGGCCATCTAGTTAGAACTTCATACCCGAAGATAATCTCGTCGACGCTTCCTTCATTCAGCATGTCTATCAACCTGCAGAAATACGATTTGCCTTGTTCCCACCAGGTTGAATATGAGTCAACAAACAAAATGTGCGTAGTCTTCCTTCCGGTTTGCTCTTCCGCATCGTTCAGTTCGTAACCATCCAAGCGCGTTTCGTATACGCCATCGGCAATCCTGCTGCCAAACGTCGTCGTATAGTAATACTCTTTGATTTCCCATACAGCCTCAGGATTTCGCGTTGATGGAAATGCTCCGTCCAAACGTCTAGAGGACACACTGACCAAATTATGATTGAGATCATAAAATTCAAGAAGACAGCGCGGGTCGTGATCGAATTCCAACCCGTAATCACTTAGGACATCAAAAGCGATGAGGTCGACGAGAGCGGTCAGAAAAGCTACATTCCTCTTCTCTCCTTTTTGCTTGTTCATTGGGGCACTGAAGGGCACAATTGCCCAGGATATCTTCTTCGATACTTGCGCGTAGACCTCTTCGGCCTGTTTGGCATCCATCAAATAATTTCGTGCTTCATGAACTGCTTCGCAACGCATCTCGCTATATTTGCTGAGCTCTTCTGCCTCAGCGATATCTATTTGATCGCCATTCTCTAAAAAGAGATTCACTATTTCGTCAACCGAATACGTCCGGATCGCGTCTGCTCTTCTTTTCGTATAACCGAGTTCTTGCGAAATGAATCTCACCTTCGCCCAAAACTCAGAAGGTTGTCCTTTGAAATAGTCGAATCTACGCATTCTCGGTCTCAATCTGCTCAAAAAGGACTGACAGAGGTGTATCCAAAGCTGCTGATATCTTCTCTATGTTCTCCAAAGATACATTACGTAATCCACGTTCAATATCACTGATATAGGTTCGATGCATTCCGCACAGGTCAGCCAGTTCTTCTTGTGAGTAGCCATGATTAACCCGTGCATCTCGCACCGCATCGCCGAATGCTATTTGGATACTTCTTTCCATGGGTTGATCATGGTACTATGTAGACGATAAGTCTACATGATATAAGTTACGGAGTTTCTAATGGTACCAGCCTTATTGAAGTGGATAGGCAACAAACAAAGGTTCGCAGAATACATCGTTGATTGTTTTCCTGAATCCTTCAGAAACTACCACGAACCTTTTTTGGGGAGCGGTGCTGTATTGGCTGAATTATCTCAACGTAATGCTTGCGGAGCAATGTGGCCTAGGTTTGAACGCGCATACGCCAGTGACGCACTTCCTTTTCTTGTCGATATTTTTCAATACGTCAAAGATGATCCCGATGTTCTCTGCGACTACTATCAAAGCCAGATTGATGATTACTATTCACATCCCGACGAATCATATTCCATGATTCGCGACCGCTTCAACAGTGATAAAAACTGCCTTGATTTTTGTCTGCTCACAAGAACCTGTTATTCAGGGATCGTCAGATTCAGGAAGAAAGATGGATTTATGAGCACCCCGAAAGGTCCGCACAAACCGATTTCCCCCGAATCGTTCAGAGAGCGCGTATATCAGTGGCACAACCTTGTTCAAAATGTTGATTTCGATACCGCTGATTATCGTGAGGCGATGTCACGCGCCAAGAAAGGCGATTTGGTCTATTGCGATCCGCCTTATACGCATTCTCAATCCATTATTTACGGAGCGCAGGATTTTTCCATCGATGGTCTTTGGGATGCTATAGCCGATTGCAAGTCGCGAGGAGTTTATGTCGCTTTGTCGATTAACGGATATAGGAAGTCGAAGTCAAAAAACATCTCACCACAACCACCTGATGGCGTTTTCGCGCGTGAAATAATTGTTAACTGTGGCACCTCAATGATAGATCGTCTTCAACAGAAGAATCATTCTATGCCAAATGACATTGTCCACGATAAATTATTGTTGACCTGGAATTAGGATTTATATTTTCAGATACTTCTTACTTCCATCAGCTGTACCTATGACCACATACTAGTGGCACCGTTGCAGGCTGTGCAGTGCGCCCAAACGCAGCCGCCTGCTTCAATAGTGCCGGCAGCGATGGAACAGATCCTGTCACCGTAGAATGTCTTGCAACAATTGACGCTGATCAAGCTTGGCGCACCACAAACGTCAAGCGAATCACAAACTACCTTGTAGGCGCCAGCGATCACACGCGCAACGCCAGTGGAGGCGCCATCAGCATTCGCCACGCCGTCCGAAAACTCGTGCCTATACGATGGTATGCGTGTCACCCAAGACAGCACGTCTCACATCACTTGCGTCATAGCGTCCGGCGATAACAGCACGCACCGGCGTATCCGCACCCTCCCCACACAGCAACCATGCTTTCGCCGCTCGACACAGCACGGCTCTGTTAACGCCTGCACTAAACCGCAGTAAATCCCACCCGGCGCTAACAAGCTATTTCTGGTATCTCCACGTACCTCCCTTCTTCTTAAAAAAACACTCGCGTATGTTCGAGTTCTCACGATAGATGCAGAGAGCCCCAGTCGCTATGCAGTTGAGAACAGGGTTGATCATCAGCTCGCCTTCGATACACAAATACTGCTCGGCGAGCTCAAACTCCGAACCGATAACAGTCGCGCTACAGTCCTCGCGCGTCTCCATGATCTTGAACAGGTCGACCGAGCCTTGCGTCGATATGTTGTTAGGATCGTCCGGCAATCTTCTGGGCAGGTACCGCAAGATGAAGGCAACCTCAAACGAGATGATCGTGCGGGCGACGGGGACGTTCACCTTGTGCGCCAGCCAAATCTGGACGCCGGAGATGGAGGAGAAGCTCTGCCGCTCCGACGCGCAGCGCCAGGCGATGGCCTACGGTCACGGGTTCACGCGGATCATCAGCCCCACGGGGCAGGTCATCGCCAAGATGGAGCACGACGCGGAGGGCGTGCTCGTCGCCGACATCGACCTGGGGCTCATCCCGGTCGCCAAGTACTTCATGGACCCGGCTGGCCACTACTCCACGCCGGGGAACATGCAGCTTTTCGTGGACGCGAGCCGCCAGAAGCCCGTGTTCATCCTCGGCGAGGAAGAGCCCGAGGGCCTCTCCTACGAGGACATCCAGTTCGAAGTTCAGTAGAATCTCGCCACCCGGAGGGTGCGGCCCAGGTCGTCTTCGCGCGGCATCGGGCCGCACCCTCCGCAATTCCAACTTCCCTGGGCGCTAGGGCGCACCAGAACCACCTGGACAAGTTCCCCAACGACTACTGCCATATCCCCAGGGAGCTCATGAGGAAGTACTTTCAGAAGGTGGAATAGCTTTCTCCACTTGTTCCAAACGCTGCTATAGCTCGGCGAATCTTTCCATACGCTCGGTCTCCGCCTCAGACAGGCGGCGCAGCATGGCGGCCAGGCCGTCGTAGTCGCTGCGCGCCAGCAAGTCCATGTAGGCGGCGCGCTCTTCCACGGGGATCACTACCGGAGCGAGACCGGCTCGCATGAGCCCGCGGTTTACGAGGATGCGACCCGTCCGCCCGTTGCCATCTTCGAAGGGATGAATTCTCTCGAAGCGGATATGGAAGCGGGCCTCACGCAGGAAGGGGTCTCCTCCCTCGTCGTGGTTGTACTCGTACACGAGCTGCATCATGAGCTGGTTCACTTGATTGGCGGCCGGCGGCAGGTGCTCGGCCCCGCGGATAATCACCTGGCCGTGACGATAGTCGTCGATGCCGCTTATGTTACGGTTGATATCCCGCGCTATAGCCTTGACAAGCCGCTCCGAAAGAGGGTCGTCCATATTTTCCGATGCCGTGGCCAGGGCGTACTTGTGGTTGATCGCCTCGTACAGCTCGCGAGCCGTAGCCGTCACCTTCAGAGTATTGTCGTTCCAGAGAATGGCATAGGTCTCGGCAAAGGACAACGTGCTGCCCTCGATGGCGTTCGAGTGGTATGTGCTGCGCGTCACGTAGTCTTCGAAATAGGCCTGGTGATCACGCATGAATTGCAGGACATCCACGGGGCGCTCCTCATAATGAAGCGGGCGCCCTCGCTGTAGAGAGCGCCCGCCAGGATGATCAAGCATCGGAGGGAAGAAGGGAACCTCTACTCCCACTCGATCGTTGCACGCTTGCATGGCGTGTTGTTGCGTGTCTTATCGTCCATAAGGTGCTATCTCACGTCGTATCGTCCGAATCAATTCTGAATCAAAGGTTGATTCGAGAGGGCGGGGATAGTTGCATAATTTTCCGATTCTAGACATTATGCGCGCTACGACTCCCCGATTCGCACTTGGGAATAGTCGCAGGCGGCTTGGAAACTGACCGATTCATGCGAATCGGCTGTTTATAGCTATCCTCGAATCGCCGCTTGCCGTTCCTGGGCAATTGTCACAAGCGGTTTGCCGATAACGCTCCGAAATCCAATCAGCCGCCGCGCGTTAGATTCTCTTCGCCCGCACTTCCTTGAGGATGCCCTTCCTGAACTGGGACCACGAGCCGAAGAACTTCTCATCGGTAGCGGTGGACGCTTTGTCGGCGTACTTGAGGGCGGTCAGTTCCATCGTGCAGATGTAGTCCGCGATCTGGCTGAGCCTGTAGTCCGAGGAGGAGGCCAGCCTGTAGACCACCGCGTCTTTCGAGAGGGCGTAGTCGACGGCCTTGTGGATCGCCTGCGCGACCGACTTCTGCCCGTCGTCGTAATAGATCTTGACGGCATCGAAATCCTGGAAGTACGCCAGCTTGTCGAACAGGAAGTCGACGAGGCGCTTGCGCATCGCGGCCGTGACTCCGTCGAGGTCGCCGTGCTCCTTCGTCTTGAGCGTGATGCACGTGTAGCGTACCGGCATGTGGCGGAAGAAGACTCTGAACGACGAGAGGAGACGCTTCCTGTCGGCGGGGTCCATGTTCTCGTAGCTGTCATGGCCGTTCAGCAGCGGGGAGGCATGGAACGGGATGTCGGGCAGGCCCTTCTCGGCGAGCGAACGCTCGTACAGGCGAATGCTCTCGGACACGTCCTCGTCCTGCTCGTGGAGCACGAGCGTGAGGAGATAGTACCTGTCCCTCAGGTTGTCGCTCCCGGATTCGTCTATGAACAGGCTGAGCTCGCGCAATTCGCCCCCTAAAACAAAGAAAGCCGGGGAAAACGTCCCCGGCACTTGGAAGCCCTCCTATCGGAAAACCATCTACTTTATACCATCGAATGCTGTTTTTGGCAACGGACGTCGTAGTTAAAGGCGCTCTTTCCTCTTTCCCGCATCTGCAGTGTTGCTTGTGTTTCACGTGCGGCTGCACAGTTCTGCCTACTCGCCGTAGCGCCTGCTCCAGCAGTCTATGCACATCGTCTGACCATCCTGTTCGGTAATGAACGTAGCAAGATACTCTCCGCCGCAAATGCTCATGTACGGTAAGGAAGCAAGCAACCGAAAACAAGAGATAGACCGCCAGCACTACACTATTCCGAACCAAAGACCAAAAGATAAGCATTGTGGGAAAATCTAAACTTTTGGATTTTCCTACAATGCCAACTACGGCGGAATCCCTCCCACTCCTTATATCTTTCTGTATACATTGAATTTGTATTTCCGACAGTCAACCAGTGTAGGGATGAGGGCGTGCTCATCTAGCCGCCGCGGCAGGGTGGTACAATCACGCTGCCAAACGTAGATTTGCGCGGGTGC
>NZ_CDRVLZ010000034.1:0-7659 GCF_977072305.1 Adlercreutzia sp. CNCM I-6207
AGCTGACGCACCTGGAGTCGCATCCCTTCCTGAGCCTGGCCAACCGCGTCAGCATCGGGGAGAGGTACGGCTATATGTCAATGGTGGTTTAACAGCGGGAGAGCCGGAAAATGATTGAAATCAGCGGTTAGCAGCGTCAAAACACTGGTGGTGACGCTGATAAACGCCGATTCGAATACAGAAACGGCCAATCCGACCCCCCGAAAAGTAAGTTCAGCCAAACCTACGCTTGAACACCCGTCGAGACGGCTCAATAATCTCCGGCCACCCACCTGTCGCCAAGCATTGTTCGACTCTTCCAGGACCAACCGACAACTGCTTGGGTGGTCGTGGTCAATTAGCCCCTGAGCCAAAAGCCTATCGAGGAGCGGGGCCATCAGGCATTGCATCGTCTCTTCGGGATGGCCGCGACAAGTAATTGCAATGGTAAGATCTTATGCCATGACGTAGTTGCAGATGCCGCTCCCAAAAGGTCTCCGTACGCTTGAGAGGCCGTCGCTTCATTTTTCGCGAGATCGCATCAGCAACTTCCAGGAAATCGGAGACGCCGTCTATTTGCGGCGAAGTAATGGTTACAACATCGGTGCCATTGGCCAGCAATGCATCTCGCCTCCGGGAATCCCTTGTTTGCTGGTGTCTCGAAAGGTGAGCCTCACGCCCATCGTACTCGGCTGCCAAAGAGTACTGCGGCCAGAGCAGATCGCAAACCACCCGATTGCCACGGAGGATTCGAGCCGCTTGCGAAGAGAGGGAGACCGGCTCGTTGACGAGAGCCTCCGGAAAGCCCATTCCTCCCCACTTCTGCGGCGTGAGGAGCAGCGCATCCATCTCCGTTTCCTTAGGTGAGGCCGATTTCGCGCGAACATATCGGACGGCGATCCGCGCCTTGCGAACGCCTCTTACGCGATCGGCGCGATCGACGAAGGCGCTGAGGCGGGCGGGTGTTGTGAGGGGCGCCCGCACGAGAGCCTCGGATCTTTCAGTATCCAACGGGTAGCAGCCGCAAAGCTCGTACCCGAGCGCGATGAGTTCAGCGACAGAAAGGGCCTCAGCCATCTGGACGAACACCATTTCTGGAGAGCAAACGGCTATGCCAGGAGCGATTTCCAGGAGCGCGTGGCTCGGCAGGGGCGCGGATATTTGGTGAAACAGTATGCGCTGAGTTGAATGCCGTCCGCGCTTAGGCCCCACAAGAACATGGAGCGGATTCTTTTCCGAGGCCTCGTCCCAAAGCTTATCGAGCGTGTGGCGCATGCTCGGCTTCTTCACGTTTTCGATGGCCATCCTGACGGCTGCTTCGGTATCGGCCGACCCGACAATAGGCCTGGGTTCACGCAGATGGCGGAAAGGAAGGTGCCCGGCATCGCGAGGACGGAGATCGTGGAAGGCGCGCAATGTCAAAGGATGGTTGCACGACCATATCCTCAAAAGCACAAGGGCAGTTATGTGACTGAAAGTCAAATCCATGCCGCGTAAGATATCAGGCAGAGCCGCGCGACGGTCGAACAATCGAGAACTCTACGGGATCATCATTGATGAGCAATGAGCCTATTTATCAATCCGTCTACCGATATAGCAAATAGAACGATGCTCGCATACCATTCTCCGCCATCCCCTGAGGAAGACCGATGCTGGAGCATTTCGAGACGTTGCCAAGCCAAGAAAGCGATGGAAAAGAAGGAGGCGATTGGTTAGTGCGGATCTTTTCGTGTTTATCGACCAACGTCTTCTCGAATGGTCGGCACCGCCCGACCCCGTAGGCAAACCGACGTATTGCAGCGTCAAAGATCCTGAAAACGTAGGCAAATCGGCGTTTATCAGCGTCTGAGAGCCAGAAAATGATTGAAATCAGCGGTTATCAGCGTCAAAACACTGATGGTGACGCTGATAAACGCCGATTTCCTTACATTTTTGGACAATGCGCCCTTGGATGAGGCTGACCAACGCACTTTTGGCGGCAGGACGCGAATCGAGTGAGCGGAGCACTCTCAACCGCTCAGCAGGCGATCCACGCAAGCGGGCAACAAGTGCCCCGCCGATTAGAAGATACGACGTCGGGTAGGCGCGTTATGCCACGGCGCAAACATGCTGCATTACGTGCATTACGTGCATTACGAGAGCACTGAACAAAACAACGCTCAGTACCCTACCGACCAGAAGATGAGGCCGCGGGCGGGGGCGTTTTCGCCGGCGGCTTGGCGGTCGCGGGCGGCGAGGACCTCGGCGACCCAGTCGGGGTCGCGCTGGCCGCGGCCCACCATGACAAGCGTGCCCACGATGGTGCGCACCATGGAATGGAGGAAGGCGTTTCCCCGCACGGTGATGACGCGGTGCGGCTCGCCCAGAATCTCCTCGGAGGCGATGGAGATCTCCTCCACGTTGCGGCAGGTCGGCTTGCCGACGGCCGAGGCGGCCAAGCAAAAGCTCTTGAAGTCGTGCTCGCCGATGAGGTGCGTAGCGCCCCGTTCCATGGCGGCGATGTCCAAGTTCGGACCCACATACCAGGCGGTGCGATCGGTGAACACCGGCGGCGTATCCCCCGTGGCGAGGAAGTACTTGTACTCGCGCCACTGGGCGTCGAAGCGGGCCGAGAAGCCCCGCGGCCGCTCCTCCACCGCGCGCACCACGATGCCCTCGCAGGTGAGCGCGTTCAGCGAGCGCCGCAGGTTATAGGGCGTGCGCCCGCGCAGCTCGCACTCGTCGATGTCGAAGGAGACCACCTGCCCGCGGGCGTGCACGCCGGCATCGGTGCGCCCGGCGCAGACCACGCCTACTGGCCGACGGAACAAAAGGTCGAGCGCCTGCTCCAGCTCCCCTTGCACGGTGAGCTGTCCCGGCTGCTTGGCGAACCCCGAAAACGACGCCCCATCATAGGCCACCGTCGCCGAGAACGTGAGCTCCCGCTCGCACTCGGCCGCCCGCTCTTCCAGACTCGGTCGCGAGATTTCCATTAGGCAATCATGGCCTCGGGGCCGAACAGGTCGCGGATCTCCGCCTTCAGCACCGTGGACTGGGCATCCACCGACACCGGCAGCTCGGCGCGGAAGCGGCGGCCGTCGGCCTGCTGCACGAAGAGCACCACGCCGTCGCGACCCGGGTACGAGTTCAGGATGCGACTCAGGTGCGCCGAGCGGTTCTGGTCGAAGGAGCGCGAGGGCACCCGCAGCTCCAAGTGGCTCGGCCGCGCATCTTCCTCGTTAAGCTCCAGCGCCTCCAGCTCGAAGGCCATGATCTGGTTACCGCGGTCACCGCTCTCGAACTTGCCCTTGATCTTCGCGATGACGTCCTCCTGGATGACCTCGGCAAAGTCGTCGTACTTGAAGCAGATGCACTCGATGGAGCCGGTGGTGTCCTCCAGGGTGAACGTGGCCATCTTCGTGCCGCGCTTCGTGAGCTTCGTCGCCACATTCGAGATCATGCCCACGAACACGCCGTTCTTGATCTCCTTGGTCTGTTCGGAGAGCATGCCCATGTCGTAGCGGGACATACGGCGCAGCGTGCCCTCGAAGGGGGCCAGCGGGTGCTCGCTCACGTAGATCTTCATGATCTCCTTCTCGTAGGCGAGCTTGGTGCGCTTGTCCCACTCCACGCCGTCGGGGGCGGGCACGTCCTCCTGGAAGCCGGAGTCGGCGTCGTCGGCGAACATGTCGAACATGGATACCTGGCCGGCGTCGCGATCCTTCTGGCGCTTGGCCGCGCCTTCCAGAAGCGGCGTCTCCTCCACGAAGTACATGAGCTGCTTGCGGGTATACCCGGTGGAGTCGAAAGCGCCGCCCTTGATGAGGGCCTCGAGCGTCTTGCGGTTGTAGCACTTCGCGTCGAGCCGGTTCACGAAGTCGTGCAGCGAGGTGAACGGGCCGTTCGCCTCGCGCTCGGCGATGATCTCGTCGGCGACGTTCTTGCCCACGCCGCGCACGCCCACCAAACCGAAGCGGATGCCGCCCTCGACCGGGGTGAACTCGGCGCGGGAGGCGTTGATGTCCGGCGGCAGCACCGGCGTGCCGTTCTTGTTGCAGCTGGCGATGTAGCGGATGAGGCGGTCGGTGTTGCCCATGTAACTGGTGAGCACGGCGGCCATGAAGTCGTTCGGGTAGTGCGCCTTCAGGTAGGCCGTGCGCATCACGAGGATGGCGTAGGCGGCCGAATGCGACTTGTTGAAGGCGTACTTCGCGAACTTCTCGGCGTCGGCCCAGATCTGCTGGGCGATCTCGAGCGGATAGCCGTTGGCCACGGCGCCCTCGTCCCAATCGGCCTGCAGCTGGCGCATGATGTCGAGCTTCTTCTTGCCCATGGCCTTGCGCAGCTTGTCGGACTTGCCGGCGGAGAAGCCGGACATGGCCATGGAGATCTGCATGATCTGCTCTTGGTAGACCATGGTGCCGTGGGTCTCTTCCAGAATGGGGCGCAGGCGGTCGTCGTAGTAGTGCACGGCGGCCGGGTTCTTCGCCGCCTTGATGTAGTCCTCCACCATGCCGGACTCCAGCGGGCCCGGGCGGTTCAGGGCGATGGAAGCGACGACGTCGGAGAACTGCTTGGGAGGCAGGCGCTTGAACAGGCTCACGTACAGGGCGCCCTCCACCTGGAACAGGCCGTCCATGTTGCCGGACTGCATGAGACAGAAGGCTTTCTCGTCGTCAGTGGGAACCTCCTCGGGCACGATCTTCGTGCCGGTGCGCTCCTCGATGTTGCGGCAGGCGATGGAGAGCACGTCCAGGGTGCGCAGGCCCAGAAAGTCCATCTTCAACAGGCCCAGATCCGGCGTGTAGTGGCCGTCGTACTGCGTGATGATGCCGCCGCCCTTGGTGTCGCGCTTCATGGGCACGTGATCGCTCATGGGGTCGCGGCAGATGATGGTGGCACAGGCGTGCACGCCCTCGCCGCGCACGTGGCCCTCGATGGACTTCGCGGCGTCGATGATGCGCTTGACGTCCTCTTCGGTGTCGTAGGCCTTCTTCAGGTCGGGGTTCGTGTCCAGCGCCTTGTCGATGGTGATGCCCAGCTCGTCACCGATCATCTTGCAGATGCGGTCGCCCACGCCGTAGGGGTAGTCCAGCACGCGGGCCGAGTCGCGCACGGCGTTTTTGGCCTGCAGCGTGCCGAAGGTGATCACCTGGGAGACGTGATCCTCGCCATAGACGTCCTTGATGTGGTTGATGACTTCTTCGCGGCGGCCCTGCTCGAAGTCGACGTCGATATCGGGCATCTCCACGCGCTCGGGCGAGAGGAATCGCTCGAACATGAGGCCGTTGGGCATAGGGTCAAGGTCGGTGATGCCCATGGCGTAGGCCACGATGGCACCGGCGGCCGAGCCGCGGCCCGGGCCCACGCCGATGCCCTGGCTGCGCGCCCATTCGATGTACTCCTGCACGATGAGGAAGTAGGCCGGGAAGCCCTGCTGAATGATGATGCCCATCTCGTAGTCGGCCTGCTTCTGCTCGCGCTCGGGCACCGGGGAGCCGTAGCGCTTCTCCAGGCCCTCCTGCACGCGCTTGCGGAACCACGACTCCTCGGTCTCGCCCTCGGGCAGGGGAAACTTCGGCAGGATGGGCTCGCGCTCTAACGTGACGTCGCACTTCGCCGCCACTTCCACGGTGTTGTCGCAGGCCTCGGGGAAGTCCTTCATGGCCTCGCGCATTTCCTCTTCGGTCTTCATGTAGAACTGGTCGTTCTCGAACTTCATGCGGTTCGTCTGGTTGACCGTGGAACCGGTGCCGATGCACAGCATGATGTCCTGGGCCTCGGCGTCTTCCTTCAGCAGGTAGTGGAAGTCGTTGGTGGCGATGGTCTTGAGTCCCGCGGCCTTCGCCACGCGGGTGAGCTCGTGGTTCAGCTCGGTCTGGGTGAAGCCGGCATCGGTGCGGATGCCCTGGTTCTGCAGCTCGATGTAGAAGTCGCCCTCATCGAAACAGCTGGCGAACTTACGGGCCCATTCCACGGCGTCGTCGAAGCGGCGCTCGTCGAGCAGCTTCGGGATGACGCCGGCAATGCAGGCCGACGAGCCGATGATGCCGTGGCCGTACTTCTGCAGCATGGAGAAGGTGGTGCGCGGCTTGTAGTAGAAGTTGTCCACGTGAGACTCGCTGACGAGTTTCAGCAGGTTATGGTAGCCCTCGTTGTTCTTCGCCAGAAGCAGCAGGTGATACAGCTTCGGCTTCACGTCCTTGCGCAGCGACTCGTCGGGGGTGAAGTACACCTCGCAGCCGAAGATGGGCTTCACGCGCTTGCCCGTCTCCTTCTCGACGGCGTCGCAGGCGTCGGAGAGTTCCACCATGCCGGACATGACGCCGTGGTCGGTGACGGCCACCGCCGGCATGTCCAGCTCGGCGGCGCGGCGCACCATGTCCTTGATATGGGTGAGCCCGTCGAGCAGCGAGTATTCCGTATGGTTGTGCAAATGGACAAATGCCATCGTCAGCCCCTTCGATAAGGTCGGCGGCGCACGGATTTCAGTTGTGGTGTGGTTATGCGCGCTGTGCCGTGTCATGCTGGGTCGAAAGCGCGCGGCAGACGCGAGCCCAGATCGCCGCGCCGCCTCCCTTCCGACCGCTCTTCCGTTCCGTCATTTTCTCGGCTGCCATGATACCAGCCTGTCGCCCCACGGTGTGCGAACAAACAGTGAGTTTTGCATGGAATGCCCTGGGAGCGCGAGCCATCGGAAGCACCATCAAACCTAGAATTCAATCTCGCCGTAGTCGAGACCGTGCGTATCTCGCATCCATTGGAAGAACTCGTCGCAGTCCATGACGGGAACGAGGCCCTGGGGGAAATCGGACTGGTTGCGTGCGATGAGGGCATCGGCTCTAAGCGCCAGGGCGATTTCGTAAAGGAGGTAGTCCTCTGGGTCGTGCCACGAGGTGGCGAGCATCAGGTCGACCTCCCTCTCGCTCGCTGCAAACACGTTGACGAAGGTGCGCAAGCCCCGCAGTTGCCCCATGACGGCATCCATCTCGCTCGTTCGTCCTCCGTTGGAAAGGATGTACACGAGGTCGGTCACCTGAGACGAAGAGATCCACAGCTCGAACTCCCCCACCCGACCGCCAATCATCAGCAGCCGAGCCTTCTCGTAGAACGGCTCGCACTCATTCAGGTAGTCCACAACCACGTTGGTGTCGAGAAGTAGCTTGGCTTGGGCCATGTCACACCAGCCCCTTGGCGGCGAGACGGTCAAGCTTGATCTCGGCCTTCGTCATATCGTCGAACCGTGTTGAGCGCTTGCGCGAGAGGTTGTCGACAAAGCGCGCCGCCGATGCCCACCGCTCGTCTGCGGACGCACCACCGTCTTGCAAAAGGAAGTCGGCGCTCCCCTCCTCGATCAGCCGGTCGAACAAGAGGTTTACCGCCTGAGAGGCGTTCATTCCATCTCGCTTGAGCACACGAAGCCCCTGCTGCTTCTTCCGCTCCGGCATCCGCCCCGTCACCATCGCATCGGTCACAATGACCTCCTTTCTTGCTGTACAACATTTTGAGTACAACTATTGCGAAAGTCAAGACTACTGCTAATCACTCGCTCGGTTGACGAACTACCCTGAAATTGTATGAAATCTCGAGTTGTTAGCGTCTCGGGGGTGCGGACTCCAAGTTGGACACCCAGGTGTCCGGAAGGGAGTTCGAATGTACGACAAGAGGGCCAAGCAGGATGCGCTGGATCTGTGGTTCTCG
>NZ_CDRVLZ010000035.1:0-6573 GCF_977072305.1 Adlercreutzia sp. CNCM I-6207
TGATTAGCGGTACCGAGACAGCCTACTCGCGGTACCGCCTTTTGCTGATCGCCGGTACCAAGCCAGGTGATCGATGGTACCGCGAGAGGTTACTACTCAGCAAGCTGCATCGCCTATGCGTTGGCCATCGCCGCCTATGGGAGCCTGTACTACGTCGAGCGCAAACCGGGATACATCTTCACGGCGCTCATCTTCTTCGCGTACACGATAGATATCGTTTTATTGTTCATGTACGAGTTTGTTCCAGAATTCGCGTTGCAATTCGAAGACGCGCGAAACGCCTACCCCATGCTCTACACCACATTCAACATGGCTATAATCCTCTTGTACCGGCTTGTGCTGGGCAGTTTGCTCTCGCGCAGCTTTTCCCCTGTCGAAGGATTTTTTTGGGCGGTTTGCATAATGGCGGCCTGGGCGAGCGGCGCTTCATCAGTCGAATCGGTTGCGTCGTGGCGCGGGTTCCTCTTTACCAGGCTGCTGGCATTGTGGGTGATAGGGTACGGTATCTGCTGCTTGGTGGCGGAATTTCGATGCATGAACCGCTGGCGATGGGTTTTCTCGCTTCTGCTCGTGCTCGTGTATGCCCTGGGAGAAGCGGCAACGTATGTGAGTTTCGGGCAGGAGAGCAGCGGGGACTTTGCTTCTCCTCGCAAGGTGCCCGTCGAGGTTATGGCGCTCTGCTTCACCGTGGCCGCCTACGTCTTCCTCGCCCATCATCGGCGGATGCGCAACGAGCAGCTGGCAGAATCCCTTGTGCCCTGGATCGCCCGCGAATACGGGCTGACCAAGCGTGAAGAGGTGCTGCTGTCGCTGCTCGAGAAGGGTGCATCGAACAAGGAGATCGCCGAGCAGGAGTACATTTCCGTCAACACGGTGAAAACCCATATATCGAATGTTTACGCCAAGCTTGGCGTGAGCGGCCGGGACGAACTTACGCAAATGCTCAAAGAAGAGCTAGAGCGCCGCAAAAGGGCTCGATTCTAGGGCGCTGCGGGAATAAGGGCGGCTGCGGCCTTCCGACGCCTGCACCTCCCACGGCGCCAGCCGCTGTTGCGCGTCTGCCAGCTATCCCCTATCCCTTCCAGAACAGCTGGGCGAGCTCTTGGCGGGTAGTGGTGCCGGTTTTCTTCAGGATGTTGTGCACGTGAGCTTTCACGGTGCCGAGGGCCAATTGCAGCGAACTGGCGATGTTCTGATTGTCCTTGCCTTGCAGCACTTCTTCCAAGATGACGCGCTCGCGCGCGGTCAGGTGATAGCGCTCGCAGAAGGCGGGAAGCAGCTCGTCCACGTATTCCTGGGTGTCGGGCGCATCGGCACTCGGCGGCTCCTTGAAGCGCAGGCGCAGGGTGTCGGCAGCGACGCGCAGGGTGAAAAAGGACAGGGTCAGAAGCAGGATGTTCTCAGAGAAGTTCCGCTCGCTGATATACAGGGGCAGCATATCGGCGTTCGCGAAGAAGCTGGAATCGAAGACGAGGATCATGACGATATCCTCGATGAGAATGCACAGGCACAGAACTAAAGTGATGAGGAACAGCGGCTCCTGACGGCGCAAGCGGGCCTTCTCCACTTCGTTGCGGGCCGTGCAGTAGCGATAGACCCCGAAAGCCAAGCACCACAGGAGAAACGCCTGTCGCAGCGTGTAGAAGAGCCATTGGCGAAACTCGTCCACGGGCAGGCACAGCACGACGATTTCGCTTGCCGCGATGAAGGCCAAGGCTGGGGCGAGGCGCAAAACGCGGCGGCGCTCGTTCACGAAATCGCACAGTATGAGCCACATGGGCTCGAGAGTGCCCAAGGCGAACAGTATCTTCAGCTGCGGATGGTCGATGGTATAGAACTGGTTGATGGAAGGCTCGACGTTCTGGCCCAGGTACTCGTATTGAAAGATAAGCGCGAGGTCGAGGAAGTAGAACAGCAGCATGGCTGCAGCGTAGAGAAACGAGTGGCGCCGGGAAACGAAATAGGCCGAGAGCGATACGGAACCCGACGCCACGCACACGAGCATCACGACGATGGTGTAGAGGTAGAACGCTGTCTCCAAAGCAAGCCTCCTCGGTGACGCATAGGGCCCGATGATGAGCCGCGACGGTCTAGAGCGGTTTAGGTCGTGCCTCAACTTGAAAGATCAGCAAAAGAGGCGATGGATCTTTTCTACCATAGAGGCCGGTTCAATAGGTCTAAGTAGCGGGATTATTTGGGATTAGACGCACGGTGAGCTTTTACCATCTGGAAATAATCTTGATTATTTCTTCTCAAAACTTCTAGCGCGTTCCATGCTGAGCCTCGAGAGATGCGGAAGACGCTCAACAATTCCGGAGACGGCCTCGAGTCGAGAAAAGGCCGCGAACGGGAATCCGGCCCGAATAGCGCCGACATGAAGGGTCCTCCGCATGAAACCGCATCGCGATCATCTTGCGCAGAGGTCGCGAACGAGATCCTAAAGGAGGATTTCTATGGTCAAGGACTACATCGACACCAACGACTTCACCAAGGAGGAGCTGCTCGGCATGGTGGACCTCGCCATCGCCATGAAGGGGCTCATCAAGGAGGGCGGCGAGTACCCGCTCTTGCTGAAGCACAAGACGCTGGGCATGATCTTCCAGCAGGTGTCCACCCGCACGCGCATCTCCTTCGAGACGGCCATGACCGACCTGGGCGGCCACGCGCAGTTCTTCGGCCCCGGCTCCATCCAGCTGGGCGGCCACGAGTCCATCGAGGACTCCGGCCGCGTCATGGGAAGCCTCGTCGACATCCTCATGGCCCGCGTCGACCGCCACAAGGACGTGGTGGCCCTGGCGAAGTACTCCGCGGCCCCCGTGATCAACGGCATGAGCGAGTACAACCACCCCACCCAGGAGCTCGGAGACCTCATGACCATGATCGAGAACCTGCCCGCCGGCAAGAAGATCGAGGACTGCAAGTTCGCCTTCATCGGCGATGCCACCCAGACCTGCGTATCGCTCATGTTCATCTGCTCGAAGATGGGCATGGACTTCGTGCAGTTCGGGCCCAAGGGCCATCAGATCCCCGACGGCGCCCTGCTCATAGGCACCGATGAGGAGCGCGCTGTGTTCGGTAAGGAGCTCATGGCCATCGGCGAGGAGAACTGCAAGATCTCCGGCGGCACCATTACCGTCTCCGACGACATCTCCTGCATCGAGGGCGCCGACTTCGTGTACACCGACGTGTGGTACGGCCTCTACGACGAGGAAGTCTCCAGCACCAGCTACATGGACGTGTTCTATCCCAAGTACCAGGTGACCTGGGACCTGATGAACGCGGCCGGCCCCGACTCCAAGTTCATGCACTGCCTGCCGGCCAACCGCGGCGAGGAGGTCGTGGACGAGGTGATGGACGACCCGGAGCGCTCCCTGTGCTGGGACGAGGCCGAGAACCGCAAGCACTCCATCCGCGCCATCCTCGCCACTCTGTGCCCCCAGAGCGAGCCGAACCCGGAGAAGGCGACCAACTACCGCGCCACCATCGACGAGTGCATGGCGAAGCTCGGCAAGCAGGGTCTGTAAACCATGTGCGATCGGGGAAGGCGCAACTTCCCCGATCGCTCTTTCCCATTAAGGAGTTACCCTATGAGCGGTAAGAAGAAATTCTCCTTCGTATCCGTTATTCTGTCGGTGATCTGCGTGGTGTTCGTGTGTGAGGCGGCGGCACCGGCTGCTGCCATCGGCAACCAGCAGTTCTTCTGGTGGATCTTCCTTATCATCACCTTCCTTTTGCCCTACGGCATGGTAGCGGCCGAGCTCGGCACCGCCTACGACTCCGAGGGCGGTATCTACGACTGGGTGCGCGACGCGCTCGGCGACAAGTGGGGCGCCCGCATCAGCTGGTACTATTGGATCAACTTCCCGTTGTGGATCGCCAGCTTGGCCACGCTGTTCCCGCCCATCTTAAGCATGGTGTTCGGGGCCGATATCGAGTCGAATCTGCTGCTGACCTTAGGCATCGAGATCGCGTTTGTGTGGATCGTCGTGTTCATGAGCTTCTCGAAGGTGTCCGATTCCGAGTGGATTCTGAACGGCGGTGCCGTCTTGAAGGTGCTCGTGGCCGTGTCCGTGGGCGTGCTCGGCATCTGGTATGCCTGCGCCAACGGATTCGCCGGATCCATGGCCCCCGAGACGTTCCTGCCCGACTTGACCAACACCGCTGCGCTCGGCTACCTGTCCATCATCATCTTCAACTTCACGGGCTTCGAGGTGATCTGCACCTTCGCCAAGGACATGCAGAACCCGGCCCGCGACATTCCCAAGGCCATCATCCTGGGCGGCCTGGCCATTGGCGCCATCTACCTGTTCTGCGGCTTCGGCATCGGCGCCGCCATCCCGGCCGACCAGATCGACCCCGACTTCGGCATGCTCTACGCCGTAATAACCATGGTGGGCGAGACCTCCCCCATCTTCATCATCATCGCCGTAGTATTCCTCATCACCCTGTTCGCGAACATGGCCTCCTGGTCCTTCGGCGTGAACGCCGTGGCCCAGTACGCCGCGAAGAACCAGAACATGCCGAAGGTCTTCGCCCACGAGAACCCGAAGACCGGCATGCCCACCGGCGCCGCCATCGTCAACGGCATCGTGGCCACCGCCGTGCTGCTCATCCAGCTCATTCCCAACGAGGCCATCTCCGACGGGCTGTTCTGGACGCTGTTCGCCACCTCCGTGGTGTTCCTACTGCTCACCTACATCCCCATGTTCCCGGCCTTCATCAAGCTGCGCAAGGTCGATGCGAACCGTCCCCGCGTGTACCGCTTCCCCTTCCAGGGCACAGCCATGAAGGTTATTCTGGCCATCCCGGTCATCGAGCTGGTGCTGGCCGTCGTGGCCACGCTCGTGCCGTTCTCGGCCGAGGAAGTGGCGGACAAGGTGCCGATGATCGCCATCTTCATCATCTTCCTCCTTTTGGGCGAGGTGGTGCGCATTGTGAGCGCCCGCGGCCGCAAGGAGGAGTTCAAGGGCCTCACTCCCGCGATGGCCGCCGAGCGTTTGGCTGAAGAGGCCGCAGGCGAGCCCGATTCGCTCGAGCCCGTTGATCCGGCCCAAGTCGAGCAGATTCTTGCCGCCGACGACGGCAAGAGCGAG
Organism: Adlercreutzia sp. CNCM I-6207; assembly: GCF_977072305.1. Lineage (NCBI taxonomy): Bacteria > Bacillati > Actinomycetota > Coriobacteriia > Eggerthellales > Eggerthellaceae > Adlercreutzia > Adlercreutzia sp. CNCM I-6207. The sequence continues at coordinate 5,094 of NZ_CDRVLZ010000035.1, forward strand.
AAGATTTTGTAGATTGCTGTACTCGTACCCCCCCCCTCTTGAAAGGAATTCCCTCATGAAAACCATCTACGAGTCCGACTCCACCCCCGCCGCCGACGGCTTCTTCATGCCCGCCGAGTTCGCCCCGCAGGATCGCGTGTGGATAGGCTGGCCTCACCGCACCGACACCTGGGCCCACGGCGCCAAGCCGGCCCAGAAGCAGTACGCCGCCATCGCCCGGGCCATCGCCGAGTTCACGCCGGTCGTTATGTGCGCCAACGAGGACGACTACGCCAACTGCAAGGCCGTTTTCGAGGACGACGAGAATGTGACCGTCATCGAAATGACCACCGACGACGCTTGGTTCCGCGACACCGGCGCCACCTACGTCATCGACGGCAAGGGCGACAAGCGCGCCTGCGACTGGCACTTCAACGCCTACGGCGGCTTCATCGACGGCCTGTACTTCCCGTGGAAGGCCGACGACCAGATCGCCTGCAAGATGGCCGAGCTGTCGCACTGCCGCCGCTATCGTCCCGACGACATGATCCTGGAGGGCGGCTCCATCACGGTGGACGGCGAGGGCACCCTCGTGGTCACCGAGCAGTGCCTGCTTTCCCCGGGCCGCACCGCCTCGGCCGTGCTCGCCGAGGAGGTCGAGGAGGACACCATCTGGCCCGTCTACGCCAAGCGCTTCGAGCCCTGGAGCGAGGAGCTGCGCGCCTACATGGACGAGCACCTGAAGGCCTATCTGGGCGTGGAGAAGGTCATCTGGGTCAAGGAGGGCATCGACCCCGAGGAGACCAACGGCCATATCGACGACGTGGCCACCTTCATCGCCCCGGGCGTGATGGTCTGCATCTGGACCGACGATGAGGACTACCCCTTCTACCGCCAGTGCCATGAGGCCTACGAGACCTTGAGCAACGCCACCGACGCGAAGGGCCGTGCGCTGAAGGTGTACAAGCTGCCCATGCCGGCGAAGCCCCTGTACATGGACCAGGCCTCCTGCGACACCATCGACATGGACGAGAACGCCGAGCCGCGCGTGGCTGACGAGCCGCTCATCGCCTCCTACATGAACTACCTGGTGACCAACGGCGGCGTCATCGTGCCCCAGTACGGCGACGAGAACGATCCGCTGGCCGTGGACACGCTGCAGCAGATCTACGACGAGGTGTGGGGCGAGGGCGTCTACAAGTGCGTGGGCGTCCAGTCCGACCAGGTGGTCTTCGGCGGCGGCAACATCCACTGCATCACCCAACAGGAGCCTAAGGCCTAAGCGCGTCGCCCATATGAGGCTTCAAAGTCCTCCGACGCCCCAGGGTCGGCAAAGTAGGGCATTTTGCGCCAGCCATCAAGTTGCCGGCAATGTAGGGCTTTTGGAAGAAAAGAAAGGGCTAGACCCGCTGTTAAACCACCATTGACATAGACCCACTTTCGGTACACGCGGAAAGGGGCCTCCCGCTACGATGCGATTGTCGAGAAAGCACCGGAGAGG
>NZ_CDRVLZ010000036.1:0-5358 GCF_977072305.1 Adlercreutzia sp. CNCM I-6207
AAGGAAGTGGAGGAGGAAAGAGCCTTAGGCTATCGGCAACGCGTGGAATGAGTATCGGCGACGCGCGGAATCATCATCGGACAAGCGCGCAGGAGGCAATCTTTCCTTGGTTCCAACAAGGTAACCCTCGCCTCTGAAGAATCCATCCAGATATTGTGCCGTAAACAGAAAGATGTCCTGCAATATCTTCAGGGTGCCCTCTTGGGAAAGCGTGATACCATGCACCTTCTTTGCATATTTTCGAACAAATGCGCTGCGTTTGTTCTCGGTTGTGCTTATCGAAGTGCCTGCAAATTGAATGGTATCTTTAGGACTGGTGACGTTGTCTCCCCCTAGGATTACCAGATTGCCGCGTTTTTCATGATTGTTCCTTAGGCTTGACACACCCTCAGGAACCTCAATGGCGTTGCGTTCACGAAGCAGCTCTAGGCATACTTTAGTAAAGAGAATGTAATCTTCGGAAGTGAGCCAATTTAGGCCGTTTCCATTGAGGTAATTGACGCGTCGAGCAATAATTTCCTGCACTTTGGGATTCGAGAAACCTTCATTAAATTCCGTAGGCTCAATTCTTATGATGCCTAAACCTTCGAGGCTGTTGCGGGAGTCCTCGGCAGAGAGCTCATCCAAGACCCAAGCGGTGGCCTGATCTTTTTTGTTGGAATCGAAAAGGTTCGGATACCTTTTATTGGCGGTGCTTGCTATCCAGTTCACAACGGCACTTGGTTTGCAGCCCCCTTCGTCTGAAGATTTCGCTTCTACGGCCTCTCTGATTAGTTGGCGACGAGTGATGTTCCCGTAAGTTCTTTCCATCGCTGGCACAAAGAAAGCCGCATCTTGACGCTTGTCTGAAAAGCAAATGACACTTCCTGCTCTGCGCTCTTCATGAAGGTCGACAAACCAATCGTCATCATCAGTCGCTTCAATATCAAAAGGCGGGATCTCTCTGATGAGGTCGTAGCATACGACGCTACCTGCAGCCTCGGGAGAAACCCTCATTGGTTGAATTGCTATACGGGACTGATATCCGCAATGACGGCAACGAGCCGTCTCTTCGTCTGCCTGTTTGCTCTCTGTCTGATTTAGCGCAATAGGTACACGTTGGGTGTCTTTGTGTTCAAATCGGTGAAGGCCGCCTACGGCCTCGTGATGCAGCGAACCACATATCGGGCAGAGCCACTGAATTTCTTCGTCGGCATCACGTTCGGATTCATTTGCGAGCAAACGATAATAGGCTCTTGGAAGGAATTCGTCATCAGCATCCGTTCCTTCATGGCGAGGATTCAGCCATGCTGATGCAACGTTTTCTGCAGACTTTTCCGTCCCTAATATGTAGGCCTGCCCGCAATGACGACAGACTGATACCTCGTATATGGGCGTGGCATTTTCATCATCATATTTTTCCGCGACGGTTTTGTAAGAGATGAGCTTGCGTGTGTTCAGATTTAGAAATATGCCTTCAGGGGCTCTTAAGAACGAATGGAAACGGCTTGTCAAAATGGGAATATCTTTAGAACGCCGTGCGCAAGAGAGCACCTCGACCATAGATGTTAGAATTTCGGCGTCGCTTTCATCTCCCGGTAGACCAGATATTTCCAATTCTCCGATTTGTCTAATGTCGGTGAGGTCGATGAGGTGTTCGCACTGTCTTATGAGCTTTGAAGCCGACTCTTCTCCGAGTAGTACTTTTCCAAGATCTATGAGTGGATCATCGCCTCTCATCCTAGACAAGATATTCTCGGGTACGCCAGAGGATTTGAGTGTTTCAACGATACCTTGTGCGTCTACGGCGTCAAGATCGAAAAGAAGTTTACGAAGGTCAATCCATGTGGCTAATGGAAGCGCGCCCCACGGTTTTTCGTCCAAAGCATCCTGGGGACGGTCTATTTCCCCCGTCACTATGTCGAGATTGATCTCTTCATTGGAAAATGGTTCACCGAACAAGTCTTGGGCGAAGGAGGCAACCTTCGGCTTTTCTTCAGGTGACCCGATTGTTGCAGAAGTAGCATAACAATGGAGATGCGTAGGTTCGCTCGTTTCCGATTCAATTCGTGCTTTGAGACGGCGCAAGAGATACGCGATCTCGGTCCCAAGAGCTCCAGAGTAGACATGCGCCTCGTCGATCGCGATGTGACGCCAATTCCCTCCAAACGCTTTGCCGAACAGCGGAGCGTCTTCAGGTCGGAGAAGAAGATACTCGAGCATCGAATAATTTGTAAGCAAAATATTCGGCGGCTCTTTTCGTATCTTTTCGCGAGAGATGATCTCGTTAGGAAGTTTTGTTTGGCCAGGGTTTTCTTCTTTCCATTTCGTAAGAGCTTTTGACTCACGCTCTTCTGTGTCCCCGGTGTATCGCCCGAAAGTAATGTCAATACCCTTTAACAAAAGACGTAATCTTTTCAGCTGATCATTTGCCAGAGCATTCATAGGATAAAGAATCATTGCGCGCACGCCGTCGGAAGGGCCCCTTTTCTCGAACTCTTTTAGAATGTCATTGAGGATCGGAAGCAGAAAGCATTCGGTTTTACCCGATCCGGTACCAGTGGATACGACGTAATTGCGACCAGCTACAGCCTTTCTGATGGCTCTTACCTGATGAACGTATAAAGGACGATCGGGGTCGAAATTGTCCGCGTCGCCCCCACCAAGCTTCAACATGCTTTCGCAGAGGACGCCCTCGCCTACTAGTTCTGTCACGGTTTTATCTTTTCGATAGGGTGGAGCCGCTTCCAGAAATGGCCCCTTGGCAAGGTAACCAGGTTTGCGAAGGATTTCCTCAAGTTGACTCTGCAAATCGGCATCAGCGAAATGAATGGTAGTGGCTATGTACTCACGATACGATTCTTCTACCTTGCGCGCCGTTTCGATAGGGTTGAACTCTTCAGTCTGCGTCATGTAGGCCTACCTTTTCAGTGCGAATTCCGTGGCATATTCTCGTTGCGGGTTGCCGAACCAATCGCACGGCGATACCTCTACGATAATAGTTTTTTGCATATCCAAGAGCCTAACCACGCATTCGGGAAGAGCCAATTCCGTTGCTCCTGTTAGCGCAATAGCTTCGGCAATTGGCCTTCTACCCACTTTCTTTTTGAACTGGAAATTTACGTCGCAAGATGCTTTGCCTTCGAAGCGAAGTAGATGCTCTCCAGTACTAGTCACCAAAAGCCTCCAGTCAAGAATGCCGACTCCCTGTACGCAGTCGAGCAAAGAGGCATCGACCCATGCTGGTTTGCGATATCCTTGAGTCACGTCGTCGCCGTATGCCAATGAGAGCTTCAAAGGAAGGCTGGACGGCGAGGAGTTGCTTGACTGTCTAAATGAATCGATATGACCGAATAGATTGAACGTGTGTACACCAGGTTGCTTGAGCTCCTTATAGAAGATGGGTTCCGTATCGAGCATGACCATCGCTGCTCTGTTATACCTCCAACCCTTGGAGACGATCTTGAAATTGGCTGCACTTGGCCCCAGACTAAGAGCGTCCGCTAGGCAAATTGCATGAATCTTTGAAACGTGTGCAAGTTCGTCGGGAATCTGGATATCTATAGCCGCTAATGCTAACTTTGCTTCGGTCTTTTTGGCGCTTTCTCTTGAGTATATGCGAATATGCAAAAACTCATCCTTTAGAAGAGTCTTTGCGATGTACCTGTCCCAAGCGTTTATCGAATCAGTTCTCCCTTGTGCGTCCTCGACATCAATTGCAAGTACTGCTTGAAACGTGTACGTTGCGACTGCGATACCGAAGTCTAGATTGATCTCTGTCGGCCTGAAATCTTGGATGGGGATCGCTGAAAACTTGTATCTGAAAACCGTTTTACCGCCAGTTGATCTTTGCTTTGCCTCTATAATGCACTCTTCGATATGTCGATTGAACAAACTCGACTTCTGTGGATCGAGGACAACTCGCGCGGGACCCAGCTCGGCAGAGTTGTCCATTTGCGAAACGCGGCGCGGCATCGATATTCTCTGGCCGTCACAAATGCAAGCGATATCGAGGTCTTCGAGAGCGGACAATCCATCAATGGCCTCTATAGTTATGGACGGGAGAGCGCTGTTTGTGCCGATTTCGCTCGGGGCGTAACCATATAGATCAGTACCATTTGAGGTCTCCCCAATAATGCGTCTCCTATCGATTTTGGCCACATACCGTTCTTGCCATATCGCTACTTCTTCGCCGGTCGGTAGGCTTATAATTGAGCCAGATGAACCCGGTTCGACATCGTAGACGAAAACCTGGGTATCGTTCCATTCGCCAGTGGTTTCGTGCTCTGAGATCGCCGTCATGCCTTGGCCAGGCGCTAGTTTATAGCCTTCCTTGACGATGTAAGCAATGCGCCGTTTTTTAGAGATCCTCTCGTTTCGGCCGCGCAAGCGATAAATCCCCTTAGAATCCTTGATGAATTCGAAACAGCATGGCTTGCTTCTGGTGAATGTTTGACGAAGCGTGCCAGACTCTTCGAATTCTCCCGTTATGTCATTCTTCCTCATGAGCCTTAGTTCAACATCATATCGTGCTTGTGGATTCACGGCGATGCTGGTCGCTTCAAGTACGCATTTTCCGACACTGGCATCAAACGAAGAACTCTGCATTAGATTGCCATCAATATAGTAATCAATTCTTGCGCCGGCGAAATCAAGAGGGAACTGTTGACGGGGCCAACGCATAAACACAACACCTTCCGCAAGGCTTAATTGCAGGCTGGCCATGGGAAGGTAAATTAGCCGTCGCTTGCTACCTTGATTCTTGTACGAAGAGTGGTGTCTATGTTTTTCTGTCGGGGATGATATGTTGTCCTGGCACTTGCAGAGTGCTTCCATTGCGATTTCGGGAAGACCGAAGTTTGAAAGCATCGTGTAGCGACTCTTTATGCTTTCGTGTCTTTCGACTTCCTGTGCAGCTACGCGCATCGCAGCTTCAAATAGCGGCGCAATGGTTGAGTCTGGCGCTTTTCCTAGTATGTTTGCGACTGATTTTCTGGGGGCGAAGCGGCTTTCGGGATTCTTAAGTTCCCTAAGAATAGAGTGACCATCCATCTCGCCGCAAAACCCGTAGTCGCCTTTAGCAATCCCTCTTGCTAAAGGAAGAAGGGATCTATCCCAAAGGCTGGCCCATGAGTCAGCGGAGAGGCCACCGTGGAGGAGCGCGGTGTAAAAATAGTAATTTGTTTCTTCGTCTCGACCATAAAGAGGCATTCCTCGTCGTTCGATATGATCCACGAATATCTGCTTAAACGTGCTTTGAATATTAGTATCAAATCCGATTGATTATTGCGGCGTTTTCAGTCCGTGATTCCGCGAGCCATCGGTGCGCTTGTCCGCTATCGGTCGGTGTGCGCCGATGATGGCGCTTTAATCTCTCCA
>NZ_CDRVLZ010000037.1:0-5054 GCF_977072305.1 Adlercreutzia sp. CNCM I-6207
CGCCGCGACGGCCTCCACGGCGAGCTCCCTGGTCTCCAACGGGTACATGCGGACTCCAATCCGGACACCGGAGTGTCCAACTTTTTGTCCGCACCCCCTTATCGCCTAAGCAATTCCGCTTATTTTTTCTTATTTTCCCTGTTCAAGACATGCGATAGGGTTTACAAAGCCAAATGTTAGCCCCGATGCATCGCCATGGCCCTATAATGGGTTATCCGAGGGAACTGCGAGAGGAGGGCGGATGAAGCTGTTCGAAGAGGAACTGTTCCCCGTCAGGTTCCTGGGATTCGGCCTCTTCTGGGCATGGCTGTTCATGGTCGGCCTTTCGCCCTCTCCCCTCTTTGGCAATCCGCTATGCCTCGGCTCGGTTCCCTTCGAGCTCTTCGAGCTCCTCATGCGCTGCGCCGTGCTCACACTCTCCTTGGCACTCTCGCGTCCCATCGCCACCAATCGGGGCAAGCGCCTCTATCTTGCCGTGGGAGCCATTGCCGGCATGGCCGTGACGCCCCTTCTGCTTTGGGGCGAGGGCGCAACGGCCCACAGCCTCGCCGCTCTGCTGGCAGCCGTAGCCGAGGTTTCCTTGTTCCTGATGTGGCTGAGTTTCTTCGGGGCCATGAGACTCGGCGATACGCTCACGCTGCTGGTTATGTCCTACGGCGTGGGAGCGCTGCTGTTCCTGGCCACCTTGATCGGCGGCCAGGGCGCCCTCGTTGCCGCGAGCATCGCCTTCCCCCTTCTGTCGGTGGCGTCTCTTATGCTCTCGGGGCGGCTCATTTCCCAGCGCGGGGGTAGCGAGCTTTTCGACGGCGACGGCTCAGCTCTGGTGCAGGCCGGAGAGCCGACTGGGACGAAGGGCCCAAGCAGCATCTTCAAGAGCATTCCAGCCCTTAAGATGACATTGGCACTGGCCTGCTACTCTCTGGCCTTCTCACTGCTCTCGGCCATGGCGTTCTCTGGTGGGGCGGCTCTGCCGGCCGGTTACCTCGTCGAACCAGTCTGTATCGTTGTGCTGGCAGGCGTCTACATCCTCTACGCGCAGTTTGCGAAGGACGCAGCAAAGCCCTATGCGCTCTATCGCGCCGTCGCCCCCGTTATGGGCCTCGGCTTTGCCTGCCTTGCCGCCTTAGTGGGGCAACCGGCCATCGGCGGGGGGATGGTGGTTACCGGATATCTTCTGTTCGAAGTTCTCGCCCTCAATGATTACTGCAATATCGTGAAGGCGAACGACGCGTCGCTTTTCAGGACCATGGCCTTCGGCAGGCTCGCCATTTCAGCGGGTATGCTCGTCGGGTGGGCCGTCGGGTTCTTCGCCGACCACGCTTCGTTCACCGCGCTGGCCGTTGCCGGCATGGCCATCGTGCTCGTCACAGCCACCCTTGTGTTCACTGATCGCGATCGCATGCCCCTAGCCTCCATCGCCGACGATCGCGCCATTCGCGAAGAGAGGGATATGCGCCCCAGCAAGGGTACGGCCCTGGCCAACTTTGCAGTCAGCCGCAAACTGTCGAAGCGCGAGACAGAGGTGTTTGGCTATCTCATTGCCGGCCGAACGACTTCATATATCGCAGAGAGGCTCTTCGTCGCCGAGTCCACCGTGCGAGCCCACGTGTACAACATCTACCAGAAAGCCGACGTCCACTCACGCATGGAACTCATGGATGCCTTCGACGCATTCTGGTCAGAAGAGAGCTAGGCCTCATTCCCGCTGACCAGTTTGAGGCCGACAACGCAGCCGACAAGGCCGGCGATGAGCAGAATGCGGGCGAGGTTCGCGGGTTCCGAACCCGTGATCACGCCGTAGATAACCGTGAGCGCGGTACCAATGCCCACCCACACGGCATAGGCAGTTCCCGTCGGCAGCGTCTTCACGGCGAAGGAGAGCCCCAGCATGGAAAGCACCAGAGCCACGATGAACACGATGGTGGGACCGACGTGGGTGAAACCCTCCGACTTCCCCAAGGCAATAGCCCACACCGATTCCATACACCCTGATGCAACGAGCACGAGTCAGCTCACCGACTCCTCCTTTCCTGATAGGGCGGGGCGCTGTGGCCAGCCGGGCCATTCGCGCCCCGCGCCCTCGTCTCCTTACGCACCCGCACTATTCGTCGATCACCATCGTAGGGTTGTCGCGGGTGATGATTTGTTTGGCGAAGATATCGGCGTCCAAGTACTGCTGCACCATGGCGGCCAGTTGGTCGGTCGCCGCCGCCAGATCGTCGGCGCGAGCCGGATCCACGGACTCGATGATGAGGAAGGCCTTCTGCGATGCATCGGTCAGCGCCGTGCGCTCGCCGTCGCGCCAGTTCCAGCAGCGACAGATGGCGCCGGCGTCGTCGCGGTAGCACAGCTCGCCTTCCAGCGTGGGGGCGTCCTCGTCCTCGCCGAGCGGACGGAACGCGTCGCCGCCCTCGGTGATGCCGAGGCGAATATCGCTGGCCATGGCATCGATGTCCTCACCGCCCACAGGCAGCGCGTACGTAAGCGACACCGTGTTGTAGATGTCCACCGACGGCGTGATGGAGCCCACGGGATTGCCCTTCAGCACGCGCTTGAGCAGGTTCTCGATAGAGCAGCGCGCGCCCTTCTTCGTCTTGAACTTCTGATAGGCCTCGCGCCAGACGGCCACGACCTCGTTCTGCGAGATGGTGTTGCTCTCCAGGTGCTGGTCGGCCGCGCTATTGGCCTCGGCAAGGGCGCGTGCGATGGCGGCGGCGTCTTCGGGCGCCACCTCTTCGGTCGGCTTCATGTTATGGGCCACCACAATGCCGATCTGAGCCTCGGGGAACAGCTCCCAGAACGACTCTTCCGTCACGAACTGCTTCATAAGTCTTCCTTCCTTCTCGTGCCGCCGGACGTGTCGTCTCGAGCGAAGGCCGAAGGCCGTAGTCGAAAGATCTCCGTGCCCATACCCAGGGCGACCCAAATAAAAGCGCCCGCGGGGCGAACATCTTCAAAGGCCTAACGATGTCCGCTCTGCGAGCGCTTTGTGCCTACCCGGCGGCAGGCTATGTGATTCAAGCTAGCTTCAATGATAGCACGGACAGTCAGCATCCCTCGAAAAGATGCCTACCTTAGCCCTGCAGCCCGAACTCAACGAGCAGCTTATCGCGATAGGCGGCATCCTCGGAGACGCGTTTGGCGTCGTCGAAGCGCCCCGCGTTAAGGAGAAGGGCAACGAGGGCTCCCAGGCGATCCATGCCCTGCTCAAGAGCTTCTTCTCTGGTGCGGCGGCAGCGCATCTCAGTTTCCTGCTCGTAGGTCAGCACGCGATTCACCCACTCTCTACCCAATGCCACCGTAGAAGATGCCCAGGATGATGACGAGCGCGGTGATGACGACGAAGACGTAGCGGGTCATGAAATCGAACCAACGGCCGAGGGGCTTTTTGCGGCCCGTCTCCGCCTGCTTCTTCGCGAAGCCGCGCGGGCATACCCAGAAGAACATGACAGCAGCCAGAAACGCGCCGACGGGGATGACGTAAATGGAGATGACGTCCATCCAATCGCTCACCGAGCTGCCGTTTTCCAGGAACAGGCCCACGGCCACAGCAAGGACGGCCACGATACCCACCGACGCTGCACGCGACAACCCCAGCTGGGCCTGCAGCGCCTCCACCGGCGCCTCGAACAGGTTCATAAGGCTCGTGATGGCGGCGAACACCACCGCCGCGAACAAGATGACAGCGAAAATGTTACCGAAGGGCATCTCCTGGAAGACCTGGGCCAGCGTGATGAACAGAAGCGGCGGCCCGGAAGACACGTCCAGCCCAAAGGCGAACACCGCCGGCACCACGACGCAGGCGGCCACAAGCCCGGCGATGGTATCGAAAATGGCGACGTTCTTGGCGGCGTCCACCACGTCCACATCTCGCTTGAGGTAACTACCGTAGACGAGTGTGCCGCACCCGGCAAGCGATAGGCTGAAGAATGCCTGGCCCAGAGCGTACACCCAGGTAGTGGGGTTCAGCAACGCCTCCCAGCGGGGCACGAGCAGATACTCGTAGCCAGCTGCCGCACCGGGCAGTGTGGCCACGCGGATGGCGATGATGACGAACAGCACGAAGAACGTGGGCATGAGCACCTTGTTCACCTTCTCGATACCCCGGGAGATGCCCAAAATCATAATGCCGAAGGTGAGCGCCAGGCCCAGCAGGTGGAAGCCCACGTTGCCGAAGTCCGACGCGATGGCCCCGAAAAAGGCTCCCATGTCGGTCTGCGCCATAAGCTCGCCGTCGAGCGAGGCCACGAAGTAGTTGCACGCCCAACCGAGCACTACGGCGTACCCGATGGCGATGGCGAGCGATCCCAAGGTGGGAATGAGTCCGATGATCTTACCGATGCGCTCGCCGTGCCGCACACCGCGCATCTCCATGGCGCGGCCGAATGCGCCCATAGGGCCAGCGCCCATAGCCCGACCGAAGGACATTTCTCCAATCACGCCCGTAAAGCCCAGCAGCGCCACGAAAATGAGGTACGGGATGAGGAAGGCCGCGCCGCCCAACTGAGCCACGCGATAGGGAAACAGCCAGATATTGGCCATGCCCACGGCGCTGCCAACGCAGGCGAGGATGAAGCCCGTATGTGTGGCCCAGGTATCGCGGCGACCACGGCCCGAGCCGCCCGATGCGCCCGGCGCTCCCGCACCCGTCTCCTCACCGACCTCGATGGCCCGCGCTTCCTCCGCAACGATGTTGTCGTCTCTTGTCGTCACAGCGTCCTCCTTGAATTTCCGTGCCTTCCATCATAGCGAAAGGCGCGGCACGAACAAGCAGGTTCTGGCCAGAGGGACAAATCTCGCACGCGCTCCTCCTCTTTTCGTGCAGGATTTTGCGATTAAGAGAGTCCCCCGAGCGCCATTTGTGCAGGATTTTGCGATCAGGAGAGCTTTGAATCGCCAGCCAGCCCTCGGCGGCTCTCTCTATCGCAAAATCCTGCACAAATTCAAGGCCTCGCGGGGGTGCGGACAAAAAGTTGGACACTCCGGTGTCCGGATTGGAGTCCGCATGTACCCGTTGGAGACCAGGGAGCTCGCCGTGGAGGCCGTCGCGGCGG
>NZ_CDRVLZ010000038.1:0-5010 GCF_977072305.1 Adlercreutzia sp. CNCM I-6207
TGGAGAGATTAAAGCGCCATCATCGGCGCACACCGACCGATAGCGGACAAGCGCACCGATGGCTCGCGGAATCACGGACTGAAAACGCCGCAATAATCAGCCCACCGTTGAAGCAGTGACCGTCAATGGCACCGATGTGGCAGTTGCAGACAAAACCATCACTGTCACCAATCGTTATGCCCCCAATGGGCAGTGGCAGTTTGAGGCTGACAAGTTCTTCTATGGCCTGGGAGCGCCCCGCCCTTGTAGCTTTACGATGGTTGAATTGTCGAACGTCCCTGAGGTAGGCAAGTCCATCGACCCAGCCACCAAGGATGACAAGGCTTGGACTGCTGAGCTTGAGACAGCGGATTTCACGGAGGGCAAAGCCTCCATCAAATTCCCTGCCATCATTTATAAGCAAGAAGGCACCGGCGACAACAAGGTCAACGATATCGGCGATCATTACTACCTCGTCACTGAGGACGGCGATGATGCTGCCAAGGACACCACGGCCTATGTCATCAAAGTGACCGTGGCGGTTGATGAAAACGATCCTGCTAAGCTCACCGCCACCGAAACGGTGCGCGGCTACGCTGACGACCTCGACTCCACGCTGAACCCGCTGGTTCTGCCGGAAGGCGAACGCCCGGCGTTCTACAACACCGACACCTACGACCTGATTAGTGCTGCCAGCTACAGTGTGTACGCGGCCAGCGGCGAGCCGGTCGACCGGGTGTGCTATGTCGACCCGAAGATCATCAAGAACCTTGAGGGTCGCGCCATCAAGTCTGGCGAGTTCGCCTTCAAGCTCATTCAGGTGGCGAACTACAACGACACCGAGGGCGAGCTCATCTCCGCCACTACCAACGACGAGTTCGGCATGGTCGACTTCGACAAGGCGAACAACGTTTCCGGCGACCTCGAGAACCCCAGCTGTCTGGCCTACACCAAGCCCGGCACCTACTACTACCGCGTCATCGAGGACACCAGCAAGGGCGGCATGAACGACCAGTCCGTGTTGTACAGCGACCAGGTGATCACTTTTACTACGGTCATCGAACAAGATGAGGCGACGGGCCAGCTGGTGTGCACCGATATGTACTACGGCTGGTGGGATGCCGCGGCCAACCAGAACGTTCGCTTCGACGAGCAGTACGCCGACTACGAGACCCAGCCGGGCAACATCGGCGATATGTCGAAGCTGAACCCCGATTGGCACCCGACCATCAACAACAAGGCGCGTCCGATGGATCTGCAGGTGCGCAAGACCAGCGTGTCCGACCGCGACGAGGGCCTGGTGGGCGCTACCTACGCGCTGTACATGGTGAACGAGAACCCGCAGGGCGACATTTGGCTGGCTGAGGCGACTTCCGAGGAAGGCGGCTGGATCACCTATAAGAACGTGAGCCTCGCCACCAACAACCTGTACTACTTCAAGGAAACGGCCGCGCCTGCGGGCCACACCGTGAGCGAGTTCCGCAGCCCCTACTTCTACCTCGTGGAAGATGCAACCTCCGCCAACGGCTACGCCCTGAAGTACACCGACACTAAGTACTTCGACGCTGCGGAAGTGGAAGCCGCCGCCATCCCGATGGCTGCCGCCGAGGCTCAGGCCATGCAGGCCGACATCGCCGCCCAAGCCGAGGCGACCGCGACCGACAACCAAATCCAACCCGGCCACAGCGCCGACGGCAACATCCTGCTGACCTACGACAAGGACGGAGGCGTCTACGACGAAACCACCCAGGTTGAGGTGAACAAGCTGGATACGCGTACTCACGAATGGGTGGAAGGCGCCAAGCTCGTCATCCTCGAGAAGGAGTCGGGCAAGGAAGTGGCCTCCTGGACTTCGGGCAAGGCCCCCCAGAAGCTGGCGAAGACGCTGAACGTCGGCATCACCTACCTCCTGCGTGAGGTGGAAGCCCCCGGCGAGTACCGCCTGGCCAACGACGTCGAGTTCGTCATCGACAACTACGGCAACGTGACCATCACCAAGGGCACGGAAAACGGCAACGCCGAGCTGTCCGACAACACCATCACTCTGTACGACACCATGATGGACGCCGAAGAGGTCGAGCAGCGCGAGCGTGAAACCACCCGCGAGGTGCCGCTGGGCACGATTCTGGCCCAGACCGGCGATATGCTGCCGATCCTGGGTATCGGTGCCATCGTGCTGGCGAGCCTGATCGCCCTTATCGTGGCCGGCCGTCGGCGCCATGAGGGAAAGGACGACAAAAACTAAGATGTATCGGGGATCGCAGGCAGTCGTCTGATTGAGATTTCATGAGGGATACGCGCGAGGCTCTTCGGAGCTTCGCGCGTATCTGTGCTAGATAACAAAAGATGAGCCATTAACTAAGGAAAAGACGAACAGAACGATCTATTGACCTCGTGATTGTCATGACTGATGCAGCAGCTAACATATCGGCAGGCTCGTTTGGCGCTTCGGCCCCGGCGGAAGCATCGGATGCATTCGCGTACGACGTTAAGAAGCGCCTCGCGCGATTGCGCATTGTGTCGCGCCTCTGTTCGGTCATAGGTGCCGTGCTCCTGGCGGCGGTTGCCCTGTTGGCTATCAGCGCAACAGTGGCGCCGCGCTTCATGGGGTTGCAATCCTATGCCATCGTGTCGGGGTCTATGGAGCCGTCGTTTCCCGTGGGCAGTCTCGTGTACGCCGAGCCCATCGAGCCCGAGACGTTAGCCGTGGGTGACGTGGCGGTTTTCTGGCGCAATGACGAAGTCGTCATTCACCGCGTGGAGGAAAACCTTTACGAAGACCGCGAACTGATCACCCGCGGCGACGCCAACGAAGGCATCGATGCGCATCCGGCGCAGTACGACAACGTGGTCGGCCGCACCGTGAACCAGATACCGGGCATCGGTTATTTCGTCATGGCGCTGGCGTCGCTGCCGGGAAAGCTCGTCTTAGGTTGGATCGTCCTCATGGGCGCCGCCTTCTCCATAATCGGCACCGCCATAGCCTCCCTCGCGCGTCAGTAGCAACCAGAGTATGTGTTTCTGGTGCCGTTTGCAGGACGAAGAGCGCCGCCCGCCACAGGTTTATTTCGTTTAGGCTTCATTTTCGGCGTTCTTTACCATGTCATTAGCCTATCTGTTTCTTTTTGACAGGGTTGGGCACTCTTCCAAGAAACCGCAGTTCAAAGCCTTGAAATTCTGAGAAAAGTCATAATCGTTAAACTGATCGTCATTTTTGTCAGTGGATAAAAAAGCCCAGATCAATAAAGTGATTCTAGGCACTAGTAACGCGCGGGTGCAATTTGCGTGTCGAAAAGGTGACGAAAAAGCCTTTTCGAGCGCTTCTCCGATGACTTGTTTACAAGTTGTCAACAAAAGCCCGCGAGGAGGGACGAGTGCCTCGGCGCCCGAGCATCAGGTGCCGCATCGGGGGATGCACTTCGTCCCTCGGAAAGCTGGTTTAAATGTCCGGTCTCCAAGCCGGTATTTAAAAGTAGTAGGAAACGGAGCAGAAGGAAGGTGCGGAGTATGCGGACCATAGCGCGGTTCATGGACGCAAGAAACACCACGGAGGGCAAGTTCCTGTCAGTCTTGCTGTCGGTGCTGCTGGTGTTCTCGTTCCTGAACGTGACCATGTTCACGGACTACGCCAACGCCGAGGACGAGGAGGGCGAGGCGATCGAGTTCGTCGAGCCCGCCGCCGAGCCCGGGGACGAGGTGCAGCCCGAGGACGAGGCCGGCGAGCTCGAGAAGGAGACGGAGTCTCCGACGGAGGGCTCGGAGAACGAGGGCGCCCCCGTTGAGGTGCAGCCCGAGTCTGGCGATCCCGAGGAGGAGGTGAGCGGAACGGAAACTGAAACCGAGGGCGACGGCGAGCAGAAGGACAACCTGGTCGCAGAGCAGCCGATTACGTTCGCCGTGCCGCGGATCTCATCTGAAGAAGAGCTGCCTGTATATAAGGTGGGAGAAAAGGGAGGACTGGATGGACAAGTCGACCCCTCTCTTCTCGAAGGGAAGACGCTCGAGCAGCTTAAAAAATGTTTCCCGATGCGACAGTTCTCCCGTCGGCAGTAATTGGATCCGACGGTCAGGTTAGCGATACCGGCGCAGCATGCAACAAACCTAGGCATTGGTAGTACTTCACTAACGACAGCGTGAGCGTAGCCAATCAGCCGACCCACAACGCCAAGGATCCCATCAGTGGCGTTCCGGGGGGAACGACGTACCTTGTTCATGAGATATGTGACAACAATGATAAAGTGATAGGCTACGAGATCATTCCACTGAAGGTTGTTGAGAGTTCCGCGGATGATCAGCTGTCGTACAATTTGAACGGTGCCCCCGGCTCCATCGATCCCACCGCTGGCAAGACGGGCTCTGAGGTCATAGTGACGAGCGAGGTTCCCGATTGGGAGGGGCATGAGTTCCTCGGCTGGAGCACCAGCGAGGACAGTGCCTTCGCTGATTATACTGCGGGCGACCACTATACGCTGACTGCAGGAGACGACATCCTCTTCGCGATCTGGAAGGCCAAGACGCCGCAGTACACCATCGAGAAGAGCGTCGCGAACGAGGGATCTGGCGAGGGCGGCACCTTCAAGACCGGCGAGACCATCAACTACAAGATTACCGTCACGAACACCGGGGGCGTCGCGTATCTCGACCCCATTATCCTGGGAGACTCGCTGGTCGATCTCGGTGGTCCCGGCGTCACCGTTGAGAGCAACCTCAGCGGCGCAGCGGACTTCTCCAACGCAACGCTCCAAGGCCTGCTCGTCGGCGAGACCGTCACCGTATCCTACTCCTATACCGTCAAGGCCACCGACAACGACATCACCAACGCGGTGACTGCGAACGGGGAGAAGAAGGCAGAGGTGACGACAGAGGTGGAGGACGCTCCTGCCCTGACCGCCGTCAAGAAACTGGTCAACGAGGGAACCGGCGACTCCGGCATGAGTAGTAACCCTCTCCGGTACCAACAATCAGCAGAATCTGGTACCGCCAGTCAGCGGGCTTGGTACCCTGGGTAAGATAAATTGGTACCGCCGCCCA
>NZ_CDRVLZ010000039.1:0-2500 GCF_977072305.1 Adlercreutzia sp. CNCM I-6207
TCCCCCCGTGCCGCAGCCAACGCATTAAGCGCCCCGCCTGGGGAGTACGGCCGCAAGGCTAAAACTCAAAGGAATTGACGGGGGCCCGCACAAGCAGCGGAGCATGTGGCTTAATTCGAAGCAACGCGAAGAACCTTACCAGGGCTTGACATGCGAGTGAAGCCGCGGAGACGCGGTGGCCGAGAGGAGCTCGCGCAGGTGGTGCATGGCTGTCGTCAGCTCGTGTCGTGAGATGTTGGGTTAAGTCCCGCAACGAGCGCAACCCCCGTCCCGTGTTGCCAGCATTGAGTTGGGGACTCGCGGGAGACTGCCGGCGTCAAGCCGGAGGAAGGTGGGGACGACGTCAAGTCATCATGCCCCTTATGCCCTGGGCTGCACACGTGCTACAATGGCCGGTACAGAGGGTTGCCACCCCGCGAGGGGGAGCGGATCCCGGAAAGCCGGTCCCAGTTCGGATCGCAGGCTGCAACCCGCCTGCGTGAAGTCGGAGTTGCTAGTAATCGCGGATCAGCATGCCGCGGTGAATACGTTCCCGGGCCTTGTACACACCGCCCGTCACACCACCCGAGTCGTCTGCACCCGAAGCCGCCGGCCGAACCCTTCTGGGGCGGAGGCGTCGAAGGTGTGGAGGGTAAGGGGGGTGAAGTCGTAACAAGGTAGCCGTACCGGAAGGTGCGGCTGGATCACCTCCTTTCTAGGGAGATAACCTAGAGCCGTTCTCATCCTCCCCAGCATCCGGCTGCGAGGGCTCCGAGCGAGAGCCCCGCGCACCTTGACAGTTGCATAGCGCGTGACATGAAAATGTCAACATGATCAACACCAACATCAATTTCCTAAGCTGATTAGGTTCTTGAGGGTGCTCGCATCATGGAATAGACGATTCATCACGATCGCGAACGTATGTTATACGACGGAATAAATTCTCATTTATATCCAACGGACGAAACCATTAGAAGTAATTACTTCTTTGGCGACCTAGGTAATGGACAAGATATCTAGGGCGCACGGCGGATGCCTTGGCACAGGAAGTCGACGAAGGACGCGGCAAGCTGCGATAAGCCCCGGGGAGTGGCAAACACACCTTGATCCGGGGATCTCCGAATGGGGGAACCCAGCAGGGGTCATGCCCTGCTACCCACGCCTGAATCAAATAGGGCGCAGGGAGGCAACCGGGGGAACTGAAACATCTAAGTACCCCGAGGAAGAGAAATCAACCGAGATTGCGCGAGTAGCGGCGAGCGAAAGCGCACCAGCCCAAACCCGGGCGCGTGTAAGCGGCAGGCGTTGCCGCCCGGGGGTTGCGGGACGCACGTCACGGAGCTGCCCTCCGTGGAGTGGTTACAAAGGAGTCGGGTAGCGGAACGGCATGGAAGGGCCGGCCGCAGCGGGTGAGAGCCCCGTACGCGAAACCCGTCTCCCCACTGTTGCGCATCCCGAGTAGGGCCGGGCACGTGAAACCCGGTCCGAAGCCGGGGGGACCACCCTCCAAGGCTGAACACTCTCCTGTGACCGATAGCGAACCAGTACCGTGAGGGAAAGGTGAAAAGCACCCCGAGAGGGGAGTGAAACAGTACCTGAAACCGTGCGCCCACAAGCAGTCGGAGCAGCCTTTGCGCTGTGACGGCGTGCCTTTTGTAGAATGAGCCAGCGAGTTGCGGTGTGCGGCGAGGTTAAGTTTGGAAACGAGCCGCAGCGAAAGCGAGCCTTTAAGATGGCGAGTGAGTCGCACGCTGCAGACGCGAAGCCGGGTGAGCTATCCTGGGGCAGGCTGAAGCGGGGGTAAGACCCCGTGGAGGGCCGAACCCACTTCGGTTGAAAACGGAGGGGATGACCCCAGGATAGGGGTGAAAGGCCAATCAAACCCGGAGATATCTCGTTCTCCCCGAAATAGCTTTAGGGCTAGCCTCGGCCGTTAACCCGCGGTGGTAGAGCCACCGGATCGACGAGGGGGCTTCACCGCCTACCGACTCGAACCGAACTCCGAATGCCGCGGGTCGAGAGGCCGGGAGTCAGAGGGCGTGGGCTAAGCTGCGCGCTCGAGAGGGAAACAGCCCAGACCGCCCGCTAAGGTCCCCAAGTCATCGCTGAGTGGCAAAGGATGTGCGTCTGCCCAGACAACCAGGATGTTGGCTTAGAAGCAGCCATGCATTTAAAGAGTGCGTAACAGCTCACTGGTCGAGTGGACATGCGCCGACAATTCACGGGGCTAAGCGATGCACCGAAGCGGCGGACTGAGAATTCAGTGGTAGGGGAGCTCTCCGCGGGGGGCGAAGCAGCAGGGCGACCTGCTGTGGACCGCGCGGAGGTGAGAATGCTGGCATGAGTAACGAGACCAGGGCGAGAAACCCTGGCGCCGTGAGCCTAAGGGTTCCTGGGCGAGGCTAATCCCCCCAGGGTCAGTCGGGAGCTAAGGCGAGGCCGAGAGGCGTAGCCGATGCGCAGCGGGCAGACATTCCCGCACCGCCGACGGCGCGGCATTACCGATGGGGCGACGGAGAAG
>NZ_CDRVLZ010000040.1:0-2725 GCF_977072305.1 Adlercreutzia sp. CNCM I-6207
CCCAAAGTGGAAAGGGTGCTCCGCCATTTGTTCATGGCCGACGCGAGTTTCCGCAGCTCGAGGAAGCGAGATAATCCCTATACTGGTTGACTGTCAAATTTGTATTTAGTAAAATGCAGACAACACCACGGATCGGCTTTTGGTTGGACAATTCCAACCAAACACCACAGCAGACAGCAGAAAACATTCTGAACGCTAGGAAGCCGGTATGATTGTTACATATAAGGGGAAGAAAAATTTCTTTTAGGTACTTGCTTTCCTAAAACTGATGTGATACAATGATTTAATCCAGAAAAGGAGTAAAAAATATGCGGCAAGGTATTCTTAAATAAAACTATAATCAAATAGTGGGAACAAAGGATTATGATAGCTCCTTTTGTAGGGGCTTAGTTTTTTGTACCCAATTTAAGAATACTTTTGCCTTATCAATTTTGACATATCCCCAAAAACAGCAATCACAAACAGGTGTATGCTGTATATGTGTATGTCCGCAACTTATAATCCCCAGTGGTAAAAGTATTTTACTGCTGGGGATTTTTATGCCCTTTGGGGCTGTAAAGGGAGGACAATCACATGAAAATAATCAATATTGGAATTCTTGCCCATGTAGACGCTGGAAAGACGACCTTGACGGAGAGCCTGCTATATGCCAGCGGAGCCATTTCAGAACCGGGGAGCGTCGAAAAAGGGACAACGAGGACGGACACCATGTTTTTGGAGCGGCAGCGTGGGATTACCATTCAAGCGGCAGTCACTTCCTTCCAGTGGCACAGATGTAAAGTTAACATTGTGGATACGCCCGGCCACATGGATTTTTTGGCGGAGGTGTACCGCTCTTTGGCTGTTTTAGATGGGGCCATCTTGGTGATCTCCGCTAAAGATGGCGTGCAGGCCCAGACCCGTATTCTGTTCCATGCCCTGCGGAAAATGAACATTCCCACCGTTATCTTTATCAACAAGATCGACCAGGCTGGCGTTGATTTGCAGAGCGTGGTTCAGTCTGTTCGGGATAAGCTCTCCGCCGATATTATCATCAAGCAGACGGTGTCGCTGTCCCCGGAAATAGTCCTGGAGGAAAATACCGACATAGAAGCATGGGATGCGGTCATCGAAAATAACGATGAATTATTGGAAAAGTATATCGCAGGAGAACCAATCAGCCGGGAAAAACTTGCGCGGGAGGAACAGCAGCGGGTTCAAGACGCCTCCCTGTTCCCAGTCTATCATGGCAGCGCCAAAAATGGCCTTGGCATTCAACCGTTGATGGATGCGGTGACAGGGCTGTTCCAACCGATTGGGGAACAGGGGGGCGCCGCCCTATGCGGCAGCGTTTTCAAGGTTGAGTACACCGATTGCGGCCAGCGGCGTGTCTATCTACGGTTATACAGCGGAACGCTGCGCCTGCGGGATACGGTGGCCCTGGCCGGGAGAGAAAAGCTGAAAATCACAGAGATGCGTATTCCATCCAAAGGGGAAATTGTTCGGACAGACACCGCTTATCAGGGTGAAATTGTTATCCTTCCCAGCGACAGCGTGAGGTTAAACGATGTATTAGGGGACCAAACCCGGCTCCCTCGTAAAAGGTGGCGCGAGGACCCCCTCCCCATGCTGCGGACGGCGATTGCGCCGAAAACGGCAGCGCAAAGAGAACGGCTGCTGGACGCTCTTACGCAACTTGCGGATACTGACCCGCTTTTGCGTTGCGAAGTGGATTCCATCACCCATGAGATCATTCTTTCTTTTTTGGGCCGGGTGCAGTTGGAGGTTGTTTCCGCTTTGCTGTCGGAAAAATACAAGCTTGAAACAGTGGTAAAGGAACCCTCCGTCATTTATATGGAGCGGCCGCTCAAAGCAGCCAGCCACACCATCCATATCGAGGTGCCGCCCAACCCGTTTTGGGCATCCATAGGACTGTCTGTTACACCACTCTCGCTTGGCTCCGGTGTACAATACGAGAGCCGGGTTTCGCTGGGATACTTGAACCAGAGTTTTCAAAACGCTGTCAGGGATGGTATCCGTTACGGGCTGGAGCAGGGCTTGTTCGGCTGGAACGTAACGGACTGTAAGATTTGCTTTGAATACGGGCTTTATTACAGTCCGGTCAGCACGCCGGCGGACTTCCGCTCATTGGCCCCGATTGTATTGGAACAGGCATTGAAGGAATCGGGGACGCAGCTGCTGGAACCTTATCTCTCCTTCATCCTCTATGCGCCCCAGGAATACCTTTCCAGGGCTTATCATGATGCACCGAAATACTGTGCCACCATCGAAACGGCCCAGGTAAAAAAGGATGAAGTTGTCTTTACTGGCGAGATTCCCGCCCGCTGTATACAGGCATACCGTACTGATCTGGCCTTTTACACCAACGGGCGGAGCGTATGCCTTACAGAGCTGAAAGGATATCAGGCCGCTGTCGGTCAGCCGGTCATCCAGCCCCGCCGTCCAAACAGCCGCCTGGACAAGGTGCGCCATATGTTTCAGAAGGTAATGTAAAGATACATAATCGTCAAGACGGCAACAATCAGAAGTTATGGAGGGTAACAATGGAATATAGTAAGGAAGATTTAATGGAAGCAAAAAAGCAAATTTGGGGAGTGGGAGAGAACATGGGAACAGAGGAAAGTAAAATCCGACAGTCAACCAGTGTAGGGATGAGGGCGTGCTCATCTAGCCGCCGCGGCAGGGTGGTACAATCACGCTGCCAAACGTAGATTTGCGCGGGTGC
>NZ_CDRVLZ010000041.1:0-2606 GCF_977072305.1 Adlercreutzia sp. CNCM I-6207
TGATTATTGCGGCGTTTTCAGTCCGTGATTCCGCGAGCCATCGGTGCGCTTGTCCGCTATCGGTCGGTGTGCGCCGATGATGGCGCTTTAATCTCTCCAATCTCCTACGATTGGCCCAGGTGCAAAAAGCATCCGGGCCATTTCTACGTTAGGAGGAAAAAATGGTCAAGTACCGAGAGATCCTGAGACTGACTTATCTCGGGATCAGCCAGGAGAACATAGCGTTCTCCTGCGGCTGCGCGAGATCCACCGTGCAGCTGATCCAGAAGCTCGCTAAGAGCAAGGGGCTTGAGTGGCCGCTACCCGGCGAGATGGACGATGCGGCAATCAGAGCCGTGCTCTACCCGCCGAAGGAGACCCGCGATGACGGGAAGTTCGCCATCGACCACGAGTGGATCGAGCGCGAGATGGGCAAACCCGGGGTCACGATGACGCTTCTTTGGAGCGAATACTGCGTGAAGGCCACCGATCACGGCGCCGATCCCTTCATGTACTCGGCTTTCTGCCAGCGCCATCGCAAATGGGCGCAGCGGAACCGCATCACCTTGCATATCGACCGTCGCCCGGCCGAGGAGATGCAGGTCGATTGGGCTGGCAAGTGCCCGGCGTATTGCGACCCGGACACCGGCGAGATTCGCAAGGCCCACGTGTTCGTGGCCTGCCTGCCGTACTCCTCGATGATCTTCGCCTGGCCCTATCCAAACATGGGAGAGGAGTCTTGGATCGACGGGCACATCCGCGCCTTCCGCGAGTTCGGCGGCACGACGCCCATCGTCGTGCCGGACAACTGCAAGACCGGCGTCATCAAGAACACGGTAGAGGAGCTCGTCGTCAATGAGCAGTACAGGCTCATGTGCGAGCACTACGGCGTGGCTGTCGTGCCGGCACGGGTTCGCAGGCCAAAGGACAAGGCCGCTGTCGAGATGAGCGTTGGCGTGGTGGAGCGAAAGGTCATCGCCGCCATGCGCGACCGAGTGTTCATCGGCATCGCGGAACTCGCTGCGGCAATCGACGAGGCCGTGGATTCCATCAACTCCGCGCCCTTCCAGAAGCGGGCCGGCAGCAGGCGCGAGGCCTTCCTCGGGCGGGAGAAGGACCGCTTGCAGCCCCTGCCGCCGACCCATTACGAGATGACGGTCAGGAAGACCGCCACCGTCCAGTTTAACTACCATGTCTCCTTTGACAAGCGCTACTACTCGGTGCCAGCCGCCTACGTGCGGCGCGAGGTGGGCATCGTCGCCACTAGAACGACGGTGGCCGTCATCTGCGACGGGGAGCGCATCGCCATGCACAGGCGCTCGACATCTCCCGCCGGCGCCTATGTCACAGATCCCGCCCATATGCCCGACTCCCACAGGGAATGGACGGCGTGGAGCGGGGACAGGTTCCGCAGCTGGGCGGCGGGGAAGGGGGAGGCCATCCTCGCCGTCGTGGACGGGATACTCAAGTCGCGCAAGGTCGAGCAGCAGGCCTACCGCTCAGCGCGGGCGCTTCTCGGCCTTGCCGACAAGCACGGGGACGCGCTCCTGGAAAGGGCGTGCGCAAAGGCGCTCACCTGGACGGCGCGCCCCAGCTACAAGACAGTGAAGACGGCGCTCCAGAAGATAGCGGCCGAGACCGCCCCCGATCCGGATGCGGGCGCCTACCGAAGGCCCGACGACTGCTACGACGAGTTCGACGGATGCGACCGATAGGAGGTTCGGCTAAGATGGCAAACGAAGCGACGATGGACAAGCTCTACCAGATGAGGATGTCGGTGATGGCAAGGGCGTACCGCGAGCAGGAGGAGTCGATCGGCGTGGCCGAGATGCCCTTCGACGACAGGCTCGCGATGCTGGTCGACGCCGAATGGGACGCAAGGCGCGCCAACAAGCGGACGAGGCTCCTGCGCCAGGCGGCCTTCTGCGATCCCGATGCCAACGTGTGCGATGTCCGCTACGATCCCGACCGTGCGCTCGATCGCGCCAAGGTGATGGAGCTGTCGAACTGCACATGGGTGGACGCGGCCAGAAACCTCATAATCACGGGCGCTTCAGGTGCGGGGAAGTCGTGGATGGCATGCGCTTTGGGAGTGGCTGCCTGCAATGCGTTCAAGACAGTGAGGTACGTGCGGCTGCCGGAACTGCTGGATACGCTGTGCATCGCAAAAGGCGAGACGTGGGCGAAGATGAGAAAGCGGTACATCGCCTGCGATTTGCTGATCGTCGACGACTGGCTGCTGGAGACGATATCTCCATCTCAGACCAGGGAAGTTCTGGAGATAGTGGAGGCAAGGCACAGGAAGGGATCGCTCATTCTATGCTCGCAGTTCGCGCCCTCCGGATGGCGCGCGAAGCTCGGCGACAACGCCATGGCAGACGCCGTCGTGGACAGGCTGGTGTTCAACTCGCACGTGATGCACATCGAGGGCACCGAATCCATGAGGAAGAGGATGTCCGGCATAATCTAGCGCGAAGACCGCGGAAGTCGAGCGACTGAAAGCTCGAAAAAGGGCTGGGAGCAGAATGACTCCCAGCCCGATTGTCGGCGCAAGCGCGCACCGATGGCCAATGGATTTGCGCACTGACGCATTGCGGAATCACCACCCGAGGATGCCGCAATACTCA
>NZ_CDRVLZ010000042.1:0-2593 GCF_977072305.1 Adlercreutzia sp. CNCM I-6207
TGCGTACGGTACGCCTGAGCGGTGACTGTTCCACGCTACGCCGATGATGTATGTCCACAGCGCCGATGCCTGTTCCATGCAGCGCCGATAATCGGGAGGGGCCGTTTCGACCCCTCCCGCTCTTCGTCGGTTTGCTCCTATTCCATTCCTCTCATCCGCTTGCGCATAGATTCCTCGCCTGCAATGTGGATGGTGTAGGACTTGTACACCACGCGGTCGATGACGGCGTCGGCAATGGCCCCGTTGCCCAGGTTCGCGTGCCATGCCGACGGCGGGAACTGCGAGCACAGGATGAGCGATCCGGTCCTGTCCCTCGCCTCGATTACCTCCATAATCTCCCTGGCCTCATTTGGCTTGACCTGCTCCAGCAGCCAATCGTCGATGATCAGCAGATCGCACTTGATGTACTTCTTGCGCTGCTTGAGCCATTCCTCGTCTTTGAAGACGGTGAGCTCGTCCAGCAGCTCCGGCAGCCTGGTGTAGCGCACGGTGTAGAA
Source organism: Adlercreutzia sp. CNCM I-6207 (assembly GCF_977072305.1). Taxonomy (NCBI): domain Bacteria; kingdom Bacillati; phylum Actinomycetota; class Coriobacteriia; order Eggerthellales; family Eggerthellaceae; genus Adlercreutzia; species Adlercreutzia sp. CNCM I-6207. The sequence goes on from NZ_CDRVLZ010000042.1 coordinate 498, forward strand.
CGCGTTGCAGGCAGCCACTCCAAGGGCGTTGGATATCCAGGTCTTGCCGGCTCCGCTCGCCCCTGTGACGATGATGTTGCGCCTGCTCGCGATCCACGAGCAGTTGGACAGCTCGGCCATCTGGGCGCGGTCGAGTTTTCGGTCGTCATCGTAGCGGACATCGGCGATATTCGCATCCTGCTCGGGAAAGCCCGCCTGCCTCAGGTGCCGAAGGCGCTTGTTGGTCCTGCGCGAGTCCCATTCGGCGTCGACGATCATGGCGAGGCGCTCGTCGAAGCTCAATCCTGATGCCGCGGGAAGCTCTTCTTGGTCGCGATAGGCCCGGGCCATCACCGACAGCCTCATGTCGTGCAGCTTGTCCATAGTCGATTGGCTCGCCATCATCGTCCGCCTTTCTCGCCGTTGTCGGCGCCTGCGCTCTCGATCTTTCGGTAGTAGTCCTGGCCCCTCAGATAGGCGCCTGCCGCCTCGTCGGTGCGCCCGACTTCCCGGGCAAGTGCCGCTATTACGCCCTTTATAGTCTTGTAGCTGGGCCTCTGCGTCCTGAGAAGGGCCTTTTGGCACGCTTCCTCCAAAAGCTCCCCTCCATAGGTCTTCTCCAGGGCGAGCACGGCGCGGCACGAGCGGTACGACTGCTGCTCGATCCTGCGCGACGACAGGATGGCCCCGATCGCCCGCGCGGTGGCCTCCCCGATGCTCTCGGCCCACGACCTGAACCGCGCGCCGTTCCATTCGGCGTAGTCCCTGTGGGCATCCGGCATGTGGTCGGGGTTGGTGCGGTACTCGCCCTTGCGGTGAGCGCGCTCGTGCATGGCGATCCGCGTGCCGTCCGCCATCACCGACACGGTCCTCGCCGTCGCGACCACGGCGACCGTGCGCTTCACGAATTCGAACGGAACCGAGTACCAGCAGCCGTCGAAGCACACGTGGTAGTTAAAATTGACGGTGACCTCCTTGCGGGCCGTCATCTCGTAGGGAGTCGCCGGCAGCGGGATGAGCAGCGGTTTTTCCTGGGCGAGGAATACGCTCTCCCTGCTGCCCTCGCGCTTTTGGAAGGGGCGCGAGTTGATGGCGGCGACCTGGTCCGCAAGGGCCGAGTTGAACTCGCCGAGGGACATGAACCGCCTTCCCCTCAGCGCGAGCATGGCCTGGCGCTCGATGAGGCCGACTCCCATCTCCACGCTCGCCTTGTCCCTGGGCCTTCTGACCCTGGCGGGCACGACGGCGCACCCGTAGTGCTCGCTCATGCGGCGGTACTGCTCGTTGACGATGAGCGCCTCTTTGGTGTTCTTGGACACCGCGGTCTTGCAGTTGTCCGGCACGAGAACGGGGGTCGCGCCGCCGAAGAAGGAGAACATATGGGCATGGGCGTCGATCCAGGCCTGCTCGTCGGTTCTGTAGAATCCCTCGGCGAACAGGTAGTTGGAGTAGGGCAGGCATCCCGCGAACACGTAGACCCTCAGAAGTTCGCCCGTATCGGGATCGACCACTTCCGCCGTGTCCCCGACCCAGTCCACCTGGATGGTCTCGGCCGGCCTGTGGTCGATGCGCATGCGGACGTCGTGGGCCTGCGCCCACTTCCTGTACTCCCTGCAGAAGGCCGAGTACATGTAGGGCTCCTCGCCCCGCGACACGGCGGAATCGCAGTACTCGTTCCACAGAAGCGACAGCGTCATGCCGCGCCGTCCAAGCTCCCGGGCCACATGCTCGAAGTCGATGGCGGCCTTGTCCGTGGCCTTGCGGCTCCTCTTCGGGTAGATAACGGACCGGATCGCCGCATCGTCCATCTCCTCCGGGAGCGGCCAGGAAAGGCCGCGCGCTCGTGCCGCTCGGATAACGTCCGAGACGGTCGATTGCGCGCAGCCGCAAGAGAATGCGACGCTTTCCTGGCTCACCCCCATCGCGATCAATCGGAGGATTTCTCTGTACTTGACCATTCTTCTTTCCTTTCCCTAGATGGCCATAGGCGCCCTTTTGGCACCCAGGTGAATTCTAGGAAAGGAAGTGGAGGAGGAAAGAGCCTTAGGCTATCGGCAACGCGTGGAATGAGTATCGGCGACGCGCGGAATCATCATCGGACAAGCGCGCAGGAGGCA
>NZ_CDRVLZ010000043.1:0-1871 GCF_977072305.1 Adlercreutzia sp. CNCM I-6207
TCCTCGAAGGTGAACCGATCGTACGACTCGTCCTCCACCATCTCGCGCAGCTTGTCCCCCATGGCCTTTATCCTGAACTGTCTGAACAGCTCGAAGTGCTCTTCGGTAAGCATCCTACTCGCCGCCTCTCTTGTAGGCGTCCGCGCCGCGCAGGCGGCCCGCCGATTTGGCGCGGTCCACCAGCTCGCCGGAGCCTGCGGCCCCGACGGGGCGCCCCTTGGCTCGCTCCTCGGCGTCGGACGACTTGATGGCGAGGATCGCGTTCTTGAGGCCGGTGTAGCTGGGAAGCGCCGAGGCCGCGTTCAGCTTGGCACAAGCGCGCTCGAGCAGCGCCGGCGCGTACGTCTTCGACAGCCCGAGGATGTTGCGGCAGGAGACGAACGACTGCTCGACGATCGCGCGGCTGGCGAGGACGCGCTCGATCGCCGATGCGGTCTCGGGGCCGACGCGCCTCGCCCACGACGCGAACCGCTCCGGCGACCACGGGTCGTCCAGTGCGGCATGGTTCTCGGGCATGTGCTCGACGTTGGTCGAGTACTGCCCCTTGCGGCCGTGAAGCCTCGGGTGCACGGCGACCACCGCCCCGCCGTGCATCACCGCGACCGACGACGAGGTCAGCTTCACGTCGACCTGCTCGCCGATGAGCGAGTGGTCGACGGAGTAGTGCATGTAGTCGACGGTGACGTGGTAGTCCGGGGCCACCTTGGCGCTGCGCCACTCGCACATCTCGTAGCGCTCGGCGGGAAGGGGCATCAGGTGCATGCGCTCCTCCTCGAACACCGAGTCGCGCGAGCCGTCCTTGGCGGAGAACGGCCGGGAGTTGAGCCATGCCACCTTCTCCGCGCAGAACTCGTTGAACTCGTCGATGGTATAGAATGTCATCTCGCCGGACGGCCCGATGATCCAGCGCTCAACCAGGTCGACGCACGATTCGGCCACGCTCTTGTCGCGCGGCCGACGGACCCGGGCGGGCAGGACGGCCGCCCCGTAGTGCTCGGCGAAGCGCTCGTACTCCCTGTTCACGAGCGTGACCCGCGGGGCTGCGGCCCGATCGGTCGCCGTGGCGGCGTTGTCGGGCACCCACATGCGCGGAACGCCGCCGAACTCCTCGAACGCGTGGATCTGGCCCTCCTGCCAGGATTTCTGCCTCATGTCGCAGAAGCCCTCCGCCCAGAACTTGTCCGAGAAGGGCAACGTGACGACCAGGACGTAGACCTTGGTCCTGGTTCCCAGCAGCTTGTCGGTGAGGTGGGCGACGTCGCCGGCCCAATCGATGAAGCACTTGGCCCCCGGCTCGTGGGAGAAGTGCCTGGTCGCGCCCATCTTGCCTGCGGCGTCGGCGAACATCTCGCAGAACGTCTGGTAGGCGTAGGCGAGCTTCCCCTCCGCCGCGGCGCGCTCGCAGTACTCGAGCCAGAAGAGCTTCACCGGCAGCTTCCGACTCATTTTCTTGCGCTCGACCAGCGCCGCCATGTCGGGTCTCAGGTAGGCGTCGTTCGGACGGCGCTCCTCCTTGGCGAAGAACATGTCATCGACCGCGTCGGCGTCCATCGAGCTCACGGCGTCGAACGTCAGGCCGCATTCGCGCATCACCTTGGCGCCGGCGGAGACGTCGCGCTTGCTGACGTGAAGCGCGGCCGCGATGTCCGACTGGGTGGCCCCTCCCTTGGCCAGCATCAGGAGGATTTTCTTGTTCTTGGACATAGGCATCGTGCCCCTTTCCATGAAAGCGAGCCCCGGATTGGGCTCGCGACATGGAATTCTAGGCTCGATGGGCGGCGGTACCAATTTATCTTACCCAGGGTACCAAGCCCGCTGACTGGCGGTACCAGATTCTGCTGATTGTTGGTACCGGAGAGGGTTACTACTCA
>NZ_CDRVLZ010000044.1:0-1812 GCF_977072305.1 Adlercreutzia sp. CNCM I-6207
CCTCCCGATTATCGGCGCTGCATGGAACAGGCATCGGCGCTGTGGACATACATCATCGGCGTAGCGTGGAACAGTCACCGCTCAGGCGTACCGTACGCAACCGTGGCCGTTTTCGTTGTACGAAGATCCTGACGGAGATTGGCCCATGGTGATCTCGGCGACATCTGACAATACCGCATTCGGTTCATTTGTTTGGGGGCATTCGCTATCGAATAGCATCATGGCCATTTCAGCTAAATGGTCATTTAGCGAAGCTCGTTCGCGAAGCCCGAGCCCAAGATTCAACCATTACGGCAACTACTGTCGGAACAATTCATCATGGGAGCCAGTGCGCTGAAAATAAGCAGTATCGCCGTTTACACACCAGATGAGAAGCCAATCACCGGCATTGGCAACATGACATTCGTTGCTTCCTTCCCATCTGCCCGAAAGCCTATGCATATTGTGTCTGTGCTTGAGGATCTCGATGGATTCGGCACTATTTTCCAAGATAAGAGCAATGACTGCTTCTAACTCAGCAAGATCCCACTCTCGCTTACGAGCTTTCTTTTTTAAATCTCGGCTAAATGCTGGGGCAAACTTCGCTTCAAGTCGCGCGCTCATGCCAAAGCCGCCTGAATCAGATCGTGAGCGTTGCTGTAGCTCTCGCCCGATCCGTTAGCAATCATCTCCTTCGTCTCGCGTATGGCAATCAGACTCTCCTCATTCGGCTGTTCGTAATCAAGCGAGAGAGGAATTGCATTGGTATTCACAATCTGCGTCAAGAACGCTCGCATAGCCGTAGAAATATCAAGGCCGTAGTGCTCGACAACCCTGGAAGCCTCGTCCTTCAAGTTGCTATCAAGGCGAATCGTCAAAGTGCTGGCAGCCATCATTGCCTCCTCATTCAAATTTCAGCAAGCATATGATAACGTTTATAAGTGCAAACGTCAATTCATTGAAGCAAACCGTAACAGAAACGAGGAACCCATGCATGCGACCACTATTGACGCGATCTCTATCCAAATGCAGCCTTTCCTTAATTGCGACCAAATGAAAAAGCTGCGCGAAGTACTCAAATGCACCTTCTCTCAATCTAAGCCAACGGAAACTAAGCGCAACGAAAACCTCATTGCCGCCTTCATCGAAGCAAAGCAAGTCGAAGGATGCTCTCTCAAGACCCTGGACTACTACCGCAATACCCTAGAAAGGCTTCAGGCATCCCTTCAAATGCCATTCACCCAAGTAGAAACGACAGACTTGCGTAGCTACCTGACCAAATACGAGCGCGAGCGTGGATCAAGCAAGGTTACCATCGACAATATAAGACGCATCATGTCCAGTTTCTTTTCATGGCTCGAAGAGGAAGATTATATCGTCAAAAGTCCCGTTAGACGCATTCATCGCGTGAAGGTAGCCCTGGTTATCAAGGAAACTTTCTCTGACGAAGACCTCGAAACCATCCGCGAGAATTGTCTCAATCGTCGCGATCTGGCTCTCGTCGACCTTCTCGCCTCAACGGGGATGCGCGTCGGAGAACTCGTTAAACTCAATCGGGAAGATATTAACCTAAACGAAAGAGAGTGCATTGTCCTCGGGAAAGGAAACAAGCAGCGCATGGTCTACTTTGACGCGCGAGCAAAATTGCACCTCGAAGACTACATGCATCATCGAACGGACTGCAATCCGGCTCTTTTCGTGACGCTCTCAAAGCCTCATGGTCGTCTAACTATAGGTGAGTAGTAACCCTCTCCGGTACCAACAATCAGCAGAATCTGGTACCGCCAGTCAGCGGGCTTGGTACCCTGGGTAAGATAAATTGGTACCGCCGCC
>NZ_CDRVLZ010000045.1:0-1686 GCF_977072305.1 Adlercreutzia sp. CNCM I-6207
CTCCCGATTATCGGCGCTGCATGGAACAGGCATCGGCGCTGTGGACATACATCATCGGCGTAGCGTGGAACAGTCACCGCTCAGGCGTACCGTACGCAGAAAGATTCAGGCTCAATAAAGATATCTGGACAATCTGCCCCCACTCGAACGACGATATTATATATCGATGCGACGCATGCGGATGCGAGACTCATCTTTACACGAACGGAGTCTGCACCACGACGAAATGCGAGGGGTCGATGGTAAAAACGACGTTCACCGAAGCAAGAAACAAAGATCGTTACTACAAAGCAGTATATCAAGAAGATGCTCTCCCCCTCGACATTCAGGAACACACAGCACAGCTGTCGTCCAAAAGGGCAAGGGAAATCCAAGCCGACTTCATCAAAGGAAACGTGAATGTGCTCAGTTGCACTACAACCTTTGAACTAGGCGTGGACGTTGGCGACTTGCGAGCCGTCTTTATGAGAAATATTCCTCCTACTACTGCAAACTACACCCAACGGGCCGGCCGGGTTGGACGTCGTGCGGGAAAACCTGGATACGCAATCACGTTTGCGCGCCTTCGTCCTCACGACATTGCGCATTTCAACGATCCTGCAAAGATAATCGCCGGTGAAACAAGAGTTCCTATGTGCTATCTGGACAACGCAGCCATCGCCGTACGCCATGTCTTCGCTGTCGCTATGTCTGAATTTTTCCGTTATGCTCATGAGGTTTTGAATAAGGATTTTTCCCACGACTACAATGACTTCATGGATCTCTCCAGTGCGGAACCAAACGGCCTCAAGGAATTGCAGACATATCTCGCATCACGGCCCAATAGCATACGATCGCAGATCGCACGAATCATTCCCCAAAATCTTTCAGTCGCAAATGAGATCGGAGTAGAGAGGTGGAAATGGGTCGCTAAGCTCGTAAACCCTCTTGATTGGCGCAATGGAAAAGAAGGAGGTAGATTACCGATTGCTCATAGCCTCAAGCATGCTGACTTTGAACGAATCCAAGAAGGTATTGAGCAGAATATAGACGTCAATGATCGGTTGACCTCAAGCTTATTCAAATCCAGAGACGCGCTTAAAAAGGAAAAAACCATTGCTGTCCTAGCGGAAAATGGCATCCTTCCAAAATATGGTTTTCCGACCGACCTCGTAGAACTCCATCTTCCCGTAATACAACAATCCGTTGAAGAGAACAGGCTATCTCTTTCCAGAGGTATGCGCCAAGCTATCAGAGAATATGCGCCTGGCTCAGAAATCGTTGCAGGTAAAACCCTTTGGAAATCCGTAGGCGTCAAGAAGCCCAAAGGCCAAGAGCTTCAAGTCCGACGATACGGAAAATGCCCCACTTGCGGAACTTTCGTCTGGCCGATAGAAAACTACAGCGATAAAGGTGAGTGTCCTGTATGCCACAATGAACTCCTGCTTAACAAAAAGATGCTTATTCCGTCATACGGCTTCGTTGGCGAAGAGAGCGAGAAGGGGGTCGGCCTCAGAAAGCCAAGATCGCGAGGGCACACATCCGTTCACTTCAGCCAGCATTGGCCTAGTGAGGCAATTACCACAAACGTCAATTTTCCTGGAGGAACGGGGGTGCGGACAAAAAGTTGGACACTCCGGTGTCCGGATTGGAGTCCGCATGTACCCGTTGGAGACCAGGGAGCTCGCCGTGGAGGCCGTCGCGGCG
>NZ_CDRVLZ010000046.1:0-1669 GCF_977072305.1 Adlercreutzia sp. CNCM I-6207
GGGCGGCGGTACCAATTTATCTTACCCAGGGTACCAAGCCCGCTGACTGGCGGTACCAGATTCTGCTGATTGTTGGTACCGGAGAGGGTTACTACTCAGAGAAAGAGGTGGTCGTGTGGAATTCACATCGGCTAGTGCCAACAAGTACCTGCGGAGGTTGCAGGATGAGAAAGATCGGCTCCTGCGGACCGAGCAGGAGGTGAGCACCTACGTGCTCGCGGAAGGGGAGGCGGCCGAGCCTCCCGCCTACGACTACGGGGCCGTGCGCGAGAAGGTCGCGCAGATCGACGGGCAGGCGCGGGCCATTCGTCACGCCTTGCACCGATTCAACATGAAGACGGTTCTGCCCGAGCGGGGCATCACCATCGATGAGGCCCTCATCCTGCTCGCGCAGCTGTCGGGGCGCAAGGAGCGCCTGAACGGGCTCGCCTCGCGGCAGCCCCAGGAGCGACTGGGCAACCGGTACTTCGGCAGCAGCAACGGGCCCATCGAGTACCGGTATGCGAACTACGACGTCGCCCAGGCAGAGGCGGACTACCGCGCCGTCGCGGACGAGATCGCTGCGCTGCAGCTTGAGCTGGACCTGGTCAACCAGACGGAGGTCTTCTCGGTCGAGCTGTAGGGGCTCGCTTACTTTCCGGATCTGTGGCTTTTCCCCGCAAAGGATACTTTGGAACGTTGCGGTTTCGCGTTGGAGTTGTCGGGTAGTTCGTTGTCGGCAGTGCCGTGCGGTTTGAGCGTTGGCATCTTGCTGGAAGATCTGGCTTCCACCCATTCCGCCGCAGATCGAAAGCTTCAGGCGCCTCCCCGCGAGGCCGCCCGCGATGCCGAAGCACGGTCATAGGCATCACCTTGTTAAGTGTCTAGTTGACATATTCGCAGGGTGAAATCGGGGAAACCCGGGCTCTGGTATTCGGGATATTCGGGGTATCCCAAAAAATAAAGCGCCGGAGGCAGGTGATGACTCACCATTCGGGCGCTTTGCGTTTTGAATGTTACACCAAACTCACTTGATGTCAATGACCTGCGCCTTACGATTCACGAACAACAGACGCTTGAGATTCTTGATGCGTCCGGCCGCGCACGCTTGAAGTTCGCGCTCGATAGCATGGTCGGGTATTCCCTTCATCCTGCGGGAATCGAGAATAACGCAATTGGATTGGTCGAGCGCTTTGCGAAGGTTCTTCTCAATGGCCTTTAGGTTCGATGCTTTTGGCGCTTTCATCTCCCAGACGATGCCGTCGATTATCGCATCGGCTGATGTTGTGCGCTGCTCCTCGCTTCGCCGAATGAATTCTACGGTGCGGCCGGCTGCCGCAAGCGCTTCTGCCGTTTTCATCTCGTGTGGCCATACGTTGGCTCCCGACTGAATGATTATCTGCCTCGTTTTGAATTCATGGGGCAATTGTGGCCGTACAACATTAGCTTGCAAACCCTCGATCCTTCTGTAGACGTTGCGGTTTCGCGTTGGGGTTGTCGGGTAGTCCGTTGTCGGCAGTGCCGTGCGGTTTGAGCGCTGGCGTCTTGCCGGGAGTCCCGGCTTCCACCCATTCCGCTGCAGATCGAAAGCTGCGTACGGTACGCCTGAGCGGTGACTGTTCCACGCTACGCCGATGATGTATGTCCACAGCGCCGATGCCTGTTCCATGCAGCGCCGATAATCGGGAGG
>NZ_CDRVLZ010000047.1:0-1626 GCF_977072305.1 Adlercreutzia sp. CNCM I-6207
GACGGCGTAAAGTTGATGGGGGTAATTCCTATCCCAGCACAGGGACCATGCCCTTGTCTATCCCCGCCGCATGGCGAACTTCGGCCGACTTGCCGACGAGACTGGCTCTATGCGGCGGCAGGTAGCCGCTGCCAACGCATTCTACCACCTTGCCCGCGCCTCCCGCCAGGGCGCTCAGGATCCTGCGCTCGCGCTGCTCGGCGCGCCTCGGGGTCAGCGAGCGCGAGCGGGTCAGGGACGGGATCGCCCGCTTCGAGGACTTCCGGCTGATCACCCTGGCCATCGCCGATGCGCCGGGACGCGACCAGGCGCACGGGACGCTGTCCATGCGCGAACCGTACAGATGCTGGTTCTCGGACTCCATCGTGCCCAGCGAGGGGCCCTCGACGGCCACGAGGTCGATGTTGTTGCGCAGGTAGCCGACCACCTCGCCCGCCCTCTTCTCGCGGGCGATGCCGAAGTCGCGCATGGCCTCGAGCAAGAGGCACGCCTCCTCCCTGTCGCCGTCGTTCAGCACGTCGAGCACGTGCCAGGCGCCGCGGGCGTTCTCCTTGTCGAAGCAGGAGAGCACGGCGCGGTTGACATGGAACGGGTCGAGATGGCCGGTCGACCTGACCTTGGCCGGGAAGAACTCCGTGCCGCGCTTGCACCACCCCTCGCCGTCGGTCCCCATGTGGCACACCTCGACCTTCGACAGGTCGAACTTAGTGCCGATGGCGGCGATGCCCTGGGTCCAGAACGCGTCGGGCGATCCGACGCAGCCGTGGTGGACGCAGTCCGTGCGCCTGGTCTTCTTCCCCGCCTTCTCCTTCGATCCGTAGGCGACGAGCGCCTTGATCTCGACGCGGTCGGGCTCGCCCCCGGCAACGCCCTGGAGGCTCACCCATGTCCCGTCGGCCTCGACGAGCACCTGCTCGGACTCGATCTCGCCGGGCGGCGTCACGCCGTTCGCGAACAGGTCCTCCGCGAGCGCGGCGTCCTCCTCGGCGCACAGCGCCCCGGCCGTGCGCAGGGAGTTCATCACCGTCGTGGCGCTCACGCGCGAGCCGTGCCGCGCCATCAGGTTGGCGGCCTTCTGGTAGGAGACGTCGGCGCCGGCCTCGACCAGAAAAGACCTGGCCCCCGGCGTGACGCGCGCGCACCAGGGCAGATCGAGGAAATCGGCCAGGGGGACGACGGTGTTGCCGTGCCTGTCGCGGGCGCGCCTGCAGCTGAAGGCGAGATCCCCGATCTCGGAGGCGAGCGTCTTCGGCCTCCGGTCGTGCACTGCGAGGCCGTCTCCCAGGGCGGCGCACAGCGACGCGTCCTTGCGCTCGAGCGACAGGGATATGGCCTCGGCGATGGCGGCGTGGCCGAGGGCTATCGCCCTCGACTCGAACTCCTCGAAGTTGATCCCCTCCTCGTCGAGGATCTCGGAAAACGACGATGCGAGCAAAGACGACGCCTTTGCCCACGGCGCTGTTGTATCATGCATCTGTCGGGTTCTCCTTTTCTCTTTGCTTTTATCCCAATGCAAGGATAGGAGAACCCTTCTAGGTTTGCTGCTCCGATTCCTCGGCCAGGCTAAAGCCTGTCCTCGAAATCGGAGGGGCTGACGCCCTCGACCCCCAAAAACTTTACGCCGTG
>NZ_CDRVLZ010000048.1:0-1508 GCF_977072305.1 Adlercreutzia sp. CNCM I-6207
GGGGGTGCGGACGTTTTTCCGGACGGCCTAGGCGGCCAGCCCCAGCCGCCTCCTGCGGCCGGCTATCGTATCGTACACCTTGCGCCCTCCCTCGTCGAACGCCTTCAGCCTCCCCTCCCGGTACCAGCGGATCCACTCGGCGAGCTCGGCGGCGAACCGCTCGGCGGAGACCCCGCGCCAGTCCCTCCCGTGGAAGAACTCGACCTTGAGCCTGCCGAAGAACCCCTCGCAGGCGGCGTTGTCCGGCGAGTGCCCCTTGCGCGACATCGACCTCTCCACCCCGGCCTCCCCGCAGGCGCGGACCCAGTCGGGGGTGCGGTAGTGCCAGCCGCGGTCGCTGTGGAGCGTGAAGCCGCCCCCGGCGGCGGCCACGGCGCCGGCGAGCATCTCGGCCACGAGCGCCTTGGACGGCGAGGTGCCCACCGAGAAGGCGGCGACGTCGCCGTCGAACAGGTCGACGGCCGGCGAGAGGTACACCTTCCGCGGGTCGTCGGGCAGCCTGAACTCGGTGATGTCGGTGACCAGGACCTCGCCGGGGGCGGCGGCCGAGAAGTCGTGCAGGTCGCGGCCGGCGTCGACCAGCAGCAGGTTGGGCGCCGCCGCGCGGCCCTCCTCGCCGGCGTAGGAGCTGTAGCGGGCCGCCCGCGGGGCGCGGGCGCGCAGCCCCTCCTCGGCCATGATCCGGCGCACCACCTTCTCGGAGACCGCCACCGGCCGCGCCGGGTCGAGCCCCGCCGCGCCGCGGGCCCGCTGCGGCGCGCCGGCGCCCCGCGCGAGCTCGGCGCGGACGCGGCGGTAGCCGTAGGCGCCCCCGGACGCCTCGAAGGCGGCCCGGACCAGGGGCCGCAGGGCGGCGTACGGGTCGGGCGCGGAGGCCGCCGCCAGGCGGTCGTAGAACGTGCTGCGCGGCAGGGACAGCGCCGCCAGCGCCGCCCGCAGCCCGAAGCGCCCCCTGAGCCGGTCAGCCAGCGCCGCCCTCTCCGCCGCCGTCAGGGCGGACAGGTCGGCGCCTGGGTCTTTTTTTAGTATGTCGATCGTCCCCTCGAGGACGGCGTTGCGCAGCTCCAGCTCCTCGCAGCGGGCCCTGAGCTCCTCGAGCTCCGAGGGCGCCTCGCGGGGCTCCGGCGCGCGGGCGGCGATGTCCGAGTCGGTCATGAGGGAGAGCGCCCCTTCCTCGCGGAGCCGCCGGCGCCAGCCGGAGACGGCAGCGGCGGTGACGCCGGCCTCGGCGGCGAGGTCGGCGGCCCGCTCCCCGGCCTCCAGCCGCGCGACGAGCTCCATCTTCCTGTCGAAGGGCAAGTATACGGCCTTCTTGCGGGGCGGCGGGGCGACGCCCGCCGCCTTCGCCCAATTTACAACGGCCGTGCGGCTGCAGCCGGCCAGCTCGGCCGCCTCGGTCAGGCTGAACCCCGCCGCGACGGCCTCCACGGCGAGCTCCCTGGTCTCCAACGGGTACATGCGGACTCCAATCCGGACACCGGAGTGTCCAACTTTTTGTCCGCACCCCC